>JAGLPP010000136.1 GCA_023137315.1 Bacteriovoracaceae bacterium
GTTGGCCAGGTGAAAATCGACAACTGGGCAAGTCTGGCATTTTGACTATAGGTGCCTGTAATGAAAAGATAATTACTTGTGTTTATGATTTTTGTCTTGAACATTCGATGGTTCTTGAGCAAAATTTTCCCTCTAAAGTCTGACACCATGTCAGGCCCGATAATCAATTCATAGGAGTTCAATGATTGATATGAGGATAGGAGAAATTTCAAATCAAACAGGAGTAAGCCAGAGAATGATTCGACATTTTGAATCTTTGGGGTTGCTTTCACCGAAAAGAAGTGGAAGTTATCGGGTCTATACAAACCGTGAGTCAGCATTGATTTTGAAAATTAAGGAGCTTCAGGCCTTGTGGTTATCTTTAAAAGAAATTAGAGTGGTAATAGAAGAACCTAAAAAGGGCCTCGAAAATAACTTACTTCAAGCTTTTTCGAGAAATAAGCGTCAGATTCAAGAGTTCGAATGTAAAAATGTCTCAATTTTGAAGTCTCTTCAATCTCTAACATTAAACTCCTCACTTGAGAAATTACTACAGGAGGGATTGGTAATGGAATTTGTAAAATCATTTGAAGAAAAAAATATTATTCGTGGTAATATGCCCTACCTTGAAGTCCTATACGAAACCTATGTCCATCTCAGTGTCGAGCACTGGGAAAGTAATCATTTAAAGATATTACACTCAACCGATTTGATGCATATAAATGAGGGGATAACTGAGGGGCATTCACGCGATCTCAAGATTCTTGTCTCATCTGAGGAACAGCAATTTAGAAATGCATTTGTATTTCTTCTAAGTCCAGAGCTAATAAAGAAGATTACAGGAAAAGATATTTCTATATCCAATCTTGAAAATGAAAAAGAGCATAATTTACAAATCACCAAATGGGTTGGTGATGCAATCAAAACCTTTAACCATGCATGGAATGCCACATTTACAAAAATTGAATTGAAAAATCTTGGAATGATTAAAGAAAATGAAGAACTAAAAAAGATTTATCATGATGACGAAATAATTATAATTACAAATATGTATACAGAGGGCGAGAAAGAGAGATTTTCCATAGGGCTTCCCTATAGGTTCGTTTCGATTGTTTATAATCTTCTTAAAAGATAAAATTACTAATTGTCTAAATTGTGAAAACAAATATTCAGTCGAACTTTTAGAACTCATTTGTTGATTCGCTTTAAGTCAGATTGAATTAAGATGGGATTAAATTCATTATTACGAAATTTTTACGGGCCATTGATTGGATTCAATTTATCAAAAAAATATCTCACTTTTCATGTATAAGATAGCTTTTCCGGATATTTCGATTCTGTTATCGTCCAGAAGAGTTATGAAAAGTTCTCCACCCCTGCGTGATAGTTGTCTGGCAACCATACTTTTTTTATTAAGTTCCCCGGACCAAAACGGCCCTAAAAAGCAATGATTTGACCCGGTAACCGGATCTTCATTTATTCCTTCTTGTGGGCAAAAGCATCTCGAAACGAAGTCAACAGACTTTAATTTGGATTTGGATGTAACAACAAGGCTTTTTTCCAACTTCAGCAGTTTCTGCAGGTCTGGTTTTAATAACCTCACAGATTCCTCACTGTTAAAGACTGCCATTATCGAATGATCAGAAATACAATGAATGCTTGATGCTTTTTCGCCTAATATATCAACGTAGTCATTTGATAATTCGTTTACAATGGCCAACTCCTGCGGGAAATTTAATATCAATGTATTCTTTTGTTTGCGTACATACAGTTTTCCGCTCTTGGAGTTAAAGCAAATA
The DNA here is from genome assembly GCA_023137315.1 of Bacteriovoracaceae bacterium. Lineage (GTDB taxonomy): Bacteria > Bdellovibrionota > Bacteriovoracia > Bacteriovoracales > Bacteriovoracaceae > JAGLPP01. The sequence goes on from JAGLPP010000136.1 coordinate 1,779, forward strand.
TTGTCAGTTCCCGGAGTAAGATAATTGAAAATGACAAAAGCACTGGCAATGGTGGCATGTCCGCAGAGTTTGACTTCCGTAGTTGGAGTAAACCATCTTATATAATATCCATCTTTCTCCTTTATAAAAAAAGATGTTTCAGAAAGGTTATTCTCCATGGCAATGTTTTGAAGAATTTTATCATCGGGCCACTCACGCAATGGGCATACTGCGGCAGGGTTTCCTGAAAATACCTTGTCTGTAAATGCGTCAATTTGGTATAGCTCTAAATTCATTCAAATAATATACTAAGGTTGTATCCATATTTCCAGCCTCTTCGTAGCTGGAAAAAAATCCAAGATATTTCAAAAGATTGGTTTTTAATTATCTTTTGCAGAATTGAATACGCAGCTCAATATATTATAGAGATACCATGAATCCTTGTAGCCGGCGGTTTCACGGATGGAATGCATGCCGAAAGTTGGAACGCCAACATCAATGGTTTTCACTCCGATGTTTGAGGCCGTAATGGGCCCGATGGTTGATCCGCATGGCATGTCGGTGCGACTGATGAATTTTTGAACAGGTGATTCCGCTTTTCCTGCAATGTATGTGAAGTATGCGGCAGTTTCGCTTGTGGTTGCATAACGTTGGTTGTGATTGATTTTTATTGCAGGCCCGTGATTAAGAAGTGGTCCGTGGTTTTCCTCGCTTTTTTCAGGAAAGTTTGGATGAATGGCGTGGGCATTGTCACAGGAAACCAGCATGGAGTTTGCTATCATTCGGGAATAGGTCTCAAAATTTGAACAAACTCTTTGCAGAATATCTTTTAACATCGGGCCGCCTGCTCCAACGTTGGAACTTGAACCACATTCTTCATGGTCGTTACAAACCAAAAGCGTGTTTGTGTCATCATGATTTTCGATGATGCTCATAAGTCCGCAGTAGCAGCAAATGAGATTATCCAGTCGTGCTCCTGTTATGAATTCCCCGTTGATTCCAACGATTGCCGGTTTTTGGACATCATAAAAACACATGTCGTGATCAAGGATTTTTTTGATTTCAAGATTTGGTGAGCTGGACTCAAGTTCTTTCATCAAAATGTCCTTGAAGGATTTGTTGCCCTTTCCGTGAATTTGTCCTAGAAGCGGAGGTAAATCTTTTTGTTTTTGGACTGATTTTTTATCGTTGGCATCCCTGTCAAGATGAATGGCCAAAGATGGGATTGTTGCAATGGCACGTTTGAAATCCAAAAGGGTACTTTGAATTTTTTCATTTTTATCGAGGTAAATCACCTTGCCCGCCATGGACAGATCACGGTCAAACCATGTTGTTAAAAGAGGTCCGCCATAAACCTCGACACCAAGCTGTAGATAATTGTTCGCAATCTTCTCCGCATTGGGTTTGACTTTCAGGCTTGGACTGTCGGTATGTGCACCGATCATTTTAAAACCAAGTGCCGGATTGTTTTTCTTGCAGATAGTGAAGGCGAGAAGGCCTGAATCATTTCGAACGATAAAATATTTTCCTGAATCGATATTCCAGGTGTCGGATTCCTTGAGTTCATTAAACCCGTTTTTTACAAGAATTTTTTTCATGTTTGAGGTGGCATGAAAAGCAGTTGGGGAGTTTCCTATAAAGTCAATTAGTCCATGATTGAATGATTCAAGGTTGATTGCGGCCATTGTGGTTTCCTGTAATTTTTTTGTTTGATGGTTATAGTGTCTATTTATCGTTTAGATTGTCAATTCTTTCAAACCAATTGACATCATCATCGTTTTCCATGATTTTTTCAAATTCATCGTAATCAATGCTTCCATTTTTATCAGTGTCTGCAGGGGAACGATTGCCTATGGTGGCACGGGTCTTTTTTGACTTTTCCACGGCAGGCAGACTTTTTTCGACAAGCTGTAGTTGTAATGCCTCTTTTTGGTCGTAGTCAAACGTATCCTCGGCGGCGACTGCTGATTGTATAATGAGAATTCCCGCAATGATAAAGCATGGGAAAAAAAGTAGTCGTTTTAGTTGTGAATATTTCATAAGTCCGTCCCCTTATGGATGCGATTAACAAGTAATACTTTATCGGAACGGTCGGGAATTAAGTTGAGTGAAAAAGAAAGAAAAAAGACAACTTGTTGAATTTACTAAGAGTAATGACATTTAGTAACTAACATCATTTAGATAAATCCCGATAAGTTGGTTATGGTGCGAGTTCGTCTTGTATTTTTGCTAATCATTTTTTTATCGGCAGGCTCAAATGCTGATATTGATTACAGTCAAATTCCTCAAGAGTGGGTAACCTTCTTAAAACATGAATTTATGAATATCGTTCAACGTCGAGATGAAATAGTTCCGGAAACATCACAAAAGATTATAGAAATTCACCACATTGAAGTTCCCGAACAAAAGGCCGATTCGTTTAAATCATCTTTTTTGGATAAAAACTCATCAAAATATGCCTATACGGAGAAGGATGGGAAGAAGTTTGTACGATTTTTTTTCGATAAATCCGCATTGGAAAAAAGAAAATTAAAACGATTAAAAAAATTATTTCCAGATCAGATAAAACAGGAATTTCTTGGAGTAAGACTTCAGGGGCACAGCTCCTACTTTGTCTGGAAACCGGATGATAAGACATATCGTCCTGTTATTTTAAAATTTCAAAAAGAAAATCATAATTTAAAAGGCATTCTTCGAAATGGAGTGAGGGTGAATGATTTTGTTGAAAAAACCCTTTTAGAATCAAATAACAGTTCAATAGGATTTTTACCAGAGCGGTTTACAAGTACTTTTAAAATGAATCAGGGAAAGTCATATTCCTATCTGATAAGAGATCTGGTCTCTCCACATATTGCAGATAAAAGTGCACGTCTTGTTCCAATGCACGGATTATTGAGTCGCGGAGAATTGCTAAAAAATCTTGCCGCTAAAAAGAAAATGACAGTTGATGACTGGATAAGAAAAATATATATTCCCAAGTTGGCGGAATTTAGTGCCACAATAAATCTAGAGCACGGTTTCTATGTGGAAGGTCATACACAAAATCTGCTTGCTTTTATAAACGAGGAGACAGGGGATCTTTCATCCATTGGATTCAGGGATCTTTCCGATGTCATGGTCGATTCTCATTTGAGAATCTCCCAGGGGAAGGCATTAAACTATGATCCTCAAAAAAGTATATGGAGCGTGGTGAATGAAAATTTTGTTGGTGCCGAAGTGGCAAAAAGACCCGGATACAATATTGGCATATACACCGGACAAAGTGTTTCAGATTTGTACCTTGATGAAAGAAAAAATGCGAAACTGACGCTCGAATTCATGGAGCAATATCAAAAAGCGGCAGAAAAAAAATTAAATCGAAAAATCACATTATCTCCAGATGCTAAAAAATATATTTTATTAATGGAGGATTATGCAAACGGCAGGGTTGATAATCTTCAACGGATATGGCCCAAGGAGCGGGGATGGGGGGAATTCATTGGTGCCATGTCTGAAATTCAACAGGAGATTTACGAAGAGTTTTTCAAGGATACGATACCATCCGTTACCGATGAAAGTTTTGTGTACAAGCAAAGTGTGCTGAAAAGGTTGTATAATAATCAAAAAGGGCGCAATTTGGTAACATATCTTGATCCTGGTGGCGTTGAAAAAAGTCGACCAGATTTTTTTAAGAAGATCCTGTTTGGATTTGATGGAAAGGGTATTTTTACTTATCATCCAAAAACAAAAAAAGTATTGAGCTACGCGCATACAGTGTCGGATGCAAATATAAAAGTCATAAACAGTAATAAGTTGAGAATGTCGGTCTTGAAACAGGGTGGTTGTTTATCCAGACTACTTCGTAATTTATTACGTTCCACGGTTCCTGCAAATTAAATTTTATACTTTCTCAAAAAAAGTACTTATCCGTCCATTTGTCGAGTCTTGTTTCAAGAAGTTCGTCAATTGCATTGAGTTCACGACGCAGAAAGTACCCCTTGTCCATGTTTCCGAGTTTTAAATTTTTCTTTTCCTCAAGAGGTTCGATGATCATTTCAGGAAGTCTGTCCTCTCTTTCTGCCGCCTGTAGTTCTTCCAGGGCGGGATGGAAGGTCACATATGTGTAGTCGGGGGTATTGATAAGAATTGCTCCACGGTCTCCGTATGCGGAAGAGGCACCGCCATCAATGATGAATGCCCTGAGGTTTTGCGAAAGAATTGATCTGTCAACGGAGGGAACAGGTGTATGTCCCATGCAAATCTTGTCGGCATGAAATTCGGTTAAAATCCGGTTAAGAAAATTGTCGTTGTGAATATGTTTGTAATAGGAATTTTTTTTCTCTTCGTGGGTGGTGACTGGATTTGATTTTGCTTCTTTCTTGTCGAAGATTGCCCGCTCCAAAGTTGCCATCTTTGACTTGCAGAAAAATGGTGATTTCTTTCCGCACCAGAGAAACCAGAAAAACATTTTTTCCCTTGTTGTTGTTGGATATTTATCAATATAAGTTTCGCCAATACGCTTGATATCACGCTGAACGTAGTTGAGAAGCTCCTTTCCCTTCATACCCTTGACTTCCGCAAGAGTCATCTCTTCGGTTGCAGGAAGTGCGGCGTGATAATAAACAGTGTTGTCCATCACCCTGTAGGTTTCTCCCTTTTGAAACATCCATCTGATGTCTTCATGGAGTTTTGGTAGTGTGCAAAATTGCGTTACAATATCATCAGCAACCTCTTTTTCCTCAGGGGTCAGTGCTTCCGGATTGTTCGAATCAATTGTTGGGAAAAAACAGTCTGTGTAAAGTGGATTTTCCGCCATATACGCCTTCCAGGCGTTGCTGTCTTCTGGCATATCGGTGCACATATACTGCAGGAGGGCGGAGTAGTGTTCAAGATATGGCCGGTAATCAATATCGCCATTTTTTTTCAATGATTCCTTGAGCTGCAAGACAGTCAATTTGGATTCAAGAACGAGCAGAACCTTGGCCATCTTGGATGCAAGATCCTCCGGCCAGATGTCGGAGTTGCATTCCTTGATATATTTGCCGGTTGGTTTTTCCTTGTAGCATTTTTGAGCAAAATTTTTAAGTTTGTCGAGATTGAATCCATAACGAAAAAGAAAATCAATATTACTATAGCGCATGGAAATTCTAAGGGCGGTCATGGCGCAGACCGGGTTTCCTATTGAGGCGCCGAGCCACAGTATATCGTGGTTTCCCCAGATGTAGTGAAGATCGGAATCGTTGGTCGGATGACCGAAATATGCCCTGTAAAACCTGATCAGTTTGTCAGAGCCGTCTCCTCTGTCGAAGGTGTCGCCAAGATTGATGTGTTTTTCAAAGCAGTTGAGAAGAATCAGTTTTATAATGACAGAAACGGAGATGTTGTAGATATGCTCATTTCCAATAATTCCATCAATCAGTGAATTATAACTTCCACGATCCTCCTTGAAGAACAGTTTCAGGATGTTTTCAAGAAACATTGGAGGTACGGCCTTCATTATTCTGTGCTCGTCGCCGCGGACAATAAGACGAAGTATTTTAAGTATGTCTTCAATGATCCTGCGTTTTGAGAGTCCGAATTTTTCAATTTCAGAAATGGTTTCTATGAATTTTTTAGGAACCGCTTCATTGAAAAATTTATGGGCCTCCCATTCACCCTTTTTCTCTGATTCGACATGTCTTTGAACCGAGTTGACCCTGGCCCGGTTTGCCAGAAGGAACAAGCGTTCGTATTTTTCGTAAATATTTTTTGAATAGGACGCACCAAGTATTTCCGAGATAATTATTCTAAAATATCCCATACCGGTTTTAAGCCAATGGAGATATTTTTCATATGAGCCGTGAAGGTCGGAATAGACACAATATGCACGTGCCGATTTTTCAAGTTGTTTGTGAATAAGGAGTTTTCTGTTTATAAGGAATGGAACACTTGAGTTTTCATATTTTTCGAGACAGAAGTCCTTGTGTGAAAGGGTTGAAGCGGCCATGATCGTTTCCTTGGTTTTTATTCATCATTATATGCGCAAAAAATACGGGGTGCCAACCAATACCGGCCACTTCAATGGGGGCAGTGCACGAAAAATTGTGGTGGCGTGAATGTCAAGATTGGATCAATTAAACCGATCGTCGTTGCCGTATCACACTGAATGGGGTTAGAATGTCCCCGAATTTCTTTAAATATTTTGGAATGTCGAATCATTTACATTAAGGAGCAAAAAAATGGCCATGAAAAAACAGACAATGGATGGAAATATGGCGGCAGCTCATGTTTCCTACGCTTTTACAGAGACAGCTGGAATTTATCCGATCACTCCGTCTTCGGATATGCCGCAATATGTCGATCAATGGGCGGCCGGAGGCCGAAAAAATATCTTTGGTGAACCAGTCAGTGTTGTTGAAATGCAATCAGAATCAGGAGCATCCGGGACAATGCACGGATGTCTTCAGGCCGGTTCTTTGAGTACTACCTATACCGCGTCCCAGGGACTTCTTCTTATGATTCCGAATATGTATAAAATGGCAGGAGAAGGACTTCCCGGAGTTTTTCATGTTTCCGCAAGACAGATTGCCACTCACGCCCTTTCCATTTTTGGAGAGCACGCTGATGTCTATTCGGCCAAACAAACAGGTCTTGCGATTTTGGCCTCTGGTTCAGTTCAGGAAGTCATGGATATCGGTGCTGTTGCCCATCTGGCGGCAATAAAATCAAGAATGCCGTTTTTACATTTCTTTGATGGTTTCAGAACGTCCCACGAGATTCAGAAGATTGATGTTTGGGATTATGACAGTCTTAAAACATTGGTTGACTGGGATTCGTTGCAGGCATTTCGTGATAATTCCCTGAATCCAGAGCGTCCTGTAACGCGTGGTACTGCCCAGAATCCTGATATTTATTTCCAGGCAAGGGAATCAGTAAATCCAAAGTATGCTGAACTTCCGAAAGTGGTTGAAAATTACATGGCCGAAATTTCAAAACTCACCGGCCGTGATTACAAACCATTTAATTATTATGGTGATCCAAACGCGGATCGCGTTGTTATTGCAATGGGTTCTGTTACAGATACCATGAGGGAAACTGTTGAATATCTAAACAACAACGGTGAAAAAGTTGGTTGTGTTTCAGTTCATCTTTACAGGCCTTTTTCTGTAAAATATCTTCACGATGTTATTCCAAAGTCAGTAAAAACAATTGCTGTTTTGGATAGAACGAAAGAACCGGGTGCCCCTGGTGAGCCACTTTACATGGATGTGAGAGATTCCTTTTATGGAATGAGTGATGCCCCGGTAATTGTTGGTGGACGTTACGGACTTTCATCGAAAGATACAACACCGGCACAAATTGTGGCGACATTTGAAAATATAAAGCAAAGTGAACCAAAGAATGGTTTTACAATCGGTATTACTGACGATGTGACTTTTACATCTCTTAACACCAAAGACAATCTTGATACAGTTCCCAAGGGAACTGTCGAGTGTAAGTTTTTTGGACTTGGTGCAGACGGAACTGTTGGGGCGAATAAAAACTCCATCAAGATTATCGGTGACCACACTGATATGTTCGCGCAGGGATATTTTGCTTATGACTCAAAAAAGTCAGGTGGTGTGACGGTATCCCATCTTCGTTTTGGAAAAGAGCCGATTCGCTCCACGTATTTTGTCAATAATCCGAGTTTTATCTCCTGTTCCGTACCATCATATCTCGATAAGTATGATCTTTTGAAGGGAATTAAAAGAGGTGGAACTTTTCTCTTAAACTCCATTTGGAATGAAAATGAGGTTTTAAATCATATTCCCGACAGGATGAAAAAACAGATGGCCGACATGTATGTGAAGTTTTACATCTTGAATGCAACCAAGCTTGCTGTTGATATTGGTCTTGGCAACAGAACCAACACAATCATGCAGTCTGCATTTTTCAAGCTTTCCAACGTTATTGACTACGCTGATGCAGTGACTTTCATGAAAAAGGCAATTGAGAAAAGTTATGGCAGCAAAGGTGAGAATATCGTTAGAATGAATAATGAAGCTGTCGACCAGGGCGACAAGGGATTGGTTGAAGTGAAGGTTGATTCCGCATGGAAAAATCTGAGTGCTGATGGTAACGGATATCACGTCTACGGACTTGAGACGATAAAGGATGAGGATCTGAAGAATTTTACGGCAAATATCGCCGCACCTATTAATCATCTTGATGGTGATAATCTTCCTGTTTCAGCTTTTGCAGGAAGAGAGGATGGAACTTTTCCGTCAGGAACCACTGCTCATGAAAAGCGTGGAATCGCCGTTAATGTTCCCGAGTGGGATGCAGAGAATTGTATCCAGTGTAACCAGTGCGCTTATGTATGCCCTCACGCCGTTATCAGGCCATTTCTTTTGGATGAAAAAGAAATGAAAAATGCTCCGCAGGGGATGGTCACAAAAAAGGCGACAGGTAAGAGTGTCGCGAATTATCAATACAAGATTCAAATTTCACCTCTGGACTGCACAGGTTGTGGTGTTTGTGCCGATACCTGTCCGTCAAAGACGAAGGCACTCACGATGAAACCTTTGGAGAGTCAGCTTGGTGAAACAAAAAATTGGGACTATATGTCCCAGAACGTAAGCTACAAGACTGAACACTTCAAAACCACCACTGTAAAAGGGTCCCAGTTTGCGAAACCTCTTTTTGAATTTTCCGGTGCCTGTGGCGGTTGCGGTGAGACAGCTTATATCAAGCTTATTACACAGCTCTATGGTGACAGAATGATGATCGCCAATGCCACTGGATGTTCCTCCATCTATGGTGGTTCGGCTCCTTCAACTCCGTATTGTAAAAATGAAGTCGGTAGGGGACCTGCATGGGCAAATTCCCTTTTTGAAGATAATGCCGAGTACGGTTACGGTTTTCTTGTAGGACAAGGAAAGCTTCGCGAGAGGGTTGCGCGTCTTATGAGAGAAGGTATGGAAACTGTTGCTCCTGAAGTAAGGGAAATGTTCAAAGAGTGGCTCGACAATATGAACAGTGGAGATAAAACCAAGGAAATCCACTCAAGACTTGTTCCGGCCCTGGAAAAATGTGACAACGAATCATGCAGGGAAATTTTGAAGCTCAAGGACCATATTGTTAAAAAATCAGTATGGGTGTTCGGAGGAGATGGTTGGGCATATGATATCGGTTATGGCGGGGTTGACCACGTTCTTGCGCAGAACGAAGACATAAATATTCTCGTTGTCGATACCGAAGTTTATTCCAATACTGGAGGACAGGCCTCAAAGTCGTCTCCAACCGGTGCTGTTGCAAAATTTGCAGCAAGCGGAAAGAAAACAAGAAAGAAGGACCTTGGACGTATGGTGATGAGTTATGGTTATGTTTACGTCGCTCAGGTTGCCATTGGTGCAAATCAAAATCAATACATCAAGGCACTTACCGAGGCAGAGGCGTATCCAGGACCTTCGCTTATTATTGCTTATTCCCCTTGTATCAACCATGGTCTTAAACAAGGTATGGATAAAGGGTTGAGGGAGCAGAAGGACTCTGTTGATGCAGGTTACTGGCAACTTTTTCGCTATAATCCAATGCTTGAAAAAGAAGGCAAGAATCCATTCCAGCTTGATTCAAAGGAACCGGATTGGAATAAATACAACGATTTTATAATGGGTGAAGTTCGCTATTCCTCATTGGTCAAGACGTTTCCGCAAGAGGCTGAAAGACTTTTTAAACAGGCCGTTTTGGACGCAAAATGGAGATACGATACCTATAAGCGTATGGCGGATATGATTTATTGATGCTGATTATGGTGTAAATTATTACTTTGAACCTCTTCCAAAAAGTTTTTTGGAAGAGGTTTTTTTTTGAAGTCTTTTATCTTATTGACCAGTCCTTATAGATTGCCTCCATCCTTGGGGTGATCAGTTTGTCGTAGCGGAAGAAAAGATCGTGTCTGGATTCGTCCTTGTTGGCGTGATAGCAAAGAACACGCAGGGTTTCCATATATGAGAGTGCCTGACAGAGTGTTTCAGCATGAGTCATCAGAATGTTTACCCTGTCCATGTCCATCCATGCCTTTGGATTGAAAATTTTATTCATTTCAGGCTTGAGACATTTGATTAAAAGTCCGATCATTTTTTTCTTGAACTCGTAATGTGATGATGCGAATCGTTTTGTGCAATCACTTTCGGCATTTATGATGGCACCGATTGGATGGTTGAAAAAGATATTGGCAAAAAACCGCTTGGGGTCCTTGACGGCATATTTGACAATATCCTTTAAGGCCATAAGGGCCTGAACCTGGCTTGTTCCCTCGTATAGAAGCGGGGCAAAGCTGTCGCGATGCATGCGTTCGACAGGATATTCCTTCATGAAGCCATAGCCTCCTAGAAGCTGGATTGCCTTCTGGGTCAGATTTGTGGAGGCTTCACAGCAGTAGTATTTCAGAATAGGAGTTCTTTTTCTTGTCCAGAGGGCCGCATCCTCATAAAGTTTTTTCTCCTCATCGGTCAAATCACAACTTTCCTGCTGTTTGAGATCAAGTTTCTGAAATATGTCGTAGTAGGAGATGGTATCAACAACCATGGCACGTATGGCATCCATTTCAGTTTCGTAGTCTTCAATGTTTCTTGCAAAAAGAGGAAGTTCGAGAATTGGTTTGTCAAACTGGATTCTTTCTTTTGCATATTCCTTCGCATAATTAATGGCACCCTCCATACAACCCAGTGCCTGAATACCAACTGCCAGACGGGCCTCATTCATGAGATGGAGCATATATTTGAATCCCATGTTCTTTTCACCGACCAGATGGGATTTGGAATTTTCATAGACCATTTCGCAGGTAAATGAGCCATGAAGGCCCATTTTTTCCTCGTTTTTTGTTACCTTGTAGTTTTGAATTTTCTGGCCGTCATGTTCTATTTCCTGTTCGACAAAGAACATCGATATTCCCTCAAGACCTTCCGGTTCTCCTTTTATTCTTGCCAGAGCGTAACCGAGTCCACCGCCTGCGTTTGTGATAAAAGTCTTGGTACCGTTCAGGAGATATGTGCCGTCATCTTGCGGTGTGGCAGTTGTTTTTATTGCACCAACATCGGAACCCGCTCCTGGTTCGGTTAGACACATGGCCCCGGAAATTTTTCCTTCGACTATTTTTGGTATGTATTTGTCTTTGAACTCTTCCGGGCCGAAGCGCAAAAGCATATCTGCAATTGAGGTAAAAAATGCTGTTTGAGTGCAGGATGACAGGCACGCTCTCGACATCTGTCCAACCATTATAAGATTGGTAAGGGCGGGAAGGTCCATTCCACCATGTTTTTTCGGCATGGTCAGACCGAAAACACCAAGTTCGATACACTCATTATATAGTGCCTGTAAATGCTCGTTTGGTATTGTCTTGCCATCTTTTACTTCACCGCATCCTTCCTTGTCGAGCGTTGCCGCCCTGTCCGCGACCGCAGTGGATGTCCATTCTCCGGTTTGCGTTAACAGTTCTTCAAGAAATTGGATGGCCTCCTCTTTTGAGTTGATGCCATCCTCGGTAGGAAACTTTGGAAAATAAAGAGGGATTATTTTGTCCCAGTTGATTGCGTTGTTAAAAAGCCACTTCCATTCTTTTTCGTCAGAATAATAGTTCATTTTTCTGTCTCCTGATGTCGTCGCTGTTGTGCTGTTATGCGTTTATGTTAGTAACATTATATGATAAAAATTATTTTCCACCATCTATTTCTTTTTGATGCCTTGCAATTGGGTTGCGTTTTACCACTGTTTCGATTTATGATTTTATCGGATTGTTTTGATCAATTTTTTGCAGAAACAGGAGGAAAAAAGTGACTTTAAAACCGGTTTATTTGGTCGAAGGAAGAAGAAGTCCGCAGGCGAAGGCTGGCATGGATCTCAAGGATGTCCAGGCCCCGTTTCTTATAAATTATTTGATACGACATATTGTTGATAAAACGGCCATACCAAACGACGTGATAGACGATGTGATAATTGGCTGTGTTGGAAATCCTGTAAAGTATCCAAACATCGGAAGGGTTATTGCACTTGAGGCTGGTCTTCACAAGAAAACACCTGGGGCGACCATTAATCGGAATTGTGCTGCAGGAATGGCCGCTATGGCTGAAGCACATATCAGAATTGGTTCTGGACGTGATAATCTTATTTTTGCCGGTGGCGTGGAATCAATGTCCAATATGCCTCTTATGTTCAACAAAAAAATGACAAACCTTTTTGCGAATCTTTTCAAGGCGAAAACACCTGTTCAAAAACTTTCAGTTCTGGCGAAATTCAGGCCGGATTTTCTTGTCCCGATTATAGCAATTCAAAAGGCCTTGATAGATCCGTTTGCCAACGTAAATATGGGAATGACTGCGGAAATTCTTGCGCGTGAATTTGGAATAACCCGTAAGGAGCAGGATGAATATGCCAATTATTCGCACCACAAGGCGGCGATTGCGACAAAGGAAGGACGGTTTAAGGACGAGATTCTTCCAATAATATATGGAAAAAATCTGGACAGGATTCTTGATAAGGATATAGGTCCAAGGGGTGATTCCAGTGTCGAGGGCCTTGCTAAAATGAGGCCTTTCTTTGATAAAAAGGCGGGAACCGTTACAATCGGCAATGCCTGTCCTGTCACTGATGGCGGTTCATGTTGGTTGATGGCAAGTGAAGAGGCCGTTAAAAAATATAATCTCGAACCGATGGCAAGAGTTGTTGATTGGCACTTTCACGGCCTTGAGCCGGAACGAATGGGAATGGGCCCGCTTTTGGCGATGGACGGTGTTTTTAAACGCTCAGGAATGAAGGTCGACGATATGGATGTCTTTGAGATTAATGAGGCATTTGCGGCACAGCTTTTGGGAGTCCTCCGTGGAATGACGGATAAAAAGGTTGCCGACTTTTTTGGAGTGGATACTTTATGGGGAGAGATTCCAAAAGAAAATCTCAATCCAAACGGCGGTGGAATCGCGCTTGGACACCCGGTAGGCTCCACAGGAAGTCGTATTGTTGTCACACTCGCGCATGAACTTAAAAAAAGAAAGGCTAAATACGGCATGGCATCGTTGTGTGTCGGCGGAGGCCAGGGTGGCGCAATGATAATTGAGAATCTGTGCAAATAGGAAACGGAGTTGATTATGACCTACAATAAGATATTGTTTGAAGTAAAAGGGGAGATAGCCTATCTGGGGTTCGGACATAATAACGAAAAATCCATGACGGTACTTGATAGTGAAAGCCTGAAGGATCTTGACGGTATTGTTTCTGAATTGAAAAAATCAGTGAAGGCAAAAAAGGTTGCTGGAGTGATTCTTCACACCCTGAAGAATGGATGTTTTCTTGCCGGTGCAGATATTAATATGATCGCATCCCTGAAAACAGAAGATGAAGCAGCTACCGGGGCCGCTGGAGGTCAGAGGATTTTTTCCGATTTGGAGGATTTGCAGGTTCCAAAGATTGCCTGTGTTGACGGTGTCTGTCTTGGAGGCGGATTTGAATTGGTTCTGGCTTGTGATAAAATTCTTGCCAGTGATTCGAATAAAACAATGTTTGCACTTCCCGAAGTAAAGCTTGGACTGATTCCCGGTTTTGGCGGGACTTACAGACTTCCTCAAAAGATAGGTATACCGAATGCCATGGACATGATTCTAACAGGAAAAAATGTTCGAGCGAAAAAGGCAAAGAGGATGGGCCTTGTTTCGGAAATTTATGCAAAAGAAATGCTCCTTGAAATGGCATTGCGCCATCTTAAAAGCAAGGAAAAGAAAAAATCTCTTGGTAAATCCCTCAGTCATTTTGCCATGGATAATTTTGTCACAAGAAAGATTATTTTCCAAAAGGTGCGTGAGGCGGTTTTAAAGAAAACTAAAGGATTCTATCAAGCACCTCTTACGATTATTGATGTCATGGAGTCGGGGATATCCAAAAGCAGAAAAAATTATCTTCCAAGGGAAGCCGCCGCTTTTGGCGAACTATGTATAAGTGACCAATCCCAGAATCTACAACACATTTTCTTTTTGATGGAAGGTACCAAAAAAATCAAGGGATCTGCAAAGGCCGGTAACCTTGATCGTGGTGCTGTTCTTGGTGCTGGAACCATGGGGGGGGGAATTGCCTGGCTGATGGCCGATAATGGCATGTCTCCCATTTTGAAGGATATTAATTTGGAGGCACTCGAACTTGGACTCAAGCAGTCCGGGATCGTCTTTAAAAAAGCGGTTAAAAAAAGACAAATGTCCAATGATGATTTTGAAAGAAAGCAAAGATCAATCTCCCCCTGTCTCAACTACGACGATTTTAAAAATACCGATCTTGTGATTGAAGCGATAGTTGAGAATATGGAGCTTAAAAAGAAGGTTTTTGCGGAACTTGAAAAATATGTGAGAGATGATACGGTGATTACCAGTAATACCTCATCACTTTCCGTGGCAGAAATGTCCTCGGCAATGGAAAAACCAGAGAGGTTTGCCGGACTTCATTTTTTTAATCCGGTTAACATGATGCCGTTGGTTGAGATTATCACCCATGAAAAAACCTCACAGGAGGTTGTTGCATCACTTCACAAATGGGCCGTTAGGGTAAAAAAGACGCCTATTATAGTTAAGGACGGGCCTGGATTTTTGGTGAACAGGGTTCTTATGCCATTTTTGAATGAGTCAGCTTATCTTTTGGAAGAGGGGCTTTCAATCAAGGATCTCGATCGTGCTGTTTTGAATTTTGGAATGCCAATGGGGCCATGTCGTCTTCTCGATGAAGTGGGATTTGATATAGGTCTTCACGCCTCCAATGTTTTACACGAAGGACTTGGCGAAAGAATGAAACCATGCAGTTTTCTTTCAAGACTTGTTGATCAGGAATTTCTTGGCAAGAAGAATGGAAGAGGATTTTATCTCTACGATGAAAAGGGAAAACAGTCCGGGATTAATGAGGAATTGGCGAGTAAACTGCCTTCCAAAACAATCAAGATGGATGAAGTTGATATTCAAAAACGGTTAATCCTTCCCATGATCAATGAAGCGGCTAACATTCTTCACGATGGTATTGTGGAGAGTGCGGCACTGGTTGATGTTGGAGTGATTTTTGGATTAGGCTTTCCTCCGTTCAGGGGAGGTCTTTTAAGATATGCTGATTATGAGGGACTTGACAGGATTCTTGAATGTATTGAAAATCTTGCCAGCGGAGTGAGTGCTGTTCGTTATGAGCCGAGTCCGTATCTCAAGAATCTGGTTGAAAAAAAGAAGAAATTTTACGATTGATTATATGAATTTAATAACAACATTATTTTTCTGAAAGGAGATGGGAATGAACATTTTTGTTTGTGTAAAGCAGGTTCCTGATACTGAGTCGAAAGTTGTTCCAAACAGCGATGGAACGTATATAGAAACAAAATCCATCAAGTGGATAATGAACCCTTATGACGAATATGCAGTTGAACAGGCCTTGCTGATCAAGGCAAAAGAATCAGATACAACGGTAACGCTTGTCAGAGTGGGTTCCATACAGGGAACAACAGAGGCATTGAGAACCGGGATGGCAATGGGTGCTGATGAGTCGGTTCTTGTTGAGTCCTCTGACAATCTTGATTCATACGCGGTATCCAAGGCCATAAAAGGTGCAATTGAGAAATCCGGCAAAACTCCTGATATTATTCTTTGTGGCAAGCAGGCCGTAGATGATGATTGTTGTCAGGTTCCACAACTTTTGGCACAGATGATGAACATGCCATCGGTGACTGAGGTCAATAATTACGAATTTAGTGGAAATGATCTAACTGTTAAACGTGAAATAGAAGGTGGGTCCATTGAGGTTTATGGTGTCAGCACTCCTGCGGTAATTTCCGTCACAAAGGGACTGAATCAGCCAAGATATGCCTCTCTTCCTGGAATAATGAAGGCCAAGAGAAAGCCTCTTTTAAAACTCAGTCTTGATGATGTGAGTGTAAGTGACGCGGATAGAAGGATTAAATACTCCAACGTCAGTCTTCCGGCGGAAAAACCGGAAGGTAAGAAGTTTGATGCAACAGATGAAGGCAATATTGAAAGTGTTGTTTCAGAAGTTGCCGGTCTTCTTAGAAATGAAGCAAAGGTCATATAAGGTTAATTTTAAAAAAGGAAGTGTATAATGGCAAAGATATTGGTTTTTACAGAGCATGCCGGCGACGGCGTAAAAAATGTTACTCTTGAAATACTTGGAAAACTTGAAGGACATAGTGTTGATGTGGCGGCCATAGGTGATATTGGATCAGATGGTTTAACGAATCTCGCCAAGTACGGTGCGGAAAATATTCATGTTCTGAAGGGTGGGGATCTGGATCAGTATTCACCCGAGGGATATGCGAATTCACTCAAGGATTTTATTGGAAATGGTGGTTATGATTATGTATTTGCAGGCAGTACATCTCTTGTGAAAGACGTAATGCCAAGAATTGCCGGAATGTTTGATGCAGGTATGGCGTCAGAGGTTGTCAACTTCGTCATGGACGGAGACACATTTAGTGGAACACGTCCGATGTTTGCCGGAAAATGTCTGGCGAAGGTTGAGATTGAAGGGCCAAAACCTCATTTTATAACCGTTCGTCCGAATGCTCTTGGAATGAGTGATAGTCCCAAAGCTGGAGCTGGAAATAAAAATGATGTTTCCGCTGTTGCCGGGGAAATCAAGGCGAAAATCAAGGAAATGGTAAAGTCCGATTCTGATAGGGCCGATCTTACTGAAGCAAATGTTATCGTTTCAGGTGGTCGTGGAATTAAAAATCGTGAAAATTTTAAAATCTTAAACGAGCTTGCTGATCTTCTTGGCGCAACAGTCGGTGCTTCAAGGGCACTTGTCGATGCAGATGAAGCGGATCATTCCATGCAGGTCGGTCAGACGGGAAAAACTGTTTCCCCGAGTCTTTATATAGCTTGTGGAATTTCAGGTGCAATTCAGCATCTTGCCGGTATGAGAACATCCAAAATTATTGTTGCAATCAATACCGATCCTGATGCGCCGATTTTCACAAAGGCTGATTATGGAATAGTGGGAGACCTTTTCAAGGTGGTTCCTGCCCTGACTGAAGAATTGAAAAAAATACTTTAAATTTTAAAAGGATGGAATTATGTGGTTTTTTAATGATGAGGAACGTGAACTCCAAAAAATGTGCAAGGATTTTGCTATCAATGAGTTGGCGCCTGTAGCTACTGAGCATGATGAAAATGAAACATTCAATATTGATGCCTTTAAAAAGATGGGCGAGCTTGGACTTCTTGGTATTACTGCTGATCCCGAGTATGGCGGTTCAGGTCTTGGAGCAACTGCTGCAACAATTGTTATGGATGAATTTGGTTATGCCTGTGCTTCATCAACCTTGAGTTATCTTGCTCATACAATTTTATGTGTGAATAATATTGAGGCCAATGCAAGTCCAGAACAGAAGGCAAAATATCTGCCAAAGCTCATTAGCGGTGAACACATAGGTGCCATGGCCATGACAGAGGCGGATTTTGGTTCCGATGCCATTGGTATTCAGACCAGGGCAAAGCGTGATGGTGATAATTACATTATTAATGGTAATAAAATGTGGATTACCAATGCCGAGCGTGCTGATGTGATTTATACCTATACAAGAACTGGCGATGAGAAGAAAAATCTTTCAACATTCATTATTGAAAAGGATACTCCTGGCTACAGCTTTGGACGACCACTTCACAAGCTGGGTATGCGTGCTTCTCCCACGGGTGAGCTTGTTTTTGAAAATGCAAAGGTTCCAAAGGCTAATCTTGTTGGTAAAGAGGGCGACTCCGTCTATCACATGATGAAAAATCTTGATATTGAAAGGATTACGATCGCCGGTATTTCAGTAGGTATTGCAAGGGCCTGTCTTGATAATTGCCTGAAATACGCCAATGAAAGACACCAATTCGGAAAACCACTTGGTAATTTTCAGATGATTCAGAAAATGATTGCAGAGATGGCCACTGATATTGAAATGATGAAGCACTTTATATATTCAGTTTGCAAGGATTATGACAATGGCAACAGGGGAAAAGTTGTTGCTGCTGAAGTCAAACTGGGTATTCCGAAAATGGTTACAAAAATTTGCCTTGATGCCATTCAGATTCATGGTGGTATGGGCTATTCAAGAGAGCTTCCGCTTGAAAGAATGCTTAGAGACAACAAACTTAATGAGATTGGTGCTGGTACCAACGAAGTTATGGTGATGATTATTGCCAGACAACTTTTAAAAGAGGCGATGCCACAGTAAGGAGAGAATATATGCCAACTGAATATGATTATTGGAAAATTTTTCCGAGAATGCCAAAAAAGGTGACAATAGGGGATATTACCATTCGTGATGGTTTTCAACATGAAGAGAAATTTATCTCAACTCCTGCAAAGATTTACTATGCGGAGAAGATGATTTTTGCCGGTTGCCGCGATCTTGAAATTACCAATCTCGGCAATACCTGGCTTATGCCACAGTTCAAGGATTCCGATGAGATTCTGGCATATTTTAAAGGAGATCGTTTCAGGAAAAAATGTGCCAAGCGTGGAATCAACCATGAGGATATCTGTTTTACCGCTGTTACCATTCGTGAAAAATCAGTTGATCGTGCAATTGCCCTTAAAAAAGAGGGAGTCGGTCCTGACCGTATTCTCATGATGGTGTCCACAGAGGAGGAACATCATTTTGCAAACTCCGGTACGACCCTTCCTGATTATTGGTCGGAGGCCGAAAGATGTATTAAAAAATGCAATGATGTCGGAATCAAGATGTGTGGTACTGTTTCCACTATCTGGGGGAGTCCAATTGGTGGAGCAACTGATATGAAAGAAGCAGTTGAGTTTACCAAACGTTGGCTTGATATTGGTGCTCACGATGTCGAGCATGCTGATCACGACGGTTCCGCTTCGGCCGCAGATGTTTATCGCTACTTTGCGATGATCATGGATGCGATTCCAAATCCGGAAAAACATATTGCTCATTTTCATGAGACCAAAAGAATGGCCTCGGCTTCTGTTCTGGCCTGTCTCCATGCCGGTATTACAAATTTTGAGGCAACAATTGGTGGTCTTGGTGGACAACCTGCGAATTTTTTGGATGATTGTCCGGTTCCAGGAACCGGTGAATATTATTATGATGATCCAAGATACGTCGGACTTGTTTGCATGGAGGATACTCTTGTCCAGCTTGATGAGATGGGAATTGATACCGGTTATAACATTGACAAGGTATTGGAGCTTGGCCGAAAGATGGAAAAAACCATCGGTAGGCGCTTAAGATCCGAGGCAATCATCAATGGCAGGACTTTGAAAGAGGGACATATGCAATTCGCCCGTCCAGATCTGGCTGATCGTAAAAAGAAGCTTGGTGAGAAACCGGGCCAGAAATTGCCATTGTCTTGACAGGCACCATACATTTATAAAAGTATGTATTCTCCTCTAACGGTTGAATGAGGTGATATTTTTCCCAGTTTCTGCAGGTTTTTAAGATCACGTTGAGCTGTACGTAAAGAGGTTCCAAAGTATTCAGATAAATGCTTTACATTAATTACATCTTTTTTTCGAAGATATTCGATAACAAATATCTGGCGACTATTTAAAAGATAAGAATTATCTATTTCGGAAGTTATTAATGCAAAGGAAATATTACTTTTTCGTCGAACACCTTTTGGCATTATTTCCAGAACTGTTTGCCCAAGCAGTTTATTAAATTTACGAACAGAGGAATGAATTTTGGGGTTATCTTCCAATGGCACAAAGTTATTCTGCCAAATCTTTTTATATAAATTTTCTTTTGAATCCTCAACTCTCTTTTCATAAAAAAAATAATTTAAAAGCTTTCCTGAGATGCTGTTCATGTCAATCTCAATATGTTCACCTCTTCGAAAAATACTTCCCAGTTTTTCTCTAATGATTAAATCATAATTTTCAAAAGAAGGTTTTGAAAATCGGGGAAGAACCTCTTCTCCCCGGTGAGTATCGATAGCATGTAAGTTTATTCCAAGACCGTTTTTTAAAAACCTATTAAGAAATTGATCGTGACTTGCAAACAGCATTTCCCCATCAAGATGCCTTTTAATGGCAAGCAAAAAAGAATTGTCTTTTTTTACTTCATCTGCATATTGAGAATAAAATTCCCTTGCTAATTGAAGATCATTAAGTTTATTAACTGCAATTCCAATACATATAAGACTATCCAACAAGAAATCAGGGTTCCATCCTTTGCGTAGATAAGTACGGCACTCATCAATATTTTCTTTTTTCAGGGAGCAAAGGGCCAGTAATAGTGATGATTTTGATATTTTATAATTATTGCTATCTTTGGTTGCCTGTTCCAGTTCCTTTATGGCAATCATTTCAGCTTCTTCGGTTTTACCTTCGAGCCAAAGAATCCATGCACCAAACAATTTTACCGTGTAGGAATTATCATTCGCAATAATTTTGTAGTGACGATCAAATATTTCCCTGGCAAGTTTTGGTAGTTTACAACGAATAGAAATATCCAACAATTCGTTTACTACAAATTCCTTTTCAATATATTCACCGGGTAATTCAACAAGCTCTTGAAGCTTTTCAAAAGCATTATCAAATTTACCTTCCAAAATATCGATTTTTGAAAAAAGAACCATACACTCAATTCTTCGAAAATGTTGGTCGTTACGGGCCAAAATGAGCTGTTTGAGATTAAGAGCAACATCTTTTGCTGTGGAAATATTTCCATATTCAATAAGAATATCCAAATATTGAATTAATCCTCTGATCTTCTCATCATCATTGGACATGTTTGACTTGTAATCAGTGGCCCTTTTTAAAAAAGCAAGGGCCTTTCCATATTCACCAAGAGAAACAAATCTCCACGCTTTTATTGAATCAACAGAGGCATGTATTGACTGATATTCCAAACAATTAATTTCCTTGTTCAGTTGGTTGGTGATTATTTCCTGATGTAAATAATCACCAACACGGTGGTAATAACTGCCAAGTCTCAGCATGGATATCCACTTTGCATATTTTTCACCACAGTCATCAAGAATTTTTACAGCAGTTTTATAGTATAAGTGAGCGTCATTCAGTTCTTTTTTAAAATAATGAATTGATCCCAGTAATTGATATGCCCTGCCTTTTAAAAAGGGCCACATGAAACCATCTTTTTCAATTAATTCAAATAGTATTTTCAGGGATTGATCAATATTTTTTTTCAAAAAGAAACTATTGGCCTGAAGCATTTGATATAATGAATGCGGTATATTTGTTGCGATTTCAAATGAAGTATGGTGGTCCCCGATTGCAAGATAGGCATTTGCAATGAAATAAATATCCAGCTCAGATATTTGCTTATTATCAATCTGATAGTCTGCAATAATTTGATTGTATTTTTGATAATTATCTAAATGGTAATATCTGCTGTCCTGTAGCATTGCTCCACCATAACTCAAATGTCTCTAATCGCAATTATAAACATCTAAATTTATAAAATAATGAAAAAAATTCATAATACCAACTGACATTTTTTATTAAACGATGTCAGTTAGAGCCTAACTAATTGTTTTTCCTGTTAATGATTTTTCAATTTTTCATAAAAATTTAATAAATATATTAATATTCAGTGAGTTAGTGATTTTATTTCATTTTATGTACCAAAATTCAAATTATGCGTATAAGTCCATCATTAATGTAAGCATTTTTCAAAAACAGGAGTTTGTATATGAAAAGATGTATCTTATTTATTGCTTTATTTTACGCTGCTTTGGCGGTAGCTACTCCCGATTTACCATTAAAATTAAAAGAGGTAATCGGGCCGGATGAAGGTATCTGGGTTGGAAAATCATTTGATTTGAAGGTGGTTTTAGAGGGGGATGCCAGGGATTTGAAATCTCTTGATATTTTAACAGTTAGAATTGACGATCCAAACACTGACTACAGGATTGGAGCAAAAATTGAAAATATTTCCAACAGCGAAGGGAAAAACACTTTTGTTTTTAAAAATTTGCTGATCAAGGAAGGGAAGCCTGCAGGAGATTATGAATTAGAATTTTATGGAGTTAAAAAAGGACATTCACCTCTATATCATGATGATATTTTTAAATATATAGTTCTATACGAAAAAGATATTATACAAGTGAACAGTGATTCAGAAGCAGATATTTCAGCACCTGAGTTGTTATCTTTTAAACACAGCTTTAAGGATAACGTCGTAAAAATAGTTGTAAAAGCGAAAGACCAAAATAAAATTGAAAAGGTTCATGTGGATTTCCTGGTAAAAAGGGGAGAGGATCATTGGAGTGGAGGTTTTATTGGTTTGGAATACAATGAAAATCTTGACCAATGGGAGCTGGAATATACTCTTGATCCTGAAAACCAGGCATTTAAAACGAGTGGTTCAGTTGGAATGGAGGATTCTCTTGATAATTATGAGATTGTAGATGGTTTGGATAAAAAGGTAATTTACGAATATCAAAAATAGAAGTTTTTATGGGCCCTTGGGAACAGGTGCCTTTTTGCGACCGTAGTTTCTTTTTATTTGTGAAAAGAGAATGTGCATATGGTAAGATAGAGATAAAAAGGAGTTTATTTTATGGATATGTTACTTGCCAGGGATTTTTTGCTGTGGGCGTTTCTGATTAATCTGGGTTTTATGTTTTTGTGGTTTTTTATAATCATTTTTGCACATAATCTGATTTATAAAATGCATAGCAAATTCTTTCAAATTTCAAAAGAGCAGTTTGATGCCATTCACTATGCTGGAATTGCCTTTTACAAAATTGTAATTTTTACTTTTTTCCTGGTTCCTTACGTTGTGTTAAGTATTATTGGCCGTTGAATTCAGGTGTGCGTTTTTCCCTGAGTGCCTTAAGGCCTTCGACATGGTCGTCGGTTCTTTGAGTGATTCCCTGATATGCCGCCAGAAGGTCAAGATGGGAGTGGATGTTGTTTGTTCTGGCACTTTTAATGGCCTTTTTTGTCATGGAAATGGCAACAGGGGCGTTTCCTGCGATTTTTAATGCGAGGGATTTTGTCTTATCCAGCAGTTTTTCAGCATGGACAAGATGATTCAGGAGTCCGATTTTCAAGGCCTCCTCTGCATTTATAACCTCTCCAGTGAGGGAAAGTTCCATGGCCTTGGAATATCCTACAATACGTTGTAGAAAAAAGGTGCCGCCGTCTCCCGGGATTAGTGCCAGCTTGGAGAAGGTTTCGCCAAATTTGGTTTTTTCACATCCAATCCTGATATCGCACATGCACGCAAGGTCACATCCGGCCCCTATTGCTGGCCCGCCAACCATTGCGATGACCGGAGTCTGCAATGATTCCATGGTAATGGGAATTTGCTGGATACCCTTCATGTAACGGATTCGAAGTTCATTTGGATGGCCGGCGAACATTCCACTTTTTTGTTCCATGGCGGAAAGATCACCTCCGGCGCAAAAACATTTGCCGATACCGGTTACTATGATGACACGTATATCGTTGTCCCAATCGGCATGTTTAAGAACCTTGCACAAATCCTCTATCATTCCGTCTGAAAATGCGTTTGAGAAATCAGGGCGATTTAACGTAATCCAAAGAAGATGTTTTTCCCTGTTTTCACCTTTTCTTACCAGAAGATCATTGAAAGTTTCCTGATAAAAGCTCATATTCCCTGCCTGGCGATAAGTGCCGAACCAATGGCGGCAATTATTTTATCATCAGATTTATTGTCAGTAGTGCCAGTTGAGGCAATGGATGGAGCATATGTTTTGAGTTCTTTTTTTCGCGTTACCTTGAATTTTTCAACCTTGATGTCGCTGCCAAATGCGTTGGTTGTAAAAGAGTCGTTATCAGTGTGAATCAAGGGAAGGGTGTGGTTTTTGTTATTTTCCGAAATAATAATTTCGTCATTTTTCAAATCTTCAAGATTAAAAAAGTATTTGGTTCCATTCAATTCAATTGTTACTGAATTTTGTGTTCCCTCTATTAATTTATACTCTATCATGTTTCCATTTAATTTTAGTTTCATTTTCTGTATGGCCTTACTTATACGTTTCTAAAGTTCATCAGGGTTTCCCATGGTGATGGATTTTTATTTTTTTGTCCGTTTTTTTTGTTTCTGGATAGAAGGTATGCAGCAATAATGAGTGCTTTTTGTTTTTCTGTCATATTTTTCACTTTTTTCTTTTCCATTTTTTATTTCCTGTTCGATCCATTAGTCGTCGTGATCGCTGGTGTGTCCCTCAATATTGAGTGTTGCACCGGGATGAACGATAAGATCATGCGCTCTTATTGTCCCAAGTAGAGTGGCCGACGGATAAATAGTGGCCCTGCCGGTTGCCTGCAATATTCCTTCAAAGCTTCCATATATTTCAATGTCGTGGCATTTAACGGTTCCCTTGAATGATCCCTCCCGTTCCACGCATAGAGGGGCATTGTCTGTCATGACAAGTTCACCTTCCACAATTGATCCAAGGAGAGTCGGGCCTTTTAGATGAAATTCACCTTTTATTTTTGACCCCTGTCCCCAGAAGGAAAAATCCTGTTCCTTGATGTTTATATAATCAGTCATTTTTTTCGCTCAAATTTTTCAAGTTTAATGTCTTGTTTATGTATTAAATCACCCAGCCTTGAAAAGAGAAGAATTTTAAAAAGTATTTTTCCATCCATCGATGTGGCCGGGAAGGTGGCATGAACAGGTCTGAGTTTTTCAAAACCAAAATATTCTCCACGGTTGAAAATCAGCTCAATTTTTTCGTCTGTTAAACTTTTGTTTGGATAGAAGTGAACGCTGTTTGCAATTTTCATAATAACAAACAAGAATCCGGCCTGTCTTTTGCCGGTTCCTGAATTATTAACAAGATTAAATCTCAAATGGATTTTGTTGTTCTTGATATCGGGATTGATATTGGTGGTATTACCAGGACTCATTACCAGTATGGTTGATCGATCTGATTTATCCGTTTGTCCGGAGGTAAAACGAACCATATTAAGTATACTGAGGCCTTCTTTCGAGGTTGAAGCAAGCTTGTTCTGAAAATCGGAGTTCATTGTCTCCAGTTTCTTATGCTTGATGGAAAGTTCCTGGTTTTTACTTTTCAGTTCGATTATTGTTCTGGATTCTCTTCTTTTGATGAAATTTTTAATATTTTGAAAATAAATGGCACCTATGATGATTGAGGCAAGAGAGAGTAGTGCTACAATGGGAAGGACAAAAAAGTATATCCTAAGCATGGATTTTGATATCTCAAAATATTTTGGTGAATTTTGTTTCTCATAAAGAATGAATGAAAATTTGTTTTGGTTTTTATCTTTGGCCATGAATTAATTTTTACCGATATTTTTTTCTTCATTGTCGAAGAATCTCATTGAGGGCCGAAAAGCAACCTGCCCTGTCGATTGCTGTTCCCGTCTTCCAGCGATACTTCGGTCGTCCTGATTGTCGGGCAATCCTTTACTCATGGCCATTCCAGTCTTGGACCAGCGTTCAGACACTATCTTCCAATTATAGTAATCGTCTTTTTTCAGATAAAGGATCTTTTTGCCAATATCGTTGATGGTTCTTGACTTGTATTCCTGAAGGAAGGTTACAGTTGCGTAATTTTTTGTTTGAATGATGGAAACATTTTTTAGATTTATGTCAGGTAGTCCGGGATTATTAAAAACCGATCTTTTGTAGATCTTGAATTGCTTGAAAGAACCTCTGAAATGGTCGGAAAATTCAGTTTCGTGATAATGGCCAAGATATTTATCAAGATTCTCGTTTTTCCAGGCATCGGCCCAATTGATGACAAAATCATTTATGATTTTTCGATTTCTGTCCCAGCTTTTTTTGTTTAGGAAATTTAATTCATGAACAATAACGATCATGGTTTTATTAAGTTCAATATATCTGGAAACATCTTTAAGATCGTTGTTGGCGATGACTATACAACCTCTTGAATCAAGTCCCTTGTCAATTCTTGTTTCGTCGTTGGTTGAATGAAGCCAAATGCCTCCTCCGGTTTTTCCACGCTTTCTGTCGATCGGGTTCGGGTAATCCATTACGAATGATCCTATACCGTAAATTTCCCCTTCCTTTCCATAGCGTTTGATTAACTGCTTTTTTGTTATGAAGTTGGTTAGTTGATAGATTCCTTCGGGAGTTCTGTAATCACCTTGAAATAATTTATTGCCACTTTTTTTGCCGGTGGCCATCTGATAGGTTTTTATAAGATGTGGATTGGAGTCTGAATTTTTAAAAAGATATAATTTGTGTGTTGCTTTTTCAGCAATCAACAGATGATGTGAGAAAAAATTATCGAGGTACAGTAGTGGCATTGGAAGAAAATCATCCGATGCATGAATCAGATCGACGCGTAACGGTAAAACCATTCCTGAAACGAGAATAAGTATGAAAAAAACCCGTAACCAATGCATGTTTTAACACCCGATCAATTAGCTCAACTCATTATATATTTATCCCTATAATTCTAGTATGACAAAGTGTCATTTTTCAATATTTAAAATAGGTTCTGAGGCCATCTTTTCCCTCAATTGAAGTTATTTTGTCATTTGGTATCATAAAAAATGAAGTATATTCATTGTACAGTATTCTCATCTTTTGTGGTGAAGTAGCGGGGAAGGCCATAAAAATCGGGAGGTTCCCTTGCCTGAGAAAAAAAAGAATGACACCAAGGTTGTCGAAACACTTGAAAAGCATAAACAAGACGGTGATGCGCTTTTGTGTCTGGATGGTTCCCTGAACAAGATGGTTCAGGCAAAATTTGATAATTCGGTTGTAGGGAGTGAGGTACCTGGATTTGAAAATGATGAAATTGAGAAATTTGACGAGGAAGTAGAGGAAGTTGAGGAACAGACAAAATTTTCAAAAGAGGGGATTTCCGTTGATCTTTCTGACAATGAGGAAGCAGATGAAGAGGTCCCTCTGGAAGAGTTTGATTCTTGTGATGATAGTGAAGAAGATGCGCTGGAAGAGCTTGATCTGAGCGGTGATAGTGAAGAAGAAGATGCACTGGAAGAGCTTGATCTGAGCGGTGATAGTGAAGAAGATGCGCTAGAAGAGCTTGGTCTGAGTGGTGATGATGAAGAAGAAATCGCAAAAGAAGAAGATTTGTTTTTTCCCGAATTGGGAAAAGGTGAGACAGGGACTGCTCCTGAAGAGGATTTTGAATTAACGAAGGTGAATGTTGAAGAAGAACTTGTTGATCAAATCATCTCAGAAGCGGAGGAAGAGGAAGAGGTTGAGTTTTCTTCGATAATGTGTTCCCTGGATACGGATGCTGTAGCAGAAGGTGAAGAATTTGATGAATCTGATAAATCTTCTGACGAATTCGAGACAGTAGAGGAAGCAGACAAGACAGATAAGATTGAATGTGATGTTGTTTCCGATAAAGGTGTACAAGAGGAGGAGCAGGATGCCACTCCAAAGATGAATGTCACCTATAATGAGTCGGAGTTGGTGCGTCTTCAATCGACAATCAGACTTCTAAGGGAGGAAAGGGAAAAGAATCTGGCCGAAGTTGAACAAGGTAAAACAGATAAAAGGGCCTTGGATCAGGAAAATTTATCCCTTAAGGCTGAGTTGGATGAAACGAAGATTGAGATGAGTATTATTAAGCGCAGATACGAAGAGGAAGTTTTCGAATTTAAACACAGATTTGATCTTGGAGACAGTAAAAGAGAGATCATGGAAGAAAAGCTCAAGAAAAGCCAGGAAGAACTCTTGAGTCTTGGAGGAGCGGTACGAATCGACCTTCGCAAGGTAAAACAAAGAGAAAAAGAACTTGAAAATCAACTTGAGCTTGTTCAAATGGATACTGTTTCACAGGTTCAAGGCCGTGATAATAAAATTCTCGAGCTTAAAAGAAAAATTGACTCATTGGAGTTCAATATGGAAAATACCGCTATCAGGGAACACAGAGCAAAGGAAGATAATAGAAAGTTGAAGGAAAAACTTCAAAAAATCATGAAGACTCTCAGGGGTTCCATCCATGTTCTGGAAGAGGATTTGGAGATAGAGGAAAATTTAATTCATAAACCTAAAGATGTTTGATTCAGGGGATTTTTTATGAAGCAGGAACTTGGAAAAGAAGTTCGTTCCCTTGTGGATTTTATGAGTTCATGTGAAATATGGGAGGAAGAGGAAAGTCTTTTTTCAAGCGTTGATAATTATTTTCTTTCAAACTTTGATGAATCATCCCATTTTGTTTTTTCAGTTCCATTGGAACGGCAAAAGTCGATTGAAAACGTTACTGATAATGATATTCCCAAGGGAAGACTTAGGACAGTGTGGAACAAGGATTTGGCAAAATCCGTGGCACAAGATCAAATAATCGAAATGATTCGCGAGGTGAGGTGGTGTACTCCACGTGGTATTTTGTTGGTGAAAAAGTCAGTACTTGAAAAGGAGTTCCATATATTTCATTACGGAAGTACCGACGAACAGGACTATTTTGGAGTTGTTTCTGCCAGTGATAATCTTAAAAAATCAGAATTTATTTTGGATCATCTTGTTGTTTTTCTGGGCAAATGCTTTGAAAGGATTCAAAAAATAAAAACATTGAAAGAGGCGAGTTCACTTGCATTTATTGATGATGTCACCGGTTTTTACAATCATCGAAAACTCTCGAAAGATATGGATTATCTGGTGAAAAAGTATGAGAAAATCAAAGGTGGGTTTTCAGTCCTTTTCATGGATATAGATCATTTCAAGGATGTTAATGATGGTTGGGGACATATGGTTGGTACCAGACTGTTACACGATTTTGCTGTTCTGCTGAAAAATCTGGTGCGTGAAACCGATTATATGTACCGCTATGGAGGAGATGAATTCGTAGTGGTTTTGACCAGCACACATAATGTGGAGATTAAGGCAATAGGTGAGCGTATTTTAGAGGGAGTCAGAAATGCGCCCTTCAAGATAAGGGACGGTAGTAAATATTCACTATCCGTTTCGATAGGAGTGGCGGATTTTCCGACGGACGCAAAAACCGGCAATGAAATTATTGAAATGGCGGATAAAATGATGTACTCGGCTAAGACAACTGGAAGGGGAAGAGTCTGCATGGCGAATAAAATATAAAAGTGAGGATTGATGCTTATATTGGTCGTAAGTGATTTTCACATTGGCAGGGGACGCTACTTTAAAAATGGTCAGTTGAATATTATGGAGGATTTCTGTGAAGATGAAAGATTCCATGAGTTTCTTAATTACTATTCTTCAGGAAAATTTTATCTCAAACATATTCATTTGGTTTTAAATGGCGATATCCTGAATCTTTTGCATGTGGATATTGACGGGATTTTTACCCATATTATTGATGAAGAGATTACCATCAAGGCCGTTCGTTCTGTTATCGCGGGACATAAGAATTTTTTTGATGCGCTTACCATGTTTTTATCAAGGCCGAATAAAAAAATAAGCTATATTATTGGAAACCACGATGCGGCCATGGCATTTGAGGGGGCGCAAAGAGTTTTCAGGCAGGAAGTTGGTGGTGCGATTGATTTTTTATTCAGTCTTACTGTTGATGGAGTTCATATAGAGCATGGACAACGTTTTGAGGCAGCAAATTCAGTACCAACGAAAAATTATTTCATTTCCGGGCCAAACGGAAAAAAAATACTGAATCTTCCATGGGCAAGTCTTTTTGGTATTTTGGTCATACCTAAATTGAAAAAGGAGAGGCCCTATCTTGACAAGATCAGACCAATGGCTGCTTACGTGAAGTGGTGTTTTTTCCATGATTTTCCATTTTTTTACAAAATGGTGAAGAAGATTTTATGGTATGTTGTCAAGACCAAGTCAAGTTATTACACAAGAACGAATCGCAATTTTAAAACGACGGTGAAACTGTTGAAGCAGATAACCCTCTATCCAAGGTATGGGAGGTTTGCCAAACGAATTCTCAGTAAAAGAAAAGATGTCCATACGGTTATAATGGGCCATACTCATATTGCGGAATGGCGCAAGTATCCCGAGGGAAAATATTATTTCAATTCCGGTTCGTGGAATGTAATTCCTTCTGTCGATGTGGCCCAGCATGAGGATGTCTTGAAATTGACATATATTTTAGTGGATATCCATTCGAAAACAGGGACACTCAGAGAGGCCAATATGAATACATGGTATGGTAAATGGCGTCCTTTCAAGGAAGAAGTGTCCTCTACAATTCAAAAAAAATATTAAAATCCTTCCAGAGTGTGTGCCATTTAGTGGTAAAAATTACAAATTGATTTACATATAGCCTAATAAGTGTGACACTTAGCGTAAAAACAAGACAAACAGGGATAAAAAAATGAACAAGCTGGTTATTGCAATATCTTTCTTCTTTATTCTTAGTACAACCTTTGCATCAGAATTGTGGCTACCAGATGGATTTTCCTGGAACGACAGATATACGAGTGTATTGAATGAATTTAGCGATACCTATGAGATGCCGCCAAGTGAAACAGAGGATGGAGTTTATACTGGTATTTTGGCAGGAGAAACGCCTGTTGGATATATGTTCACATTTTGTAATGGTAAGCTGATTGGAGTTTCCGTTGCCCACGAAGTTAATTCTTCAACGCCGAGTGTATCGGATATCAATAATGATGAAGGTTATACCTCAACATACATGTCCAAAAGTGGCAATTGGACAATTATCGAGTCAGGATTGACTGGATATCATGTCATCAATTGGGAGAACGGACTTGGGATTAGAATCCCGACCAACAACTAAAAAAAAGATATACCATCCGGTTTTTTTCATGTTAAATTTCCTAAAAATAAAAAAACGTACAAGCGATTATCGAGGAGATTTGGATGAAGACACTGGTACTTGTAATTTCTTTATTGTCTGTATTGCCCGCATTTTCACATCTTTATACGGGGAAATACCAGGGTGTTACTCCAGAAGGAAAAACCTGCGAATTTATAATTAAAGATATCGCAATACATGATAATATTTATCATCCATTCAATCAGAAAATCACCTTGAGCTATAATGATCGGGAATTTTTTATACAGGTTACTCCTGAAGTGGATGTTTCAAATAACAAAATCAGCTACAATGCATATGTTTTGACTGGTGCCAATGGAACTATTTACGGAGAAGAAGCCTTTGTTCTTTATTTCAACAATGAAGACAAGCATCATGGCCCAAATCGCGCGGTAATACTTACTGATGATTATCGTCTGGAAGAAGTTAAAAAGATCAAATGTAACAATCTTAGCTATACTTGGTAGATTCGCAAGAATAACTGCTCACAAGGAGTGAGCAGTTATCTTTAAGCAGTTATTTCTTTTTGGTTGTTTTTTTCTTTGTCACTTTTTTTATCGGTGCTTTTTTAGCAACTTTCTTTTTGGCGGTTTTTTTCTTGGTTACTTTCTTTTTGGTAGCCGGTTTTTTTCCTGCAATAAATTCGTTTTTAACATATGTTTCAACTTTCTTTTGAAGTACGGACAATTCCTTTTTGTGTTTTTCCACGAATTTTTTTGCTCTTTTGATTTCAGCAGTAAAGGCCTTGTCGATTAATTTTTCAATCTGCTTTTTTTCCATTATTAATTTTTTCTTAAAAGTGGTGATATCACCCTTGAGAAGTTTTTTAAGATCCTTTTCCGTTTTTTTTGCGTAAATTTTTACTGTTTTTTGAACTTCCTTGATCTTTTTTTCGTCAACATAGACGTGTAGTTGTTTTTTAAGTTTGTTCCAGCTGGTCAAAAGAGTATTGAGTTGTTTTTTATTGGTCATTTCCTTCCCCTTGTTTTCAGATAAAAGTATTAATGAAAAAATATGGATAACCTCTGCTCAGAATGCATTTAATTTGTATACTTTGTCAATAATGTCACTTGGTATCCCAAGTGAAGTGATCTCATCCCTGTCTTTCTTTTGATCGTGGATAAGAGTGAGTACAGTATCCAGATCATTTTGATTTTTTAAAAGGTTGTCCGGGTTTTCATCGTTTACTGATTCAGTAAGCGATGGCCTCGATATAATTTCTTCAGGGATTATATTGTCGAATTTTCCGCTGACGTAAGTTGCCAGATTTCGAATCTCACTGCGATATATTCCTCCAAGTGGATAACAGAGATTTTCAGGTGGAATTGATGACGGAATATTTGCAGTTAAAATATCTGATTTGGTTGTACTATGAAGCACAAGGAGATTTTTTTGTATCGCGAAGCTCCCCAAAATGATGTTTCGCAGGGATTGAACCTGATTTGCCGTTGTTTCTTCAAGAAGTGCCATAAAATTTTCACGCAGTGCCGTCTTGATGGTGCTTACCATGAATTTTACAGGAATTGTTTGAATTGAAAATCCTGTTTTTTCTGCGGCCATGTATGCCAGGTCGTAGCTTTCCGTTGCAGTTGTGGCCGCTGGCATGAAAATGGCCATGTCCTTTGAAGGTTTACCGGAGATGGAGGCCAGTTTTCCCAATGCCATTGTCAAAGAGGAGAGGACTCCACCAGAGGCAGCAACCAGAAAACCCTCGCAACCGGTTTGTTTTTTTCGATGTACAATATTTTGTAAAATTTTATCCAGAATGTTCCGGCAGGTTTCTTCTGTTGGTATCTTGAATGTATTAAAATTTTTTTTATTCATGGACCTCTGCGTCGCCGACCATACCTAAAGACATAATGTATAGGAGTATGATAACAGATGAATATATGAATAAAACCAGAGGTAAAAAAGTATTGGTTGTTGGAGCGGGGCTTGCGGGATCTGAGGCGGCTTTTTTTCTTGCCAGGCATGGTATTGAGGTTGTTTTAGTCGAAGCGAAGAAAAAAACACCAAATCCGGCCCAAAAACTTGAGACGTATGCTGAACTGGTTTGCTCAAATTCACTTAAATCCATGAAACCCGAAACTGGACACGGCCTTCTTAAAAAAGAGATGGAGGATCTTGGTTCACTGATCCTGGAGGTTGCCAGTGAGGTTACAGTTCCGGCAGGAAACGCCATGGCGGTTGATCGCGTGGAATTTTCGAGGATTATTACGGAGAAATTAAAAAATTCTGATAAAATCACTATTGTGGAAGAGGAAGTGGCTGATCCCGTGGATTTTGCACATAAGTTTGATTGTGATGATGTGATTGTCGCTTCCGGGCCTTTGACAACAAAACCGCTCGAGGATTGGATCAGATCCATTATCTCCAAGGATGATTTTTATTTCTACGATGCCATTGCCCCGGTGGTGGAACTTGATGGACTTGATCTTTCCAAACTTTATTTCAAAGACCGATATAAAGATCCGGTTAACGATGATGTCAAGGCCGATTATCTGAATGCCCCTTTTAATAAGGACGAATATGAACGTTTTATTGAAGAGCTTTTAAAGGCCAACAAGGTACCGGCGCGTGATTTTGAAAAGTGGGTTTTTTTTGAAGGTTGTCTTCCAATTGATCTTATGGCCGAAAGAGGTGAGGATACACCAAGATTTTCATGCATGAAGCCTGTCGGGCTCGAAAAAGAGGATGGTTCCCGTCCCTATGCTGCTGTTCAACTTCGCCGTGAAAATCTTCCCGGTGATGCCTTTAACATCGTTGGATTTCAAACCAGGCTTACCTACAAGGAGCAGCTTCGGGTGTTTAGAATGATTCCCGGTCTTGAAAATGCAAATTTCATTCATTATGGTTCCGTTCATCGAAATTCCTTTTTACATTCCAAAAAAGTTTTGAATTTTGATCTTTCTTCAAAAAAATTTCCTGATTTATATTTTGCAGGCCAGATAACCGGGGTGGAAGGATATACCGAAAGCGCCGCTATTGGGATTTATGTTGCTTATCAGATTGTCAGGAAAATAAATGCGGATGAAGTGAAACAATGGCCATGTGAAACAGCTATTGGTGCTTTGATAAATTATCTTATGACCGCTGACAAGCCAAGACCA
This sequence comes from Bacteriovoracaceae bacterium, assembly GCA_023137315.1. GTDB lineage: Bacteria > Bdellovibrionota > Bacteriovoracia > Bacteriovoracales > Bacteriovoracaceae > JAGLPP01. Next base: position 35,530 of record JAGLPP010000136.1, read on the forward strand.
AATAACATTCATTTTGGACTCCTTCCGAATGTGGATGTTAAAAAGCCAAAGCGTATTTCCAGGCAAGAATATAAAAAAATGAGAAAGATGATGGTATATGATCGTGCACGTAAGGTTTTTGAATCTTTTTTTCATGATTATGTGTTATTTTAAATCAGTCGAATTTAAAAAACAGAGGTGAGGCAGATGAACGCAAAAAAATCATCAAAACAATTGGAGCTTTCAGGGAAGACTATTCTTGTCGCCGGAGCGGCGGGTTTTATTCCTTCGCATTTGAGCGAATTCTATCTGAACAAGGGAGCGAAGGTAATTGGTATTGATAATTTTATAACAGGCAGTCGCTCCAACATTGAAATACTTTCGAAGTATGAGAATTTTAGATTTCATGAGGCGAATATTTTTGAAAAGATGCCAACATTTGCAAAGCAAAAAATTGATTATATATTTTCTCTTGCATCTCCTGCATCACCAATAGATTTTTCCGAATTGCCTGTTGAAATAATGAGGGTTAATTCAGAGGGAACACTCCATCTTTTAGAGCTGGCGCGCGAAAAAAAGGCACGTTTTTTGGAGGCATCCACTTCCGAGGTTTACGGTGATCCGGAAGTGCATCCGCAGGATGAGAGTTATCATGGAAACGTCAATATTATCGGACCGCGTTCCTGTTATGATGAATCAAAGAGATTTGCTGAATCCCTTACAATGAATTACCGCTGGTTTTATAATGTCGATACGAGGATTGTGAGGATATTTAATACCTATGGCCCAAGAATGAGACCAAATGACGGGAGAGTTATTCCGAATTTTGTTGGTGAGGCATTGCGTGGTGAGGATCTTATTGTTTACGGAGATGGTTCTCAAACCAGGTCCTTTTGTTACGTTGAAGATCTTGTTTGTGCTTTGGATATTGTGATGTTTTCAGACGTCTATACACCGATTAATTGTGGAAATCCGGATGAATATTCCATTCTTGATTGTGCCAAAAAAATTGTGAAAATTCTTGGGAGCAATTCCAAGGTGATTTGTAATAACAAACTTCCAAAGGATGATCCAAAGAAGAGAAGGCCGAATATTGCCAAGCTTCAAGGGATTTCGGATTTCAGTCCCAAAGTCAGTTTCGATGAGGGTATCAAAAAAACCGCCGAATACTTTAGGAATTATTTAAAAAAATAAAATGTAAATTCAGCAGGTTATGTAAAGTTCGGAGATTTATTCAATAATATTTGACTAAAACACTAAAGTAATCAAAGAAAATTCCGTTATGGTTAATAAGGCAGGATGCAATGAGCATACGGATAAAAACCAATATAATTGCTCAAACTGTTCACAAGAATCTGCGAAAGACGTCAGAAAAACGCTTTGAACAGCTTGAGAAACTTTCCTCTGGAAAGAGGATAAACAGGGCCAAGGATGATACGGCAGGATTGTCAGTGGCCGCTAAAATGGATGCCCAGGTTCGTGGATTGAAAATGGCACTCAAAAATGCCAACGATGGAGTTTCTTTCGTTCAAACAGCAGAGGGTGGACTTCATGAGATAAGCAATATTCTGGTTCGTTTAAGGGAACTTACAATTCAATCCGCTTCGGATACGATTGGCCAAAATGAAAGAATGTCTGTGGAGAAGGAATATCAATCACTCATGAGTGAAATTGATAGAATTTCAGAGGCAACGACCTTTAATGGTACCAACGTGATCAACGGACACGGCCAGGGCCATCTTTCATTCCATGTAGGTGCCAGTGCCGGGGATGAAAATATAATATTATTTGATTCCGATAGTGCAAATACCTCGCTGGAGGCAATCGGGATTGATGGGACAACCATAAATTCGAAGAATGATGCGAAGGGGGCCATTTCTGATATTGATACGGCCATTAATGGTGTAAACTCCCAGAGGGCGGAGCTTGGTGCGGTTCAAAGCAGATTGCATTCAACTATCAATAATATTGAGATTCAGACCATTAATCATGACAAGGCAAGATCAATTATTGAGGATGTTGATGTTGCAGATTCTTCATCGAAGCTGATATCCGCCAATATTCTTTCGCAAGCAGGGACGGCCACACTTGCGCAGGCAAACATGCAACCGATGTCTGCCATGAAGCTTATAAAATAGTTTTAATAATCATTGGAAGTGGTAGTCAGAACTTCAAGGTTTGCGCTTCCCTCGCATGTCTTTTGTATTTCACGTTTAAGCACAAAACCCATTGGAACACTCTTACTGCCGATTTTTCCACCTGTTGTGACAAGGAATTCTTCTTTTTCAAAGGGAAGACTTTTGTGATTTTCATAATCGCAAATCTTGACTTGAATCGCCCATTCGTTTACCGAGAAGGTAAACTGTCTTTCCGTGCTACCATCAATGGGAATTGTATCAGGCGGAATATCCCATCCATCGGCCATATTGCAAAGCCTGTAGAATTTAGTGTATTTGTCTGTGACGATTTTAGTGTCGAAAGGGCCAGTATATGCTTCGGTGAGTTCTGGAGCTTTAAGTACATTATGAAAAACCAACACTGTTCCTGATCGTTTCACTGATGCATTTACATTATCATCGTTGGTGATTTTGTCGTTGCAGTCGCTTCTATGTACTTTAAAGTTGAAAGGTCGTCCGGTCATCTCTTCTGTTTCACCTTTTTGTTTCAGGGCATCGCATGTTGGTTTAACCATTTCCTGCATTTGTGCCACAGTGAAGGCCTGTGGATTACGTTTTCTGTCGGAACTTTTGCTGGATTCATTTTTAAAATCACCACATGACGAGATCATGAGAACTAATGACAGGATGATTGGATGGTAACGCATTTTTTCCTCCACGAAATCTTTACGCCTTCTTCTCGGTATAATGGCAAAATAATAAAGTAAAGTAATATGATCGGTCTTTTATCATGGATTTGCAATATCCAGAAATTCAGAGAGGATCATGGCAGTGGCGCCCCAGACCTCCCTGCCGTGAAAATCAAAATAGGGAATGAGGTGTTGGCATCCCCTATGGTGCCGTGTCGTTAATTTTTGCTTCGTTTTGTCTGAAAGCTCTCCCATACTGACAGTGAAAATGCAACTTACCTCCATGGGACATGGTTTGAATTCAGGTCTCTTATTTAAAACGCCAACGATCGGATGGACCAGAAATTTGCTGATGGGTATTGGAAGCGGGGTCAGTCTGCCAAGTATTTGTACTTTTTCCGGATTAATTCCGGTTTCCTCTTGGGCCTCCCTGATTGCCGCATTTTCCGCTGTTTCACCGTGTTTAATCCGTCCTCCTGGAAGAGCTATTTGTCCTCCGTGGGGCAGTCCGTCCTCGGTTCTTTTAATGAGTGGAAAATGCCAGGAACCGTTTTCCTTGAACAAGGCGATTAAAACTGCGGCCTTCGCGTATTGATTACAGTCGTCTGGAAATTTCATTGAGGTTTTGTCCTGGGGACGTGGTCTCATGCGATCAAAGGAATTCCTGCCGGGAAGATTGGAATCCAGTATATTTTTTCTCAGTGTTGTAATAAAATCTAAATTTTTCTCACACATGATACGATAATTATATGTTATGGGATATTGTTTGTGAATAAGGCCGCATCTTAAAAGAAGAGGAAATTGTATGACACAGAAGCTTGACAATAATCTGGAAAAACTTGTTTTTGAATATGACACTCTTGCCGATAATGATAGGGAGAGGCTGCAAAAAGAGATCAAGGATGAGCTTAAGTTTGATGATCTGAACATGGCCTATTTTCTTGCCTTGTATAAAAAATACAAAAGGGATGATAACGATAAAAAACAGGTTTTTATCCATGAGGATAATCTTCCTGGAAAAGACAGGGTTGGTATCGAGATTGCGTGGCCTACGGCGATTGCTCCAAGGGAGCTTATGAAAGAGTTGCCGTATCGACAGTATTCGGATCTTTTAAATGAGATTGATCCGAAAGAGGCAAAAAATTGTGCGGTATGGATTAAAAAGATGCAGGCGGGGACAGGGAGTTCCATAGTTAGAAATAGTTATCTTTCGCAGAAGCTTCATAAACCGTTGGAAGAGGTGAAAATTGGTGCCAAGGGAACCGATCTTTTTATTGAAACGCAGGATGGGAAGCTCGTATCCCTGGCCGAGATTCAACTTATGCAATCCATTCATGATGCAAAAGAGGGAATTTATGGAGGGATAGCTCTTCACGATATCGTGAGCAATGAAACGGAAAAACCGTTTGATGCCATTTGGGATAAACCGTGTCCATACGAGAATGGAAAAACATATTCGCAGATTGTGAATGAAACAGACGATATTATCCGCTTCAAAAAAAGTTTTCAGTACCACATGCCAACTATTGATGAAGAGGGTGAGATATCCTTTAACAGAGTTGCACCTGGAGGCCATGGCCTTTTTGGTGTGGATGCAATAAGGGCGGCGTATATTGACGAGCTAAGGCCGGATTTTCCTGGAAAAATTCTTATATCCTCCATCGGTAATGGTGAAGATCTTGGAAGTTCTCCTGATCCGGTAATGGTGGCGTGGATGGCAAAAGAAAAAATTCCAATCGCGATGGTGACCACGACGAAAACAAATATTGATCTGAAGGGTGGGCAGATTTCCATTGTTAAAAATGAAGATGAGAAGGTTTTTGTCACAATAATTGAAAAGGCGCAGGCGGAGGAAAGCAATCAGATCAGGCTGTTTTATGATTTGGGCCTTGGTAGTGATGATCATGAGGCCTTTTTCAATACCAATATGGCACTTATCAACTACACTGTCCTTACCCCAATTATTAAAAATCTTATTGATGAGATAGGTGAGGATGCCTTTATGGAGGTGATTGCCCCCGATCTTATACAGAACGTAAAAAAGCAGGTGGATACGGATGGGAAGGAAAGAAAATATATGCAGCTTGAAGGGGCCATGGGGTCGGTGATTTTGAATCTCGACAGATATTGGAGAACAAAATATGGAAAACCACTTGTTCATATTTTGAATGTGCATGCTGTGGACAGAACAGAATTTTTCTCACCTATAAAAACCGGTTTTGATTTTTTTATGCAGCTTGCGTCCGACCGTTTTAGCCTCGAATCAAAAACCTTCAGACTTGTAAACCATACGCCGGGTAAACTCCCATTGGTTGATTTAAAGGATTCCTGGTACAAGGATGTTTTAAATGTCATGCAGGCTTTTCACGGTGTGGCCGTGAAGGATCTGATAGAGCTGTCAATTGATGGAATAGTTGAATTGCAGGGTATCGAGCTTTCCGGCAGTGTGAAAATTGAGAACAAGTCAGAAAAACCAATAAAGCTCCATGAGCTTTTGGCAGAGAAGGGTATTTCAAAACTTGAGAATATGACTGTTATTGTCGGGATTGATGGACTGCTGAGTGTTTCGTAGTATGTGGTGTATATAATTGGCATAAAAAGAAATCTGAAGAATGTCATAGAAAAAGATCTGAAAGAAAAATTCGTTTTTTATATCCGGCCCAAGGCAAGTTGGTAAAACAACTTTAGCTAAAGAATTTGTAAAGAAGAGGGGAATATATTTAAATTATGACGATGACGATGATCGAAGAGAAATTCTCGGCAAGCATTATCTAGGCAAAAAATTTGTATGCATGGATGAATTTCACAAATTTGATCGCTGGAAGGCGCATATAAAAGGGAGTGTATGATAAATATAACGAGGAACTTAAACTTCTGTTAACTGGTAGCGGCAGATTGGATATTTTCCAAAAATCCGGGGACAGCCTGTTGGGGTGATACTACTTGCATCATTTACATCCTTTTTCTCTTTCTGAGATTAATGGTACGGATACAAAATTCTTATCGAAATGTGGTTAAGGATAAGTATGCAGAGGTCTATTAGTTTTTGGTATAAACCAATCCAAATTTATATCCATTAAGATCCGTAAAGTATGTGGCATACCAATGATCATCCTCTCCAT
>JAGLPP010000137.1 GCA_023137315.1 Bacteriovoracaceae bacterium
TAAAAGTCATCAACTTCTTCTTTGCTTTTTGCTCTGAATTCCATGCGAGGGCCTGCCAGAGTGGTTTTATCATATGTTGGTACAAGTTTTGGTTCTTCAACCAACTCTAGATACAGATTTTTATTACCCATAACGACTGTTTGTTTTTTGTCTAATGGATCATCATAATATCGTCCACCATTGAACCCCATTCCTTTAAATGTTTTCCTGTAAAAAGCCACTGATTCATCCAAATCGTTTACTGCTAATTTCAGGTTGTAAAATGTTGCCTCCATAATTTTTCCTTTTGAAGAATTTATTAATCGATGTTGACTTTATATTTGGATCAGAATACAAAGTATAGCTATGTATATTTAATGTAATGCTAAGTAATACTTATGATTCCAGATTTAAACAGACTTAAAGTGTTTTACGAAATTTATTCGCAGGGAAGTATTGTCAAGGCTTCCAGAGAGCTGCATATTACCGCTTCTGCAGTAAGCCAGCATCTAAAACAACTTGAGAAAGAAATGAAGACCTCCCTGTTTACCCGAAATAATAGAAACCTTATCCCCACGTTAGCATCTGAAAGGCTTTATGAGATTACTGGTAAATTTATGGAAGAGCTGGAGGATACTATTAATCAAATTTCAATAACCAAAGAGAGACCATGTGGACTTCTTCGGATTGGTGCTCCTTCAGAATTTGGTTCAAGGTTTTTGGCAATTCAAATGGCCTTATTTAGAAAGAAATATCCAGAAGTGAACTTCAAGGTATTACTAGGCGGTCAGGAAAAATTGGTTGGATATTTATTTGATAATAAGGTTGATCTTGTATTTACAGATGATGCGGTGGTATTTGTTAAGAATCCTTTACTGGCTATATCAAATATTTATGATGAAAAGAATCATTTGGTCTGTTCCAGAGAATACCACAGGAAGAATTTGAAAGATGGGATTACGTATAAAAAGTTGATGGATTGTGACTATATTTCTGATTCAGACCTTGCTCCCGAATTAAATTACTGGTTTCAATTTTATTATAAAAAGTCCTTTTCCAAAAAGAGACTGGCTTTTGTAATTGAGAACCTTCAAGGAGTTTTGAGTTTAGTGAAGGGAAACAGCGGTTTAGGTGTAATCCCGGAATATATTATTAAGGATGAATTGAATAATGGAAGGCTTATAGCAATATCTCCATCCAGCAAGCAATTAATAAATAAAATAGGTCTTGTTCAATTAGCAGATAAAATCCCTTCCTTGGCAGAAAAAGTATTTATTAAAGAAATTCAGAAAAAAATATGTTCTCAAAAGTAAACACTTGTTACCCGCGCCGGCGCGGGTTTCCTTCCATTGGAATTACGCAAAATGTGAACTGTAGTTCATGTTTTATCTATGCGGAGGTCCTAAAAATGAAAGACAAACTTGATTGAAGTGTGGTGGTTTGACTGGAAGTCATGTAAATTTGATCTATTATCCGACCGTTTAAGTTTGATTCCTGAAATTCCGAAAAAGCATCATGATGAAGTCAGTAATAGGTAAAATTCCGATAGTGGCCCATGTTCTCATAGCAACGTATATCGTTTTGATTTTTGATGCCGTACTTGCCTATTATAAAACAGGATTGTTTTTTAAATATTTTATGTATTAAGTGCTTCGATTTTTACTCTAAATAGTGGTAATTTGGATACGATGGCAACTCAAGCTTTTACCAGTATTCATCTTGAAGAGATAGGGCCCGATCTGGAACTGCCGGGCTCGCTTTATCTTTTTATCAGTGGGAAATTCATAGAATACAAGATGCAGGGTGATGTTGTTCCTGCGAGTAAGTATGATCAGTTCATTATGAGGAAAATGAAGTACCTGTTTGTGAAAGAGGATGAGGTTGCGATATTCCGGAAATGGATTGGTGATTCCAGAAACAATGAATTGGAGCTTCTGGCAACAATCACCGTTGGTGATGATCAGAAAAAGTTGGTGAAGCTTAAACAGAATATCAAGCGTTTCATGGTTGATATTTTTTCCTCGGAAATGCAGGAGGAAAAGATATCGAATGTTGCCATGTCAACGAGGTCCTTTATCCAGGAAATGTCCTCCAATGTGGTTCCGGACATGGCGTGGAGCAATCTATCGAGCTTGTCCAAAAATATTGTGGATCATTCAATGAACGTGGCACTTATGTCCATTTTTCTTGCGGACCAGGTTGGATTTGGACAGCAAAAGATTCGTGAAAATCTTTTTCTTGGCAGTATCTTTCATGATTACGGGAAGTCACTTTTTGATCATTCCCTTTATGAGGCCGGAAACGAGGACGCTTTGAAAAAAGAGATGATAAAACATCCCGAGATGGGAAAAAATGCCTTGAGTAGTAGTCCGTCTCTTAATCAGGAAGTTCTTCGGATCATAGAGGAACACCATGAAAATTATGATGGTAGCGGTTATCCTGCCGGAAAGAAAAAATCAATGATCTATGATCTTTCCAAGATTGTTTCTGTTGCCAATGAGTTTGATCATCTTGTTCAGAATGGCCATGGTTCTCACAAGGAGAGGGCACATGATGCCATGGATGAGCTTTCCCGGGGCGCCGGTAATAAATTCGATCCGGACAAACTTCAAAAATGTCTCAAGGCCCTGAAGCTTATTTTCTAGAGTTACGTTATACCAGGGGTTTTAATGAAAACAATTTCGTTTTTTATTTTTATGTTGTTGATTATTTGCATGTCTTGTACGAGACAGGCTGCAAAGGGGTTGGCGGTCAAGTCTGTTTCCCTTGAGGTGAAGGATATATCCAACATCAGGATTATAAAAAAGGACATTATTCTTGAGGGCCCGCATAATTATCTGTTTTATGTGAAGATAAAAGGCAGGAACAAGGAACAAACGGTTGTTGATGGTGCCTATTGTGTCTGTGTAAGAAAAAAAATGAAGTTTGGAAATATGTTTGTAACGAGGATGCAGCAGTGCAATCTTGAAACGATTGAAAAGGACAAGACTGCATGCAGGTATCCGAATGATATTGACAAGGACAGGGCAAGACGTCTGGGAATTTCAGTTGAAAGGGATCTTTTTGAGCTTGCGCTGAGAGGGGATTCAGATGGTATTGTCCGCGCACTTTCGACTGGTGATATTGATATTAATCGTAGATATCGCTTTGGAAATTTTGGTCTGTATACGGCCTTGCATGGCGCTGTTTTAAATAATCATGAAGGACTGGTTAATCTTATTCTGAAAAAAGGTGCTGAAATTGATGTTTCCGATCACTACGGGAATACTCCACTGAACCTTTCAGGAATAAATTACTTCATGGTAAAAAATCTTGTTGGCCGTGGAGCAAATATCGATTTTAAAAATAATCGTAATGAAACTGCAATTTTTCGTTTTACAAGAGAGGGTAGAAAAGATCTTGTTGTTTTTTTGATGGAAAAAGGGGCCGGAATTTTTTATAAAAATGAGTTTTCGGAGAATCTGTTGAATGTCCTTGTTGATTCTTTTTTCAATGGAAAATGGTCAAGAGTTGATTTTCTGAAAATGCTGGATATTTTTTTAAAAAGGGGGATTACCCCGAACAACAGGTCAAATGGACTTGTAGGCAGAAAAGATTATCCGGTAATCCTGGCGACACAAAAAAACGATTTTGAAATGCTTGCTGCCATGCTAAATGGGAAGGCTGATTTGAATGTAATGTCCAACTATGGGAAAACACCTCTTATGATTGCGCTTGGGAACCATGATAAAAGGGTTGTGCGCTTTTTGGTGGAAAACGGTGCAGATGTAAATCTTGGGGACAAAGAGGGCAAAAATGCACTTTTGCTGGCCATTCCCGATCTTGAGATGGTGAAGTATCTTCTGGACAAGGGGTTTAAATTAAATTATGCCAATGTTAATGGAATTTTAAAACGTGCAGAGGATTTACAGGTCCGCACGGTTTATGAGTTTTTGAAAAAAAAGGCGGAAGCAATCCTGAAGGAAAGTGAAGGAGCGATGTTCAAGCATGGATCGAAATAAAAAGGATTATTTGAGAAAGCCGCCATGGATCAGGTCAAAAATGCCAGGTAAGAACTGGCGTGATATGAATCATGAACTCCAAAAAAGAAATCTTCATACTGTTTGCGAAGAGGCAAATTGTCCCAACAGGGGTGAATGCTGGGAGTTAAAAACGGCCACAATAATGATTCTCGGGGATGTCTGCACACGTGGATGCAGGTTTTGTAATGTGAAGACTGGAAATCCCAAAGGCGTTATCGACAAAAATGAAATTAATAATGCCGTGGATATGACATCAATAATGGGGCTGAAATATGTTGTAATCACTAGCGTTGATCGTGACGATCTTCCTGATTTTGGAGCTTCACACTTTTCGGATGTTGTGAAGGCCGTTTGTAGCAATCATCCAGACATCAAGGTTGAAGTGTTGATTCCTGATTTTGGTGGAGTCGAAAAACACATGCATACACTGGCAAAGAGTTCACCGTTTGTTATCGCTCATAACATTGAAACAGTGGAGGGACTTACGCCTCAAGTGAGGGATAAAAGGGCCGGTTATAAAAAATCAATGGAAGTATTGAATTTCTACAAGACCAATTATCCGCATATTGCAACAAAAAGCTCCATAATGGTTGGTATTGGAGAGACATGGGATGAAATAGTCAGGACACTTTCTGACTTGAGGGAAAACAAGGTCAATATTGTAACGTTGGGACAGTATCTTCGCCCATCAAGAAAAAGTTTACCTGTTGAAAAATATTATACGCCGGAGGAATTTGAAAAATTAAAGGATATTGCCATTGGAATGGGATTTGATTTTGTGGCATCTGCTCCGATGGTTAGAAGCTCTTACAGAGCATCGGATTACATGGTGTTTTTGAAAAAGAGTGAATTGGAGAAAAAAGATTGAGCAATCTGGAAGAGAGTTTTATTACATATTTACATGAAAACCGGGAATATCCCGTCGAGAACGATTTTAATGCTTACCAGATGGGAAAAAATATTCTTGTCGTGGAAATTTGGAATTTTGATTACCTGGCGGCACTCAGGTTTCAGAAGCTTGCCCAGGATTATGTTTCATGGAACAGGGATAAAAGGATTTATATCTTCACCTCTCATCCAAGGGTTTTTACAGTTGGAAGAGGGCTCGTAAAGGGAAAAAGCACAACAGGTACGGAACTTCGTGAATTTAACGAATCCCTTGTTTCCAGATTGAAATTTCCCGTACACAGGATAAAAAGAGGAGGAGGGATTACCTTTCATTACCCGGGGCAGTGGATTTTTTATCCAATCGTTAATTTAAACCATCCGGATAATAACTTGAAGGATCTTATTCATTTCATGCTTGATTCTGCCAAGAAAGTGGTTAGTGACAGATATGGACTTACTGAAATTGATACCAGAAGAAAGCAGATAGGGATGTGGAAGGGAAATTATAAACTGGCCTCTCTTGGCATCGGCCTTGAAAAATTTGTAACTTATCATGGAATGGCCTTGAATGTTTCGTATGATGAGTTGATGTGGAAGGAGCTTGGAAAAATTAATCCATGCGGATTCCCGTCTTCGACCTATCGTTGCCTGGAGGATTTTATCGGTGGAGAAAAAAAAGATATTATGTTGGAATTTCATGAATATTTTATTTACCATATGAGAAAGACCGTCTTTGTATGAAACTTGAACAGATAAAAAATCAAACAGCTTTTTTTTCTTTAACGAAAAAGGAGCAGGAGTTTATAAAAAACATAAGTAGTGAATTGGGTTTGACTTTTCAGGAGACCAGGCAGCTCGTGGATATCGCTTTGGATGTCGATATGTGGGACGAGGGAACCATCGAAAAGCTCTGGCCCTCTGATCCGAATGTTCGTCTTTCGTCACGTGCAAGAAAAGAGTATTTTCTATCGGAAATTCAAAAGAAATATGTTGAACTTAAAAGTTCATTAAAGGACTATTCCAGTTTTAATCCAGGGGAGGTTGTGCAAGGTAATGTCAATTTTGTACCGGCCCCTGCTGGAAGTAAAATTCTCGGTCTATGTCCTGTTGCCGGTGAAAAGACACGTTGTTGCAATCTTTTGACAATGGATGTTGTGTTGGGGTGTGCCTTTGACTGCTCTTATTGCACGATTCAGTCATATTATCATGATAATGCCATCATGGTTGAAAGGAATCTGAAGGAGAAACTTTTTGCCTTGAAACTTGATCCGAACGAGATTTATCATATCGGAACAGGTCAGTCTTCAGACTCACTTCTGTGGGGAAACAGGGACGGCATACTGGAAAAACTTTTTGAATTTGCCACTGAAAATGCAAATGTTATTTTGGAACTTAAAACAAAGTCCGACAATGTTGAGGAGTTTTTGAATCTTTCACCCCCACGGAATGTCATTGCCACATGGACATTGAACACTCCAACCGTAATAAAAAACGAGGAGCGTTTGACATCTTCCTTGAATGAAAGAATAAATGCGGCCAGAAAGGTTGCAGACAACGGGACGCTTGTGGGATTTCATTTTCATCCAATGGTCTGGTACAGGGGATGGGAGGAGGAATATGAAAAAGTGGCAGGTCTTGTGATGGAAAATTTTGATCCAAAAGAGGTTGCCATGGTCTCGTTTGGGACTCTGACTTATATAAAACCTGTTATCAGAAAACTTAGAAAAAGAAGAATTAAAAGTAAATCACTTCAAATGCCTTTTGAGGATGCACATGGAAAGCTCTCCTATCCGAAAGATATCAAAATTTCACTTTTTAAAAAAGCATATCAAAATTTTTCGTCCTGGCATGGAAGGGTGTTTTTCTATCTGTGCATGGAGGCGATAGACATTTGGAACCCTGTTTTTGGTTTTGAATTTCAGGATAATGATGAATTTGAAAGAATGATGAAATTGAAATATATGGAGAAAATCAAAGGTCTGTCATCCTGATTTCTTGAAGAGTTTGGAATTGGACGGAAGCTCCGTTTTTTTGGCCTTTGCCAGCTTGTCTGGAGCAACGAAAATCTTGATGAAGTTTTCCAGAATTTGTGAATGATATCTTAGAATCATATCCTGGTTTGTAAGGATGAGTTTCAGTCCGTCGGTTGGTTTGAACTTATTGTCTGCAATAATATGAACAAAATCATTGGCCAGGCAGATGATATTGGACAGGGTGAAAATACGTCCTCCCTTTAGTCCACTTGGAAATCCGGTTCCGTTGAAGGTTTCGTGATGCTGAAGAATGATTTGTTTGATTGTTGTACTTATCCCGTATTTTCCTTCAAGCATTTCCACGCCGTATTCGGGATGTTTTTTGTATTCAACGAGCTGGGATTCGTTCATGTCAGAAGGTCTCATTAGAGCTATTTCCGCCTTTAACTTTGTCTTTCCGATATCATGAAACATGCAGCCCATCGCTATGGTGCCGATTGTTTTTTCAGATTGCCAGTTAAATTGTTTTACGATGGAACTTGCAAACAGTGTTACTGCAAAGGAGTGGCTGACAGCATTTGGATCAAAGTCATCGAATCCCCTGAGGAGGTTGTAAAGATCATGCTGTTCCTCGACTATCTCGGTGATGTTTTGACAAATTTCCTTTCCCTGGTCGATTACCTGTGGCTTTATTCCCTCATCACAGACTTCTTCAAGGAATTTTTCGCTGGCATTTTTAAGAAGACTGATCTTTGTCTTGCCGGAAACTTTTTTGGATTTTGCGGTTTTTGATATCAGGTGAGTCGTAAACTGGACATATTTTTTTCTGTCGGAAGTCATGAAATACAGGTGTTCAATCCCCTTGTTTTTTTTGTATTTGTCGATTCTTTCCTGGGAAAATGCATCGCCCTTATGGAGAATTTTTACATAATGGCTATCTCCGAGTTTTATAAAAACATCAAAAAGAACGCGTTGGGCGGAATAGAGTTCGTCAATTTTAATCTTTGTGAATTTGGCATCCTCCATGCTTACTTCAACTTCTTCCTCCTGCCCCTCTTTTTTTGGCATGTTGTCCATGATTTGTTGTATGTTTTGCTGGGATTCCAAAAGCTGTGATAGATCTTCAAAGGAAAATGGTTTTTTAATGTATTCAGTCAGTCCGAGTTCCTTGAATTCCTTGATTTGGGATTCCTTGGCCTGCATATTCAGGATCATAATGACTTTCATTGATGGATGGTTCGACTTTATAAAGCGGATAACCTGGGAGGCGGAATGGTTTTGGATATTTTGACTTAGAATAACGGCAAAATAATCGTTGTTGTAAAGTGCTAGCTGGGCCTCTTTTCCGTTTTGTGCCTCATCCACTTCATACATCATGCTTTCGAAGTGTTTCCTTGCGTTGCTTATCCAGCCAGCATCTGGATCTGCCAATAGTAGTCGTAATGCCATTTTTTTCCGTCGTTTATGATTCCATCCTCAACATATAATTATCGGTTCATATTTTTGGAAAGTTTAGTGATAAATTTTTTATTGCATTTGTCATGGTTTCATTTTTTTTTGCAAAACAAAACCGTATATGCTTTTCACCCTCGTTTGATTTAAAGTAAAAGGCCGAGGTTGGAATGGCGGCCACTTTTCTTTCGATAATCAGTTCCTTGCAAAATTCCACATCATTTTTGTCAGTCAAATGGGTTATCGGGCAGAGTATGAAGTAGGTACTTTTTGAAAGAAAGGGTTTAAATCCCGCCTTTTTTAGTCCGTTATATAAAAAATCCCGTTTCTGTTCGTATAATTTTTTAAATTCCGGCAGATAATCATCCAAATTGGATAATGCTTTTGCGAGTGCTTCTTGAAGCGGATGCGGACTTGAGAAGGTGTTGTTTTGGTGAACCATCCTGATGGCATGTGAAAGCTTTGGCGGCGCACATGCCCAACCTGTTCTCCATCCTGTGAGTCCGAAGGTTTTTCCAGTGGATGAGATGGTGATTGTTCTTTCCCTCATTCCTGGAAGCGTTGCCGCCGGTATGTGTATCTGTTCATCGTAGGTCAGAAATTCATAGACCTCGTCAGTTACAAGATAAGCGTCATGTTTTTTTACAAGTTTACAGATTAACTCAAGTTCTTTTTTATTAAAAATTTTTCCGGATGGATTATGAGGGGAGTTTAAGATTACAAGTTTGGTTTTTTCTGTAAAGGCTTTTTCAAATTCATCTTCGTAAAAGGAGAATTTTGGAGCGTGCAGTGTAACGGCAACAGGTTTTCCTCCGGCCAGTTTTACGGCAGGAAGATATGTGTCAAAATGTGGTTCAAAAATGATGACTTCGTCACCTGGATTGACAAGTGCCATGATGGAACAAAAAACCGCTTCTGTTGCCCCGACAGTTACAGTTATTTCACTGTCTGCGTTATAGTCAAGATCGTAGTATTTTTTGTAGTTTGTCCCTAGCGCATTCCTCATGGACACAGTTCCGATTGCGGAGGTGGTCTGGTTCATTCCATGTTCAATGTTTTCTTGTGCGTATTGTCTCACCCAGTGTGGCCCGTCAAAATCGGGATATCCCTGCGAAAGACTGATTGCCCCGTGTTTATCGGCCAGATTGGTTATTTGAGAAAATATATTTTCCCTGAATCCTGAAACAATATATGAAATATCCTTCAATTGACTGTTCTCCTTTACGACTAATTTTAGAATATTATAGTTATTTTAAATTGACTCCAGCAAGTATGAAATTTAAGCTAATTAAATGCAAATTAGAAAACATTTACTAAAAATAATATTAAGTTTCGGGATAATGCTCTCAGTTGTGGGGATGTACTATGCTGATACTTCAAAAACTGTTTCCGATACTGTATTCAAGGCCGTGCACAGGCATAACTGGTTTTGGGCGGATGGTTGGCATCGACTTTTTATAAGAAGAATGCAGATGTCCACTGAAAAAATAGGTTCTGAAGATTTTGAAGATCCCGCAATATCGTTTGTTGCCGCGAGAGAAATGACCAAATGTTTAAGTTCGCTACGAAATATAAATGATAATACTGAGCTGGATATAAAAAATAATCTTGTTAAAATATTCGTTATTTCAGAGGGTGAGGCAGAACAATTAATTAGAACGTTCAAATTAAGTAATCGGTACTTCTGGTTACTTCCTGAAATTCAGGCAATGATGAATAATACCACGAAAGGAACCTTGTATAGCACAAATGTTATTAATTTGATCAGACGGGGTAAGTGCGAGCAAAATATAACCAGTTTTCAATCGTTATATAAAAAGATGAAAGTTGAAGAATACGGATATTCTGATGCTTCCGCCATAATGTCCAAGAAGGCCGATAAATTTTATTTTTTCTGTTTTTCATTGGTTCTTATTTTGATAGCAGTCCTGGTACTGCATATCATTCGTCAGAATCATAAGTATATGCAAAAGCAGTTGATAAAAAGTAAGGAAATTGCAGAAGCTGCAGCCAGGGCAAAAAGTGAATTTCTTGCAGTTATGAGTCATGAAATCCGAACTCCAATGAATGTTATTGTTGGTATGAGTGATATTTTACTGGAGTCCATTCAAGGCAAGGAGCAGATTGAGCAGTTGGAGAAACTACAATATGCAAGTGATACGTTGTTGGAGTTGATTGATAATATTCTGGATCTATCAAGAATAGAGATGAAAAAACTGACTATTAGCTCATCAACTTTTGATTTACATGGTCTTGTCAATGAAGTCGTTGATATACTTCAAATTCCATTTAGTGAACATGGTTTGGAATTATTCTTAAAGCTGGATAAAAATCTACCGGTGTTTGTCGCTGGAGACAAGATTCGATTAAGGCAGGTTCTGATTAATCTTATGTCCAATGCCTTGAAATATACCGAAAGGGGTAGTGTTAATTTATATATTGAAAGGGATAAGTCAAGTGATGGGTACATTCACTTTCAAGTAAAAGACACAGGAAGTGGTCTGACTGAATATCAGCAAAAAATAATCTTTGAGAAGTTTACCCAGGTTGAAGCGGGCTTGACAAGAGCTTACGGTGGAAGCGGGCTTGGTTTAACGATTTCCAAAGAGCTTGTTGTATTGATGGCCGGCAGGATATGGGTTGAAAGTAATGTTGGAAGGGGGAGTGTTTTTCATTTCAGTCTGCCTCTTAAAGAGGTAAGTGAAGAAGATAAGATAGAGATTGCTGAAAAAAAATTCATAGCAAATGAAGATGTTTCACCTCAACGTATTTTACTGGTTGAAGATTCAGTCGAAAATCAGTTATTGATTGAAATCTTTTTGAAAAAATCACCTCACTCTTTGGATGTTGTCAGCAATGGAGAGGATTGCCTCAAAAAAATTATGGAGCAAGAATACGATTTGGTTTTAATGGATATACAAATGCCGATAATGGATGGTTATACTGCCGTTTCAAAAATCAGAGTTTGGGAGATGGATACAAAAAGATCGCCTATGAAAATTGTTGCGCTGACAGCCCATGCCCTGGAAGGAGATAGAAAAAAATGCCTGGATGCAGGATGTGATAATTATCTTGCCAAACCAATCAAAAAACTAAGGCTTCTTGAAATAATTAATCAATATGCAGGAACAAAAGGAACTACCTGACTTTGGTTATTCCGACGCTATAACAAGAATCGGAAATGGTATAAATTTACCGATCCCAATTCCGAGTTGCGCCTCATTGTTTCCACCCCAACACTTCGCTGTTCCGGGAATTAATTTCACGCAGACAGTGTGTCCTCCCGCCGTAATGTCTGCAACATAATTCAAATTTGTTACGTCAGCCGGTTCTAGATAACTGGTCTTAGCCCCGTCTCCAATCTGGCCGGACAATCCGGACCCCCAACATTTCATTGTACCAGAGTTTAACAATGCACAAGTATGATAATAGCCATTTACAATTTTGGTGACGCCACTACTCAATCCGGTTACGTTATCCGGAACGACAACATCCACACCGGATGTACTATTACCGACCTCGCCATGACCATTATATCCCCAGCATTTTACTCCACCAGTTTCAAGCAACGCACATGTATTGGTGTTGCTGACGGCCACATCACTTACACCGCTAGCAAGACCGGATACATCCACCGGAAGGTCACTACTTGCGCCGGAAACCTTACTGTCACCAAGTTGACCATTTTCATTGCGCCCCCAACATTTCAGAGCACCAGTATTTAGTACAGCGCAGGTATGATATCCACCACCGTCTGTAGCAATTTTATTCACTCCACTTAACCCACCTGCAACATCCACCGGCGTTGAAGCATCTGTACCTGTATTATCGTCACCCAGTTGACCGTAATTGTTTCTTCCCCAACACTTCACCGTACCATTGG
>JAGLPP010000138.1 GCA_023137315.1 Bacteriovoracaceae bacterium
TCACTGTCATCAATGGGCACCACACCGGCCGCGTTGTTATCAACAAAGACCTTCCAATCAGATGGATTTGTTATTTTTTCAACTGGAAGTGAAAACTCTTTGGAATCAACATTATGAATTACAAGTATCTCCCTGACAGGAAGTCTCTGATATCCTTCAGACACATCATTTTCCATTGTGTTGTCAATAATATAAGCGACAAAATGTGACGGAAGCCTCGGAATATGTCCGGAGGAGTGATTAACAATTGCAAGATCAATAACGGCAATATTTCCAACCAAAATCCCGCGCGGTTCGACCAGATTATGTCCCATCTGAGTGTAAGCACCATGCGGACTTTTCCACTCTCCGGGAATCTCCGTAAGCTTGAACTGAAGATTGTCTGAATTTGACCACGCTCTAAGATCAAAAACATCTATCTGCTCCCTTGAAAAAACGATACTTCCCTCTCCATCATTATTGATATCAACAAAAAACGGATTCTTTCCAGGATTTTTGGACGCATCAGAAACCGCCTCCCTGGAATGTATTTCTCCAGCGAAAAACAATCTTTTTCCCCTGACACTTTGATGGGCGTTAATAAAACGAATTGTCAGTTCTGAAAGCCCTGGATCTGAAAAAGACTCGTAACCTGCATAATTACCGATTGTTTTTAGCATTTTGTTTTCCGGGACACCAAGAAATCGAAGTCCATTTTTAATGGATTTTGATTTCATATATCGAAATGCCGGAGTCGATCTTCTTAATTTGACAAGGCCTTTGAAGTAATTCGTCAGATCCTGAAAATTCCCGGCACGCCCCCAATCAATCATATTGGTTACGTCCGGTGACTTGTATGTATTTTCATGAAAAAATTCAACTCCGTCCTCAGGATCAACATATTCTGAAGTGTGAGCACGATCAGGGTTTGGATCGTTCGGCGATAATGGTTTGCTTCTTGCCATTTCCACACCACCATGGACTATCACTTTTCCCTGTGAAGTCATCAGCATCGCCAATGCCATTTTCATCAATTGCTTCCTCTTGTGAACATCACCGGAAACGGAAAGGTTGAGTTTGTCCCACAACGTAAATCCGTCGTGTATCGTAAGATAGTTCAAGGTTTCAGCGGGGGTTTTTGCAAACCTCCTGTATGGATTATCTGTCATCTCACCATATGGTGCCGGATAATCAAAAAGTGCACCGACGATGCCGGCCTTTACATTAAAAACCTCATTAAATTCCCCTTGGACAAACCCGCGATATGCCATGGTTCCCGTATAAGAATCCCTGAACGAATCGTTAAAGGCACCGAGATATGCCCCTTCGGGAAGATTGGTCTTGGTTGTTGCAATTTCGTGTGGAAGATCGGTAAGATCCCAGGCCTCCCCGTAAAGGATCACATCCTCTCCAAGTTTCTTTCTGATCAAAAGCATCGTCTCATGGTCTAAAAAACCCATCAGATCAAAACGAAAACCATCAACTCCGTAAAAATTACGCCAGAACAAAAGCGAATCAACAATAAGTTTTCTGGCCATCCGGTTTCTTGATTCAACGGTTGGCCCCGCTCCTGTATTAAAGGAAATATTTCCAAATTCGTCGGTACGAAAATAACATCCTGGTGCCGCTGCCTCAAGAGACGTATTCTCAAAAACATGGTTGTATACCACATCGAGAATGACTCCCATACCGTGTTTATGAACGGCGTCCACAAGTCCCCTTACCTCTTCAATCCTTTTGTGTGCATCATGAGGATTTTGTGAATACCATCCCTCCGGCGAAAAATAATTATGGGGATCATATCCCCAATTGTAGTTTATATTTTCCGCATTAATCGTACCGTCCTGATATGTCTTTAAATCCTCCTTCGCTGTAAAAAAATTTTGCAAAGGCATAAACTGGATATGGGTGACCCCGAGCTTCTGGATATATGGAATAATTTTTTCAAATCCCTTGTAGGTTCCCTTGATGCCCGGATCAATATCAAGGCCTGGATCAATGGAAAAATCCCTGATATGCGCCTCATAGGCGATAAAATCCAATTCATTCGCCTGATTGATAACCAGATGTTTCGCTGGAGATTCCTCCAGCCTGACAAAGGCGGCCTTGCCGACCAAATCATCACTTCCCGGATCAAAGGCCGCCATTGATTTGGCATAGGGATCAAGAACAAGTCTCTTTTCGGAAAAAACATCAACCTCGTACTGATAGTAAAATCCATCAAGATCCTTTATTCCCCAAATTTCCGGATCAAGCCTTGTCTCCCACACTCCCTTGTTCTTTCTGATCAGATCTTTCACTCCAAGAACACTTTTGGCGTCCCTCCTATAGATGATAACCTTTACATTTTCCGCAGGGGGTGACCACAGCTTCAGCTCCACATATTTTCCATTGAAATTTGCCCCCAGGTCATCTCCATCATAATAGAACTCACTGTTCAACAATGAATGGGAAAAACGTGCATAAAACCTGTTTTCACTTCCATGAAACTGAAGATGGATATTGCTTTTAAAAAAAATATCATTTTTCAATGTAATCAATGTTTTCCTTCCATTGAAATGCACATTTTCAATTTGAAGTTCATTATCTCCATTACTTAATATCCTGAAATGTCCATTCCCCTGAAATTCCTCTGTCATAAAAAGAAGATTTCTTTTGCTTTCAATCCATAAAAAATTTCTGTGTTTTTGGCGAGTTAGTATCTCTGTCATGGCCATGACTCCAACGACTTGCAAAATAACGACTATAAGCAACATTTTTCTCATAACGGGAAATATTTTAGCCTCTCAAAGAGACAGTGTAAACCCGCCATAAAGTTCAAAAAGTCGACCAGGACCTGGTAAGAAATGATCAAGAAATATAGTGATTCACCCAACTTGATGGTAGGTTCTTCAATTCCCTTTTACGTTTACTCTCTTTAAATAATTTACATAATCATTAAGTGATTTTTTAGGATCTGACAAAATATCAAAAGAATCATTTCTGGGAAACATAAATGTACCTTCAGCAAACTCTATTTTTACAGGAATACTCAATCGGTCTACAATTATCGTATGTATTTGAATTAAATCTGTATATCGAACAAGAGCTCTTGCCGTTTTAGATAGTACGACTTCATTGCTAAATTCATTTAAAGTTTCTGAAACGACTTCGTCAACAGAAGCAAATATTGAAAAGCTGAATAAAAACAAAATACTAATTACTAATTTTTTCATAATATATTCCTTTTTAATTAAAAACCCGACTCATTTTCAATAAGTTTGTGCTTTTGAAATATATCAACACTAGAGAAAATATAGGTTAACTTCAAGATAATAACGCAGGGTGGTAAAATTTACCACTTTAGAAATTTCCCCAGTCACATTGAAGAGTTACAAGATGAAGCTCATCACGCCACATTTTAACAACGCTGGCGCGATCATCAACAACAAAAAGAACGTCAAAATGATCCTTGATATCTCTTTCGTAAATTTCCTTTTTCACCTCTGAATCATTGCGCCTGTCTTTTGATTTCCTGCTAAAGATATGATCGTAGACAACATTGTGTTTTCGAAGCCACTGTCTTGTAAGATCATTGTATCGCTCTCCCCTGCCTGTCACAATAATGATCTTGTAACCACGGTCGGCCATTGCTCCGGCAAGTTCAAAACACCAATCATTGAGCGTATCATCCGGAATGCGTTCACAAAAATTCTTCCAATCCGGAGGATCGCGGCGTACATGGGGAACCCTGTGTTCAATTTCAGCAAGGGTTCCATCGAGATCAAAAATCACCGCTTTCTTTTTTGCCATGAAAAATCCTGTCAATCATTGTGAGCGATGGTGTAGGCACTACCACCGATAAATTCCCGAATTGGGGAATATGGGGAAACATCGTCAATATTATCGTACTCCAAAACGGTATCGAGAAGGGTTAAAACCCTGACCCATCTTATGTATGGATCAAGCCTGTTTTGGTAGCGCAGGTCCTTGAGATATTCGCGGTCAGGCATCTGATCCATAAGAACTTTTTTAAGAATTGGAAGCTCATAGGGAAGGCCCGAATTCAAAACAGCATCAACTGAATAGATATACGGAATAATATGTTTCAACTCGCCTTTTCTTACGTAGGCCCAATGCTCAAGTGATTTTTTCACTTCATAGTTCCTATAACGTGAGTCTCGAATCATCCTCTTCATGAGTCTGACATCGGTCCACATGGTATAGGCGCTGTCAGAGCTTCTGAGCATATTCGCCGATTCAGTATAAATCTTGAATTTTTTGGATGGTGGAACTGCAGCGGTAAGCTTTTGAAAAAGACCATGCAGGCAGTCAATGAGAATGATTTCATCCTGGGCCACGGAAAAATCTGAATAACCGTTCCGACACCCTGTTTTAAAATCATATCGCGGTATTTTGGTCGTCTTACCCTGGATCAAGTCACGAAGATTATTATTCAGTGTCGGAATATCAATGGCCCCAGGCATCTCGTAATCATAATCACCAAACTCATCCTTGGGATGCTCGGAAAGATTATAAAAATAATCATCAATATTAAGTTGCTTGAGTTTCAGTCCTTCCTTGGCGAGTTCCTGTTCAATAATCGTCGTTGTGGTTGTTTTATTCGAACAGCTCGGTCCTGCTATAATTACGACCTTGACCTCGTCTCCACGATTCGTGATCTTTTTCACCACTCCAGAAATATCATTATAGAAGCGGTTATCACTCATCTCCATGAGTTCCTTGAAACTCTTTCCACCTCTTCCTGTCACCCAGTCATTCATACCAAAGACAGTGTCGCATTCATTTTGAATATTCCAGGTCAGGGTTTTTCTCACCCTGTCCTTGTGAATACCATTATTTGTAAACTGGGCCTCTGTAATTTCCCCCTGGGACACTTTCATTTTCCCTTCACGGAAAATCATAAAGCCCTCGGCCAGCATTACCTCACCTATCTCTTTCAGTGTGATCTCTATTTGATCCTGGATAAAATCCCTGTCAGGAAACTGATCACCAGTAGTCAGACCTGATTTGAATTTTATCTCCGCTTTTTCAGCAAAAACCGACGCAATCATTGAGAGCATCGCAGGTCCTTTTATATGTGGTGCAAACAGTCCTTTTACAAACTCCGTCAGTTTTTTATCGTCTCCGGCCTCAAGCTCCTGTGTTCCTTTGGTATGAAGAAAATGGAGTAAAAAAAGCGTGGTAAGCCTCGGCGCAAACTCAACCCTTCTAAGACGCTCCTCCCTTTCCCCTGGATCAAAGCTCAAAAGAACCCTTGCAAAAAATTCCGTGAGGTGTTTCGCATCATAAAAATTACTGTAAATTCTTTGTCTTACCAACTCAGCATACTTGATCGAACGATCATTTGCTTCCCATGCCTTGGTATTTTCAACATCAATAATTGAGTTGGTAATGGCGTTTTGAATCCTTGAGATTTCAAATTTCACAACTTTGCCATTCTTATGAATCATTCTGGTTAAAGCATTTGGAATCGGCATAACAAGAAGATACCACATGACTTTGTGTGACCATAGCAGAAAAAAAGTACCATACGGCCCTTTCTTTACCGAAAATATAATTATGTGATATCAAAATTTATCATCCAGTAAAGCCTTTACTAACATTTACTTACAAATGATTAATATCTTTGACGACATAATTTTTTGATGGATATGATTTTCGAGTTATATTTCGGATCATAAATAGGATGTGAACGAACGTTACAACTTTTTTCAAGGATGATACGTATGTTAAAAAATGTAAAACTTTCCGCTCTGATTATTTTCGTACTCTTTGCCGTCTGTGCCCAGGCAAAGGTATTAGTTGACAAAAATGGTTTATCTACCCGCTACGATTTCTTCGTGGATGGAGTACAGCAAAAGAACATTGTAGTTGAGGGCCAGAATTTT
Organism: Bacteriovoracaceae bacterium; assembly: GCA_023137315.1. Lineage (GTDB taxonomy): Bacteria > Bdellovibrionota > Bacteriovoracia > Bacteriovoracales > Bacteriovoracaceae > JAGLPP01. Next base: position 5,871 of record JAGLPP010000138.1, read on the forward strand.
ATCCGTACCACTTTGCAGGGAGTCGAAGGTTACGAGGCAATTCATTACAAGCTCGGCCTTCCAGAAATCCCGGTTATCAGATTCTACGTTAGCGGCGATGTAAAAATCACAGTCAGTGAAGAAAAAAGCCTACCTGAAACGCTTCCATTGAGATTGATTCCAAACCTTGAATCACTCGAAAAAATTCAAGGTGCTGAAAGAAAACTCATCATGGACAAAAGCTTCAGCCAAACAAAGGCTTACTGGCCAAACCGCAATTTCGACGTACAGGATGCAGGAAATGGGGAAAAGCTCATCACCCTGTACCCATTCAAGTACAGCTCAGGTACGCGTAATTACAAATTAACCACTCACTTCACAGTTGAAGTCAAAAGCAGTGTACAAAAAACACTGGATGACGGACAGCTTGACGGTTTTGCCTTCGTTATTGGCGACAAATTCAAAGACAGTCCGTCCGTGGCAAAGTACATCAACTTCAAAAAGCTAATGGGTTTCAATGTCTTCAAACTTGTTGTTAATCAGCAAATGGATGATCCTGATGCCATTCGTGCCAAGCTAAAAGAACTTTACAGTAACAAAAATCTTAAATACGCCTTTCTTATCGGCGATGTTGAGCATGTCCCATCGAAAAAGGCAAAATATTGCAGTGGTGTAACTGATCACTACTATCGCGCTCTAGATGATTATACAAATGACATCAATGGCCCGGATATTGGAGTTGGTCGTATCACTATTAAAAACGAACAGGAACTCGCAAACACCATCAACAAGCTCATCAAGTACCAAAAAGGTATCTATAATAATGAAACATGGCTGAACTCTGTTTCCTTCATCGCCACAGATGACAGATGGCAGGTAGCCGAGGGAACTCACAACCACGCAATTGACAACTACATGACCCCACAAGGCTACACAGGCATTTTTCCCGATGCCAATCAGGACGGCGGAGACAAGCTCTACGCAGTCACCTATAAGGTAAGGGATGAAAAAGTTGTTTCAACAATGAATCTTGGACGCGCAATTATCAATTATTCCGGACATGGCGGAACCACAACGTGGGCCGGTCCAAGGGTGAATCAAGGCGACGTCCGCTCTCTCAACCATGAAGATGCAAATCCGTTTGTTATCTCAAACGCCTGCATCACAGGAAACTTCACAATAACTGAATCCTTCGGTGAAACCTGGATCAAGCATCCACAGGGCGCAATCATGTTTTGGGGTTCCATGGATAGTTCCTACTGGGACGAAGACGACTACATGGAAAAAGACATGTACAAGGGTATTTATGAAAAAGAATATCATAATTTTAACAAAATCACCCAACACGCCCTCAAGGAACTCTGGAGAATTTATGGTGGAGAGAACCGCTCCAAGTATTATTGGGAAACCTATGTAACATTTGGTGATCCATCAGTCAGACTCAGAACGTGGAACACACAACAGGCGCAGATTGATGGACCCGATACGCTTCCTCTTGGAGTCAACAGCACAACCTACATCATCACCGATGAAGATGGAAATCCTCTAAAGAATGCCCGCGTCGGCATGACTCTTGATGGACAGGTTATTGATGGCGGCATGACTGACATCGACGGAAGAATTACACTCAACATCCCAACAGACAAAGTTGGTGTTACCTATAAAATCAACGTTTATGGCAATAACACAAGACTAACTGAAAAGGATCTTCTGATCTCTGCCAGCGACAAACCCTATCTTATAGTTAACGAATTTAGCTCCAACGGCGAAAATGTTGACAGAGTAACCCCGTTTCAAGAGGTCAGGATCGGTTTCAAGGTAAAAAACATCTCCAGAATGACCACTAGTGGCGGTGAAGTTAAAATCGAAAAGATCGAAGGACCGGCCACATTGGTTTCAAATAAACCGGCAATACTTCCCGAACTTGGAGAGAATGAGATCTTCAACTACGCAGGCGACGAGATCGTTTTCAAACTTGAAGACGCCATGAATAATGACACTGTCATTGTTCATTTTAAATGGACTACTTCGGAAGGTGAAACAGGAACCGCTAAAAAGGTTTATAAGGCAATTCGCGGAATCAGCACTGTAGCTACAGTTGATTTTGGAACCCCTGGCAATCCTGAAGTTGGCGGAATGATCCCGGACGGGGAAGGCGAAATTTTTATCACCATTAAAAATACCGGCAATGCTCCAATGACCAACATCAATCTTCTCCCACAAGCCAGTGCATGCATTGCAAGCATTGAAGGCGGCTTATTTGTAGAGAGTCTTGCCTCCGGTGAAGAAATCAGGGTCACCACTCCGATCAAGGTAAAGCTGAACGGCCAGTGCCAAAACAGGGACTATGCGGCCTTCACTGTTTCCGGTACCTACGGAACCGACACAAAGATCAATATTGTCGGAGAGGGAGCTTTCATAATTGGTCGCTACGGCCAGTCAAGCCTGGAAAGGAGCCTCAATCTTCCTATTCCTGACAGAGGCAAGGTTCAGTACCCATTTGAAGTTGAGGGTGTGGACATCTTCAAAGATATCTCAATTCATCTGAAAATTAACCATACTTATGTTGGTGATGTGGTTCTTACACTCATCCATCCAAACGGTACAAAACTCACTCTCCGTAGAAATGAAGGTGCCGGGGCCGATAATATTGATGAAATCTACGGTTTTGGCGGACGCGAGATCAAGGATCTTAACAAAATTATCAACAAAGAAGCTGAAGGTCAGTGGAAACTGGAGCTTGAAGACAACGGTATCCGTGATCACGGATCACTCAGGTACATCAAAGTTGTTGTAAAGGGATTATTAGATTAGATTTAATTAAATTCTAAAATCAGGCACCATCCTTTCCAAAAAGATGGTGCCTAATATCAAATAGTTACCCAATAAATATTACTTACCAAATAATTTTTTTCGTCAAAAAAATATGCATGAGTGTATTTTTTTCAAGCTTTATGGAGGCAAAAACCTTGTCATGATACACTGCGTCATATACATAATATTATGAGGTTATCCCGTGTCATGTCTGAAAAAATTATTATTGATTCTTGTCATTATTCTAAGTCAGCACACCCTTGCAGACGTAATCGACCACGATGGGTTTAAAGTCAGTCAGGAACAGATTAATGAACTCATAAACCGCCTCCCAAAAACCGGGGAGGATCGCATATTTTTTCACTGGACAACAGCGGAAACCGGAATCAGATGGATTTCCCAGGGACACATTGACGAAGGCGAAGTTAAGTTTCTAAACAAACCAAGCGGCAACCGCCAGGTGCACGGCCCCGGTATCTATTGGGCAGAATCCTCAACAAGTTCAAGTGGCTTTGGAGAATTCCCCGTCGTATTTAAAACCAAAAAAGGCACTCCTGTTTATGATGATAAAATTATAAAGGAAATTTTAGGCCAAAAACCAACTCCAAACCAAATTGCACTCCTGGGAGTACACGTACCCTTTATCCGTAAAATCTCAAATGACTGGTGGGTCACAAATAATACCCAAACAACATCCGATGTTGTTTATGCCGGCCCCCATGGGGCCCATTTCAATGATTTTAAATTCAATCAAACAAAAATTTCCTCATTTTACAAGTTCATGGAAAAAATCAGGGCACGCACCGGCAGAGGAACCGAATCCTCCTCATATCTAAAATCACTTATACATCTCTCACTGTTCATGGATGGCATATCCTTCAGGAGAGCGATTGAAGTGGCCCCGGACAACCCATGGTCACAATTTGAACCTGAGCATTTCGAGAATTTCAGTAGAACCATCGAAGAATTGATTATTGAATCTGAGAATAAAAATTCAAATTATACGCAATACAATGACTTTAAATCCAAGATGTTTGATATATACAATAAAATCGGAGGATATGAAAATTTTCGCGGCAATGAAGTCAGGGCCGGTGGAAACGGACCTGCTAAAACATTTCTTGCCACTCCATTGCAACTTCATACACTCATGGAAAATCCGTATCTGGAGGTGGCCTACAAAAAAAATGCGGAAAAAACCGGATTTATGGTCCATTATTTTTATCCCGATGCCCTTCATTACAAAAAGCTCTCTGGAAAAATATCCGATGAGCTTTATGCCACATTGGAACGAACTTCAAAGGACAAACTTAAATCCGACAGTAATCTTTTTCAAAAGCTGACAAAACAAATCATTGATGAACTCGTTGACGATCTTTACAGAAACTACAAACAAAACAAAGTAATCTTCCCTTATGAGGAATTTATCCAAAAGATGATTTCCATTCATCCTTTTCCCGATTTCAACGGCAGGACGGCCAGACTTTTCAGTTCTTTCCTTTATGACAAATTTATTCCATTTTATCTGGCTGATTTTGATCTATTGGTGAATAAAAAAACCTTAAAACAAATAACTGATTCCAATACAAGAGCTTACCAGAATTTTTACTCCGCCCTTCTCGGGGAGTATATGCAGTCCTCCTTTAAAAATGAAATGCCGCTGTATTTCGAACTGGATGAACTTCCAAAACTGGATTCCGCCATAAAAATGTTCAATATTGACTCCATTGACATTAGTAATCCGGAAATTCAACATCTTGTGGAAAAAAGGAGGTTCTTCAAAATATTTCACGAAAAAAACGGATACCTTTGGGATATTTTGGATGAAGATGATTTCGCCACATCCGTAAAAATCGCTCTGGATGAAAAACTCGATGAATATCTGAATGAAATCGAAAAACAAATCAGAAATGATATTAGTAACAATGACATTGACCTCAAACTGATACAAAAAATAAAAAAAATCTCACCCACTATTTCTGATCATGAAAGATTCAAGGGGCTGAAAAAAAACATCATAAACAAGCTCAAGCAAACCGTTGATGACATTACCAAACAAAATCAAAAACGCAATGATCCCATACTTGTCCATATCATCTCATCCCTTGAGGACTTTGGAGAACTTGACCGAAACTTCTTTGTAGCAGAGGGTAAATTTTTTGAAGAAAACAAGGCATTAAAAGTAGGTAACGGTTACTATCTGTTCATCAGAAAAAGAATCAAAACCTATGAGTTTGAGGAGGAGTTGATTCAAAAACTTGAAAAAGGTTCCATCACCATTGATGAATTTACCAAACAGACATCAAAGATAAAGTCCCAGGATATTCTTATCAAAAACATGGGATATGAAAAATTTATCAAAATATTAAAAGATCAAAACGGTTCCGGAAAATTTGAACTTATAAAATTGATGAAACGCCTGAGTGACGGTAATTTCATCTTCAATCAACACATCCGTAACATCCTTGAAGAT
>JAGLPP010000139.1 GCA_023137315.1 Bacteriovoracaceae bacterium
AAAGTCAGCTTTATCAAAAAGTTCCACGCAATCCCCGCTCCATGGCGTAACTCAAACCTGGAAGACAGCATTCGCCACAGGGCCGATGATTTTATCGTAGAACAGATGAATAAAGGAGGACCGGATACCGTAAAAAGAATAAAAGAACTTCACAATATCAAACTCAATGGATTCATTGATCTTGCAGCATTCGACAAAACACTTGTTTCAAAGTTTATTAAAACAATATCCATTGAAGACAAAGTCAAACTGATCTCCATCTACAGAAAATTCAGATTTGATACCAACTTTACCAATCTTATGATGCAGGAAGCGTCGAATATTACAGATGAAGGCACAAGAAAAAAGGCCTTGAGTCACATTATCTCCAACGCTTTTGATAATTTACAAAACAATGATTTTCTATCCATGTCCCCGGCGAAACTTACAGATCACATAAAAATTGCCCTGGCCAATGTTTCCCCCGGCCATCTCTCCTCAATTTCAAAAGCGCTCAATACCCTGAAACAGGCAAATCTTATTGATGATCCAAGGTATAGTGCGCTTGGAACAGTTCTTTCAGATTATATAAAAAAAATGATTGCTGAAGACATCAGTCCCACAAGCATCAATGGCAAATTCATCTCCTCACTGACGGATATAATTCCACAACATTTTTCGAAAGATTCCGAACTTTTTAAAAACTATATCATATTTTCCGATTATAATAATCTTAACAAGTTCCTTCGACAACACGACAACATTGACTACACCTTGAAGGCACTGTCTCTTATTGATGACAGATCTATTCGTGACAAGGCAACAAAACAAGTAGTCAGGAGTTATAGTGACATGCACGGCTTATTTATTCGCAAGGCCGCACACGGAAACATAAAACCATTGGAAGAATATCTCTTTAAGATTATTCCAATGGCAAATGACAATATTTCTGGAAAACTACTCCAGGAAATCAGTAAAGGAATGGCACAATATGGTAAAGGAGAATTCAAGAAAGCATTTGACAACATCTCCCGAAAATTTCTCCTGCAAAGAATGGATCATGTAAAAGGTGATGAGAAATGGATAACCAGCAACTTCTTTGTGTTCATGCATGCCACACCTCTTGAACATGGTGACAAACAAAAAGTTCATGATTTTTTTAACAAACTTGGAAATGAACAACTTGAATCGGCAATCAAAAAAATAACAGAGGCCAATTCCAAAAACATGACTGTTTATCACGCACTTAAAAATGCCGCCGGCCGTGACGAGGATTTAATCTCAAAGGCCGTCATTTCAAAACTTGGAATGATCTCTGTAATAATGGACAGCAGCTACTGCGACACGGACCACGCAAAAAACTATATAAGTGAAATAATCGAATCTTTCCCCATGGACAAAGGACATGAAGCTATAGATATCATTCAAAAAAAACTTGCAAAATACAAGTCCAACGACCGTGGAACACAACTGATAAAATTCCTTGGTGACATAAAAACCAACTCTGGACAGAAATCATGTGTAAACGCTGTTAATGCCTTTATTCAATAACTGACATCAACCAAATCGTAATGAGTACTTCCAAGCCCGCATTTTTGGGCCATTTCAAAAAGTTTATTCATTTTTATATGGGAATAACAGATACTTCCCCCGGTCAAATCGTAGGTGGCCTTATCAAGTGCAACAGGGTCACGGGAAACCAAAATACCCTTGAAACCTTCAGCCTCATCGTATGGTTTTGTCATGTCTTCAGGGTACATAAGGAAATTTGCAAAAAGCATTTTTTTACCCAGGATGTCTTTAACGGCCATGGCATTTTCAATCATGTGTTTTTGAAAATATTCCGGATCGGCATCCCAGTCGTACGCAATGCCACCATATTTGGCAACCTCAACACAAATCCCGCAATTAATACAAATATCATGATCAATTTCCACATTACGATTTATCTCATCAACCGTAATTGCTCCAACAGGACATTTGTGCATGCATTTTCTGCAATAAAAACATTTGGATTTATCCACACATGGTTTACTCTTGGAATACATCATGATCTTGCCCCTTTTACTCGCAAGATCGGCCCCAAGTGTTTTTAATGCCCCCGAAAAGCCGGCAAATTCATTGGATTCCGGTCGAACAAGGACAATCATACCATTGATATTTTGAATATCAGAAACCAAATGAACATCTGTCACCTCGCCTTTGACATTTGAAACTTCAGTGGAAAATCCCGATCTGCCATCAGGCCCGTCAAGCATTAAAAATGCCCCTCCGACTTTTTCAAACCCGAATCCAGACAAATTTGCCCTCTCCACACAACTTACTGCATTCACTTTTCTATCCTGATAACGACCTGTGGTATCACAAAGAAACGGATAAACTCCCCTTTTCTTTAAATGCTTTATAAACAGGGAGGCAAATGCCGGATCGATCTGATGATGAGACGGCCCGTCATGAATATTGATCTTGATACCGACCAAATCCTCGTTATCAAACAAATTTAAAAGCCGAAAATGATAGTGAGTCAGAAGATTTTTTAATGAAAATAAAACCTTGTCTTTTCCCTTTACCATCTTCAAGGGAACTGAATAAACCCTGGAACCTTTTCCAGTCCTAACCTGTTCCATAATTCCACCTCTTAAGAGCAAGCCCAATTACATGGTGCATGTCATAATATCGATATTCTCCAAGCCTTCCTCCAAAAATCACATTATTCAGCTTTTCGGCATCTGCCTGGTATTTTTCAAGTTTCTTTTTATCCTCATCACGACCTACTGGATAATATGGTAAATCATCTTTTTTAGCAAAGCGTGAGGTTTCATGAAAAACAATTGTCTTGTCACACCCGGAATAATCTATTTCAGGATGATAGTGCCTGAATTCGTGTGTCCTGATATATGGATTTTCCTCGTCGGCATAATTCACCACCGCCGTTCCCTGATAATCGGAATAATCCAAAACCTCCTCTTTAAAATCAAGTGTCCGCCAACACAACTCTCCATATTTATAGTTAAAAAAGCGGTCGACAGGACCTGTATAAATTATACAGGTCTCATCCGGAATCTGATCCTTCACCTGAAAAAAATCCACTCCAAGACGTACTTCAATATTTTCAAAATCAAGCATATTCCTAAAAATATCCCCATATCCTTTTTCAGGAATCCCTTCCCACAAATCGGAAAAATAACTGGTGTTATAATTATAGCGCACTGGAAGTCTTTGAATAATTCCGGCCGGAAGTCTGACAGGATCAGTCTGCCACTGCTTCATCGTATATCCTCTGACAAACGCCTTATACAGTGGATACCCTATCTGCCCGACAATCGCCTCCTCAAGATTTGAAGGATTCTTCACCTTTTCCTTCGCGCTCTCACCTTGTAAAAACGCTTCGACTTCCCATGGTTTTAAATTTTTTCCGTAGAAATTGTTAATCGTCAGCAGATTGATTGGCATTGTGTATGGTTTTCCGTTATGGATTGTAATCACCTGGTGGCGATATTCATTAAACTTCCCAAAACGGTTGATATAATCCCAAACCTCACGGTTTGATGTATGAAAGATATGACTGCCATATTTGTGGATTTCAATATTTGTTTTCTGATCAAAAAAAGACCATGAATTTCCACCAATATGATCCCTCTTCTCTAAGACAACCACCTTCTCGCCAAGATTATTTGCAATACGCTCGGCCGTGACCGAACCGTAAAAACCGGCACCAACAACCACAAATTTTATTCCATTAAAATCCATTTTCGGCCTTTTCCTTGCAAAAACGCCAATACAGGCACACAATTTATTTTAAAACACAAAGGAAAACATTTCCATGAATAATATCGAACTTACAGTCATCATGCCGTTTTACAACGAAGAACAAAATGCAAGCACCACAGTCCATACGTGGATTGAAGAATTGGGGAAACTCAACATTTCCTTCAAGCTTGCAGCTTATAATGATGGTTCCAAAGACAATACCGGCAAAGTTCTCCATAAACTGGAACGAGATATTCCCGAACTTACTGTTATTGACAAGGAAAACACCGGACACGGGCCAACAATCTTGTCAGGGTACAGGGAGAACCTGAATTCCAAGTGGATTTTCCAGACGGATTCCGACAACGAACTTCCGGCCAGCAGCTTTCCTGACATCTGGCTGAACCGGCATAACTATGATTTTTTGATCGGTATACGAAAAAACAGACAAAGTCCGTTATCCAGAAAAATCATCACCGGAATCTCAAGGCTTGTTGTAACACTTTTCTATGGTAGAGGCGTACATGATGTTAACTCACCATACCGTCTTATGAGATCATCATTTTTAAGAAGCATCGTAACCAAAATACCCGAAAACACATTCGCCCCCAACGTCATCATATCGGGTCTTGCAGTTTTACACAATCTTCGGATTTACAACACGCCTGTTCCACACACCCCACGCCAAATGGGCGAGGTTTCCATAAAAAAGTGGAAGCTTCTTATGGCCGCACTTACGTCCTTCCGGCAAACAATTCTCTTTCGGTATTCACTTAATAAATAGCATTGCTTTTTAGTCTGGTAATAAAGTCTTGTTGGCATTACGCCGATGTGGAGTGCATGAGGTTCTATCCACTATACATTATTATTTTTTTACAACTTTTTACTGTTCTTGATTGTCTGGCAAATGAATTCATCAAACCGAAATACTGTGAGAGCAAAAGCAGTGATGACGAACATTGCAATGTGATCGGGCCATGCCTTGATGACAAATCAAAAAAAGAAATTTCCTCTATCGCCAATCATGTCAATGAAGACGTCTTCAAAGATCAGCTATACGAATTCGCCATCAAAAGACTTATCGATCGGAAAGCAAAATTCCGTAAGATGGGATATGACACCACCGGAAAAAACGCTAACAAGGTAAAAAATTGCTTCAAGGATAAAAACGAGAAAAAACTCCTAAATTCCTTTGTTGCCGAAGAAAAGGGAAAAGTTTCGACAGATGAGAACATGGAGAAATTATACCTCGCTGAAAAATTCGTCAATCTGATCATTGACAAGGATGGCCTTGATAAACGTGTCGAAAAGATAAAGGAAATAAAAAGAATTGTCGGTACCAACGGAGACATGACACTTGATGAAAACAGCTACAAGGCGATTTCAAAGAATTACGACAATATCCTTCTGCAGGAGGGAAAAAGAAAGCTCATAACTGCAGGCCGAAAAAGAGGTGGCGAAATCTTCAAAAGCGTGATGAGAATCAATGATTTCAACAAGACAATCATGGCCATGAAAAAATCATTGTTCGTTCCTTCCCAAATAAAGACACATCAAAAGAAAATAGGTGCAAAAAATAAAAAATCTGCAATAAGAGACATCAAACGTGCCATAAGCACCGTTAAAAAAAACATCAATAAGGAAATGCAAAATCTTAAAGATATGAAAAAAAGTGTGAAGGATTTGAACAAGAAACTGTCCCCCGGAGGAAGATTATCCATCAATAATTTCGATCCGGTGAACGTTGTTCGAAAAACAATGTTCTTCGGAAAAAACAAGGGAGCAAAAATATACAACCGAGACAATATCTCGCACCACGAGGTGTATGCGTACTCGGGTTTTGGAAAGGACACCCTTTCAACATTAAAGGGTGATAAAAATGGAAAGGACATCATGAACCTCATAAAAAAAGATGTCATGGATGGAAATCGCAAGAGCGCAATCGCAAGGTCATACCTTTTACTGCAAAATAAATCGAATGGAATTTTTTCAGGACTGCGCAGTGATATGCATAAGCACTCCAAAATAATCAAGTCAAACATCAACGAAGGACTGGAACTTATCTGCAAAAGCAAAAAGGCCAGAAATTATCTGTTGTTTAACAAGGGACTGGTAAATGAATTCATCAATAAAAAAGAATCCGTTTTCCCAAAGAAGGAAACACGTCGCATCCACTGCCAACTCCTCAAGAAAGTGGACTACCCGAATATAAATATGTGGGTGATGGGAGCAGGAACAACCTTGCTGGGCGCAGGTGCGGTATCGTCAGTTCATCCACTAATGGTTCTCGGAGGCTTGTTTATGGCCGCCGAAGGTGGCCGCGAATGGTGGAATAACAGAATTCTAAGAACAACGATGGACGGATTTGAAGAAAGTGAGATTCAACAATTGCTGGAAATTACCAGAACCGGGGATCTTGCAGCAAACATGCTTCTTGTGGATGTTGTCGCTTCTCTGTTGGATGCCAAGGTCATAATGCAGTCACCAAAGGCCTTCAAAATTATCAAGGATTCGTTAAAGGAAATAAAAAATGCAAAAACCGGAAAAAGGAAAATGGAATTAGCTGTTCAGTTAAAAAAACAAATGAAAGAATTGAATACTGAATCAGTGGCAAAAGCGACAAAAACAAAAACAGCAGCACTGGCAAAAGAAGATGAAATCGCCTTTCAGAAGAAACTAAAAGAAATCTTCTCAGATCCCAAAATGAAAAAAATGCTATCCGACATCGAAAAAGATCCCGACGTAATAAAATATATTAAAAAGAATGATTACTCCACAGATGAACAGGAAACAGTCTATCAAATACTGGCCATCATTAAAAAGAACGACGGGAAAAAAGGTTTTAAAAACGCAATCTCACAGCTGGACCATAAAAAATGCAAACAATGCAGTATATGCGAATTTTAGTGTAATAAAAAAAGACCGGGAAGACGACTCGACGTCGAAAACCCGGCCAATATAATATATCATTCGTTTTGAAGATATTTTACCGACATTACAGTCGGACACCATCCAAATCCTCCATGCCGGGGAACCTCAAACATTGAAATAAACCCCCTGTTAGAGACTCAAAAAAAAACCCCGACGCATAATATGGATCATGCTTCATGGTTAAAAAATTTTTAATGTCACACCTCAAATATAGGGGCGAATGCTCACAATAACCTCCCCGAAGAAACCATCCCTTCCACCAGAACGCTCCCCACGCACTGATGGCCCGTGAAATTCCCCGGCCCTCGCCGGCAAGAGATGGGCCTTCCGCCGCTTTGGCAACTCCTCAACCCGTATCCATATAAAACTTAGGGCGGAGCTTTGTTCCTGTCCCTTTCAGGTACAGTCACCTTTTTCAACGGGCCCAGGGCGAAAAAAACCAATCATTCCATGATTAAGGCTCACCCTCTAATTGGATGATACTGCTATGCAGCATTGTTAACAATACCTTATTTCTGTTTTTTATTAGATATGGCCAACAACTTGTTTTTATTAAAAATTTAATTGAGAAAAAATAAAGAAATCATGTTTTTTTTCGTAACTACTTGAAAACTCATGTTATTGAAATTTCCCAAACAATATCAACAAGTTCATTAATATGTGCCAAAAATAATTATCACTTTCATGAATGTACTATTGCAGATTTTCGCAAACCCTTTCATAAAAACGGCCCAACTCATCACTGTTCACGGTGGCAGTTCCAATCTTTCCAACAACCACTCCAGCAGCACAGTTGGCAATCCACGCGGCCTCTTCAAGATTCGCTCCTCCAAGGAGTGATGCCGTAAGCACACTTATCGAAGTGTCTCCAGCACCGGAAACATCATAGACTTCCGTAGCAAGCGTGGGAATCCTTTTAAGCTCACCACTTCCACCGCGATCAACCAACGCCATTCCCTCAGCTCCCATCGTAATAACGAGCATCTCAAGTTCCAGCTTTTCCATAAGGGTGTCGGCCACGAATTCAAGTTTTTCATTTCGACATCCCATGGATCTGGCCATCATTTGCGCCTCCGCCAGATTTGGTTTTAGCAAGGTGGCACCACGATAAAACTCGGGAGGTGTAATCCTGCTTGGGTCCAGGGTTAAAAGTTTTCCCTTTTCCCTGGATTTTTGTATAAGGCCGTAAATCAATTCCTCGGTAAACATTCCCTTGCCATAATCCTCAACGATAACCGCTCCATGGTCTTCAAACATTTTCACAGCACAGTCGAGAACCATTTTTTCCGTGGTTTTATCAATAGGAGAACGGTCTTCGTAATCCACTCTGCATACCTGTTGTACAGATGTTGCAACTCTCTCCTTAAAGGTGGTTGGCCTATTACCGACTTTTATCAGTCCATCCGTACTCAAATTGTATTCTTTCAAAATGTCCTGAAAATATTCCGCATTTCTATCCTCGCCTATAATTCCGCACAGGGTGGGCCTTACACCAAGGGTTCTCAGGTTATCAACAATATTTGCGGCCATCCCAAGCTTGAGTTTTTCCTCCACAACTTCCAGAACGGGAACTGGAGCTTCCGGCGAAATCCTCCTTACGTTACCCATTGTATACTTATCCAAACCGATATCACCGATGACAAGAATCGGCCCAAGGGACACAAATCCCTCCACCAGATTTTTAAATTTACTCTCACTTATAATATTCTTCTTCATTTTTCCTCGCCTTCTGTTTTTACATTCGACTTTTCATCAAAAATTTTCCGGACCTCCTGAAAGACATCATCCACCTCTATTTTTGCCATACATTTATAATAAATACATCGTTCTCCGGCACACTCATATTGCTCGCCACATACAACATCTGGAACCACAACCCTGCACTTGCAGGAATCACGATGATACGGCCCCCATCGCATCGCTGACTGTACCTTGATCGGCGAATAAATTGCCACAAGCGGAACGCCGAGAGCGTTGGCCATGTGTGTATTTCCGGTACTGGGACCGATAAAAAGACTGGCGTTATCAAGTACCGTCACATAATTGGAAAGTCCCTTGACTCCCCCGTCAAAATAATAAATCCTATTTTTAAGAAAATCGAACTTTTCGTCATCCAGAAAATTCCTGAATTTTCGGACATATTTCATATCGGCTTGTGTATGGGACAAGACAAAGAGATACTTTTCCGGCCACTGCCTTTCAATGCAAACAACCAGTCTTGCGTAATTGGTGGCGGACCAATTCAGGGTATGGCCGGTCATTCCTGGATGAATAAAAATAATCTCCCTGCGAAAAATTACTGATGAATCTTTCACTTCCGCCTCAAACAATTCGATGGCGTTTTTTGAATCATTCTTATCCATAGTAAAAACAGGTTTGTACTTATATCCGTTCTTATAATGAAAATTAATTCCAAGAGGTTTTAGAAGATTCAGATTGTAATCAGTCTCATGCATTTCGACGATTGATCTTTTCTGTCTGACTGACTTGTTCAAAAAGAAAAAAGTCTGCCATTTTGATCTTAGTCCCCCACGGTATCGTACTCTACAAATCCAGGCGGAATAAGATGGAATATGACTTCCACCTACAAATAGATAAGTATCGAATTTATTTTTTATAAACAGTTTGAGCGTCTTGAAGAAACGTTTAATCCAGGTTTCATTTACATCCATGACCATGATGCCATCGACGTCGGGATAATAACGGAAAATATCGGCCGTCTTTTTGGATACCATGAAAAACACCTGCGCATCGGGAAATTTTTCCTTTATCATCCTGGCCATGGGAAGTGTTAAAATGGTATCGCCAATGGCGTCAGTCCTGTTTATGAGAACTTTCATAGATCAAATCCTGTCTCCCTGGATCTTTGAATGACAATTTTTTCCATCTGATCAATTACATGATTCAAATCCAAATCACTGGTATCAAGCAAAATCGCATCCTGTGCCTGTTTCAAAGGTGCCACATCCCTACCGGAATCCCTTTCATCCCTTTTTTTGATATCCTCTAAAATTTGATTCAAGGGAACCGCGTCCTTCCCAATGCTGATCAATTGATCATAGCGTCTTTTGGCACGAACTTTTGCACTGGCTGTCAAAAACACCTTGCAAAACGCTCCTGGGAAAATGACCGTTGCTATATCCCTTCCCTCCATGACACAAATTTGATCCTTCACAAGATTTCTTTGCGTATCAAACAAAAACTCCCTTACAAACGGTAGTTTGGAAACTTTTGAGGCAAGCTCGGACACATGATGTTCACGGATTTTTTCAGTCAGATTCATGCCGGACACTTCAACCAAAACATCCTCACTCACACCATATCGAAAAACAATGCTCTGAAGATATTTTTTCAGATGGTCATCCGATATAAATGGAATTTTGTTTAAATCAAGAAAGTATCCCAAGGCGCGATACATGGCACCGGTGTCCACATATAGAAATCCCATCTTAAATGCCAGCGTTTTGGCAATAGTCGATTTGCCGCTACCTCCGGGCCCGTCAATAGCAATAACCTTGTCATAATCAGTCATTCACTATTTATAACTCATATAAAACAAAAGGTACATGGTACAAGATGGCTTAACGCTGGACGACCCTCGGCATTTCTTCTTTCATGGAAACAAGCATTGGAACAGGCATATGAGTGATGGTATTGATATAGTCGCGTGTAAGAAAACGATAGACCCGTCGTATCTTCGTCAAGTAAAGATTTCTGACTCCAACATCAAGTCCCCTCCTCAAGCGCCTTTTCACACCGCCCGGGCCCATGTTGTATGCAACTGTGGCAAGGACATAATCTCCATTAAAGTATTCAAGGAGATAACGCAGATAATAGACTCCCATCTCTATATTCACAGCGGGATCGGCAAGAACTTTTTCAATTTTTTTGTTACGTGTGGGAATTTTCATTTTAAGAGCAAGATAGGCCCCAGTGGCAGGCATGATTTGCATGAGCCCCCTGGCATCGACGATACTTCTTGCAGAGAGCTTGAAATGACTCTCTATCCACATGACTGACAAAACCCAAAAAGGATCAACTTGATATTTCATGGCCGTGGCCATGGCCTTTCTCAAATATTTTTTCAAATTGTCTCTGTATACCAACGGTGTCCCACCAAGAACCAGATACTCAAATTCATTCCCTGTAAATTCTGGAATACGAGAGATGTCAACTCTTCCAAAGGCCCTATCAACCGAGGCAAAAGAGTAGAATGGCAGCTCAGCGATATTCAATGGTCTTATTTCCCGTGACCTGTTTTTCCTGACAATCTTTATCGCCTTGGCCTTTGGCAAAGGACTTTTTTTAATGGAGATTTTTTCAGGAACAATTTTAACCCGTAAAGCACTATGGGAAGTCCCGAGCAAAAGAATGCTGATCAAAACAACCCTTAAACAGACAATCAAAACATGCGTCTGTTCAAGAGTGAAAGCGGTTTTACCTGGCGCACAAATCCTCAAAACACAACCTCTGATAATCTTTAAAAAGTGGCTTTTACCCCCAATTCAAGGCGGTGTAAACCCTTTTCGATTCACCACATTCAATTTCATGAATTAATTACACGCTGCACCCGTCCTAAAACCGGTTTCCCCATACAGGCAATTGGGTTACAATCAAAAACGTATTCATTATTATGGAGAAAAAAATGACCGAAAAAATGACTTTCAATCGCCTAAGACATGAGAAATCCTTGCATTTGAAAGAACATGAATCAAACCCGATTGATTGGTGGAACTATGGACCCGATGCGTTACAGAAGGCCAGGGATGAAAATAAACCAATATTCCTGTCCATAGGCTACTCATCGTGTCATTTATCTCACGTCATGGCCAGGGAATCCTTTGAAGACATTGATACGGCCAACTTCATCAACATGCACTTTATTCCAATCAAGGTTGACCGTGAGGAGCTTCCGGATATCGACAGTTATTACCAATCAGCATGCCATATATTTACACATAAAAGCGGCCACCCGATATCGGCTTTTTTACTTCCTGACATGCGTCCTTTCTATGTTGGCACGTATTTTCCCAAACAAAGTACACCCGATACATCAAGCTTCATGGACATACTCCACGAAATCGTTGAGGTCTATAATAAGGACAGAAATCTAGCAACCGAAAACGCAACCAAGGTAACCGAGGCAATCGAAAAAGGATTTATCCCGAACGAAAATATCGAATACGAGGGACGTTTCCCCCACCCAATGGCAGTAATGAAGGCCATCAAGGAATTTGAAGACAAGGAACATGGAGGCTATGGGGCCGCCCCAAAATTCCCGAACTTTTCATTTTATGAATGGGGTATCGAACAGATTCTTGAAGGAATGATAGAAAAAGATGTTGGAAAACATCTTATCCTCTCTATTGAAAAAATGCTCATGGGTGGAATACATGATCATCTACGTGGCGGATTCCACAGATATGCCATTGACCAAAAATGGCAGATCCCGCACTTTGAAAAAATACTTTACGACCAGGCAGGCCTACTTAGAATGCTCGCCAAGGCAAGCCTTGTATTTCCATCACCCCTGATTTTTGACTGCCTCTTCAACACTTTGGATTATCTGGAAAAGGAAATGCTTGGCGAAGAAGGGTATTTTTTCAGCTCACAAAGCGCTGAATCCGAGGGCGAAGAAGGACTTTATTACACCTGGAATCTGGAGGAATTCAATGAGGCCTTCGCAGAACATCCCGAAGGCAAAAAAATTGACAATGAAAAACTGGAAAATATCCGCAAATGGCTCAATATTCAAAAAAATGGAAATTACCATTTTGGACTTAATATCATCTCACTGATGCCAAACGAAAAAAATGAGATATTCACTCCGGAAGGATGGGATCTGATTCGAAAGACGAGACAAATCCTGGCGGACAGGAGGAAAATGAGAATTCCCCCAACCACCGACACAAAAGGGGTTGCCAGTTGGAATTTTATGCTTACTAGCGCCTTGATTGATGTCATTCAATACTGCCAGATTGATTCCATCCGCCAGGTTGCCATGCGCATCTTCAAGCGTTCCATGGAAAAACGCTATTCCACATTCGTTATGGATGACAATGGAAAAATGAAAATCCATCACAGCACAACCCGTGAAAACTCACTCCCCTATCTTGAGGATTATGTTTTCTTTGCCGAATCGGAGCTTCGAATCTATGAAATCTCTGGACGCTCACCACACAAACAAAATTTCCTAAAAACAATCAAGTTCATCCACGACGAATTCATCGAAAACGACAGGATTTTCACAAGAGCGATATCAGCAAACGAATTTGAACTTTATCCAAACCAGGAATATAACTCATTTGAACTTTCATATCGTTCTGCGGCCTCCACGCTGATCAAACTGACAAAAAAGGCCTCCACGTTATCAGGCGACAAAAACATGATCGAACCGATAGAAAAGTTGATACAAAAAATCACCCACGAGGCATTAACGAGTCCGTTGAATGCCGGGGAAGCATTAAGTGCCCTCACTTATCCAATGGAGGCGTACCACGTAATTAAAATTCCAGAGAGATGGCTTGAAAGACCTGAATTTATCGCCTTTATCCCGTTTTTTATGCCGCGATTTGTTTTTGACTATCATCAGGATGACAATGATTGGTGGCAGATATGCTCGCAGGATCAATGTGATTTGAAAGGTGAAAGTTTTGACGAACTAAAGGATACTCTTACGGCCAAAAAACCCAAGAGTGAATAATTGCTTAATTATCGTAATGATTTTCAACGTGTCGCAAAGTGGTTTTGGACCTGTTTCCAGTTGTGTTGGCAAGATCCATCAGTGACTCTGTTATGATATTATTGACCTGATTTCTTATTTGAGTCTCGTCATCCGACGAAATTACAGGCGTGATCTGGACAACCGCGGCCCTCTTTTTTCCACTGCTTCGCAAAAGTCCTGACACAAGAAAAAATATTCCAATAGTTCCCCAACAAAGTGCCAAATAATTCCAGAATTTCCGGGAATAATCAGATTTTAATATCCGATTATGTTGCAAAATATCCGCCTGCATGACCAGATTTAGAAAATAATATCCCAGTTTATTTTTCATGGAAATATAACGGTTGGAATATTCCACAAGCATATTCATCTCGTTGCTTCTCTCCCGCATATGAAACAGCTTTTCGAGAATTTCTTCCTTATTCCCACTGGACAGACTTGATGCCAGAGCGGTGTTCTCCATCTTTTGCAGAATAATTTTCCAATTTCTGAGTGTTGCAATCCTCTCCTTGAAAAACAGTCCCCTAACCTTTTCCCACTCGTTTCTAAACTGTAAAGTATGTGTCATCAGATTTTTATGTTCATTTTTTACGAGAAATGTATACATTTTATCAATATTCGAATTAAAGTTTTTAATTCTTTTATTGCGAAGGTAGATATTTTCCGTCGTCGCCACAATTTTATCCAGTATCCCAATCTGTTTTTTTATGGCCGTACTATCAATCCCAAGCTTTTTCCCTTTATTTGCCGCATAAAGAACCCTTTTTGACCAGGCCAGCTCGGAAAGAACCAGCTCTCCAAGCTCATATTTCTCGAATTTCCCACGCTCCTTCAGAAGATTATTCATATCCGATTTATAATCATTCAATGTTCGGATTTCATCCAGCAACCCACGTTCCCCCCAAAAGTGATCATCCAACACTGATGTTTCCCCTTGGAAGTGATTTACAACGACTGGCGATATGATAACGGCAAGAACCATGATAATAAGAAAACTGCGCCAAAACACTCTCAAAACCTTCCCTCTCATGAGTTCCTCCCGACTTGGAAAAGATGTCAATCTTTTCCAACAATTTTGACACCGATCATGATTTTTAGCAAACCGGTCAAGTGCCAAGAACTTTCGGCACTTTTTTTCGGGTTCCGTTACCTTTTTCAGGGCATTTTTCTTTTAATTTCACTTTAAAGGCCCTTATTGGTTATACTTGACTTAATATGAAGACTGCCTGAAAAGGACAACTTTTATGAGGATAACAAAAAAATTAACCACAATCGCTTTGACAATACAGCTTGCTGTTATACCTTTTCAAACCTCATTGGCCGATTGTTCCTATGATGACGATCCCGCACTGAAAAAACAAAAAGACGAGTGCACACAGGCCAGCAAGGAATGGGTCTGTGAACTCAATCGTTGCTTAACCAAAGAAGATGCAATCGACATGAGAAACGAAGTCGTAAAATGTCAGGCGCTTGAAACCGACGCTGAAAGAAAAAAATGTTTTGATGATCTCGCATATCAAAAGTCGGACTCGCCAACAATCAGTGACAAATCGTCGGACACGATGGCCATGGGGGTCTACGGTATCACGGTTGCAATGGTGGCCATGAGCTATCTTTCAAAAAAAGAAAACAGAACCTCCTGTACCTCCAAAACAATCTTTAAAGGCGCAGCATCGGCTTTTTTGATGGCAGAAATTTATCAATACTTCATGCTCGGAAAAAAACTGGAAAAACTTCACAAGGAGTATGAGGAAAAAACCATGTCCGAAAACCAGTATAACGCCCAGGTTGATGCCTTTAATTATCTGAAAGAGGAACAAGAGGCCATAAGGGACATCGCCAAAAAGAAGAAAACCGTTTATATGGCACTCACCGCTGCCTATGGTGCTGCTGCCGTTGTCGCCGCGTACGAGCTTGTAACACAAACCGGATGCGGGGCCAAAAAAACCTCATTCTTCAATGGCATTTTTGCGGGAATTTTTCCGACGGCCTGTGCAGCAGGAGACGCAAAGGGAGCGGAGTACGGTGAGAAAAAGTCCCTCAAAAGCTACCTCCCTGTCCTTCTTGGGGGCGGACTAACTGCAATGTCAGCAAAATACACAAAATTCTTTTCAACCTCGGCAGGCATCCTCACAATCTCGGGTATCGCCACCATCTTCTCACAAAAACTTTCCGCCGCCGCTGGCAAGGTGGAAAAGCAGGCCTCGGAAAATATAGAAAAAATTGATGCCGCCCTGAATGAATTTACAAGCGACCAATCTGCCTTCTGTCCTAACGGACGCGATGACCTCAGCAATCCCCGATGCTATTGCTACAGTAGCGACGGCTCAAAAAATGAGGAACACTCGGCAAGTGCCACATGCCAATCCCTGTGGAAACAGGACGATCTTCATATTGAGACCGGCGATTACAAAACGGCAGGAGAAAGCAACATGGGCTGTCTCACATGGGATGAGCGATATGACCCGAACTGTGACTGCAAAAGAATGATTAATCCAAAAACAGGTGAAAACGCCTGCAAAAAAGCAGTTCCTGGAACAATAGGATTCGGCAATCTCGGAACGGCCCTGTCAATACCACAAATCGCCGACGGTATAAATGGAATCACCAGCGGAAATCTTGGTGCTGCGGAAATTTCCGGAAATTTAATGACAAAACAGGCCACAAGAAACAAAAAAATAACAGATGAATTTTTAAGAAAATTCAACGAGGGAAAAAAGAATCCATTAAAACTTGTATCTGAAACCGATGCACAAAAATTTCTCAAATCCATTGCAACACCAAAGCTTCTAAACGCTGCAAAAAGCGGTGCCCTGGCAAATCAGCTAAGTACGGCCCATTTAAGTGCGCCTCCGGCAAACAAGGCCATGAAAGCGGCCATTGAAAAATCAGGAATCAAAAGACCCAAATACACCGGAAAGAAAAAATCAAAAGGCCCTTCAAAGCAAAACGACGAGTTTAATTTCAATCTCGGTCAGGGAGAGGCCGGCATTTCCTCCGGACGTGACGCAATCAGTTTTGACCAAAAAAAAGGACAAGGTTACGTCTTCAAAGACGAACAAATCAACAGCAAAAAAGATGAATCTATCTGGAAAATCATCACAAATCGCTACAACAACAGTGCCGTAAAACGCCTGTTTAAAGATGAAGATGAAAAGGAAAAGTAAATGGGCCATGTTATTTCAGAACTCACCGGAAAAACCGGGCATCACCTTGAAAAATTAAATAACACCGGGCCCCTTCTTCACAGAGAAGTGATCCGGCCTTTCAAAGCACTTCAGTCCATGGCACAAGAAAATGGTTTTGAATTATCAATCGCAAGCGCATACCGTTCGTTTGATACACAACTTTCAATATGGAACGCAAAGGCGCGTGGGGAAAAAAAACTTCTGGATAAAGACGGACATCCAATGGATTATAACAATCTTTCCAAAACGGAACTTCTGTTTGCAATCCTGACATGGTCCGCGCTACCGGGTTTTTCCAGACATCATTGGGGAACTGATATTGATATCTTTGATAAAAACTCACTCCCCTCACCTGACTACCAAATCCAATTGATCGATGATGAGGTGAAAGATGGTGGAATCTTCGGCCCTCTTCATATATGGCTTGACAAAAAAATCTCAACCAACACCGCACATGGATTTTTAAGGCCGTACCAAAAAGATTCAAAAGGTGTAATGCCGGAAAGGTGGCATATAAGTCACTTCCCCACGGCAAAACGATACATTGAAAAACTCACTCTACAGCTTTTTTCCGATACCATGGATGCGGCGGATATTTTACTCAAGAAGGAAATCCTGGAACACAGGCATATCATCTTTGACCGGTTTATCACTCCAACAAATCAGTAACACTTTCAAATGATGCCCCACAGGCCGTCAACCAGTCATCCGTGGGTTTTACCAGTTTTCTTTTAGCAAGATCCATAAATCCCATGGTAAAACGCAGCTCGCTTGCAACCTTCGCATTCGCATTATACATGGTCTGCTCCATCCTCATTACAAGCCGGTTTTTCATACCGGTAAAAACGGATTTTACAAGAATCCTCTCGCCCTCTACAAGCTCCCTTTTAAAATTCAATGAGAGATCAAGAATGACAGGCCCCATTTTCTCGCACTTGATGCGTGAAAGTCCAAATCCACGGGCCGTAATAAAATCCCAGCGCGCCTCCTCGTAAAGCGCAAGATAAGCGGCATTGTTTACATGCCCAAAGCTATCAAGATGCTTTCCCTCTATCGTTCGATTAAATTTAAAAACAGTATTCATCACTACTTTTCGATAACGGAACCAGCTTCTTTTGATTGATCTCCACCGGCACTATCTTTTGCAAAAAAGTTCATAAATTTTTCGCAATCATTTTTAATCTGAAAAAATTCATCAAATGGTGCCATAAAGCCTTTTTTGAAACCCTTCTTTTTTTTCTTAATTTTACTACGAATCTTGGCGTTTCTCGAATATGGACTACTATAATAGGCTCCCGCACCCATTCCAGGACTCCAGATTTTTTTTGTTGAATATATTGAATCTAAATGCTCAATATCTCCGTTTCTTATTGCTTGATGGTTTTCGTCATTAAGAAAATCAATTAATTTCACATAATTATTTGAACATGTCTCTTTTAATTTATTAATTTTAGCTTCCAGTCTGAAAATTGCTTTGCAACGACTATGCGTTATTGTTCTACAGGAGGGATTAATCAGAGATTTATTTACAGCTGGAAGAACAGTGAATTTGAAGAAAGTCGTTCCATTGAAGGCCTTGCAAGTCGTTCGGGAAAGAAGATCGCCACCTTTAAATCTTGTCGAAGAGACAACATAGTTATCTATGTAGGCTTTTATCCCGTTAACATCATCAGTATAAGGACGCATTTTATCTTTAAAAGAAACTTCCGTAAGATGGGTAATTTTCCCACCGTCTCTTTTAACAATAAGGTGATATGGGTTCTTCTTCCCAACAATTCTCTGCTCCCTTGCATCTTTTTCGCCTCTATTAAAATCATAAGAATTGCTATTTCCCAGTGATTCAATACCACTTTCTGAAAGATCGACATCTGGATTTTCCAAAAAGTTGGAGTATTCCCCTCCGATCACATAATTTATAGATAAGAAAATAAAAACTAACGCAGTAATGCTTAAATACTTAAATGTCATCCATCCTCCCATGTCGCTGCCAAAAAGCGGCTTTACTAACACCGATATATTGTAACATTAGTATAAGGTGCGTGATACCTTTTATGAACGCC
>JAGLPP010000014.1 GCA_023137315.1 Bacteriovoracaceae bacterium
CGGTGTTGACCGTGAAAACAAGATCATCAAACTAAGCATGGGTGATGTTGCCGTTCCAATCCATTATAAAACAGAGAGTTTTGAAGACGGCCATTTCCATGGAATCACCTGGACATTTACTGTTCACGGAGAAGAGCACAATGTCTATCTTGATGGAGAATGCTGCCTGGGTTCAATGATTTTTTATTCCGTTTTCTTTTACGGTTTAACTACAATCTAGATATAAAAAAAGGTGAAGCTTGAGACCCCTCTTAAGCTTCACCTTTTATTTTCAGACCAATAGTCAGGCACGACTATTCTTTTGTTTCGCTTTCTTTTACTTTGTTTTCCTCGACGGCTTTATCAATCTTTTCCATTGTCCAATCAAATTTCTCATATCTTCTCCGATTTTCAGGTACTGAATAGATTTTATAATAGCTGGTGGGAATGTTTTTATAAATAGGCAGAAGTGATTCAAGCGGAGCTTCTTCTGTTGCAACAGGTGCCCAGACTTCCCTATTATTAAATTCATAATACTGCTCAGCATAGAGCAACGAGATAAAGGTGGTAAAGGTATGCTTACCGCGTAAGGCAACATCAAACCATCTGTTTTTAATACTTGGTGTATCTATTGCGTGTCCAACATTAAAATGCTGTGTAATATAATAAAAATTTTCACGAACTTCCGTTGGCTCATCGATATCCTCGCCAGTACAAATAAACAATCCCTTGGTTAATAGATTAGCCTTGTCATCTGGAATAAGTTCTTCGTTCCATCCAATCTGACCTCTTTCAACATACATTACAGTTTCATCGTTGGCGTTCATTCTGAACCCCAGAGGATTAATCTTGATGGAAACACATTTCTCATATTTCTTAAAACCCAGGGTAAATTCATTCCTTTGAACAACAAGATTAATTGACGTATTGGACCCGGAACTCAGACCATTATTCACCTGCTTGCTTCTTGAAAATGTTTTCGTGAAACCTGCGCCAACATTAAAAGGTATAGGAAGCTTCTTTATTCCTGGAAACTTGTCCGTTCCAGCAGTAACACCGTAATGAAAATTCTTGCTTACTGAATGACTTTCACCATACCCCATGTTTACCGCGTTGCTTACGGCCATATTAATTGAAAGTCCGCGATTGTGATAAAAGTCACCAAACTCCTTGACCCTCCACTTTCTTTCCACGGCAAAAATATTCCATGGTGATTCCACCTGTTTGCGACACAGCTCCATCATTTTGTAATTTGCCAGAGGATCAAATTTTCTATTGTCCTCAATAGCTCCAAGCCATCTATCATCAACAAAAGAAAAAGGTTTCTTGATAAACGACTCCTGGCCATCGCTTACAGTGTTTCGAAGTAAATTATTAAACCAGAAATTACAAAACACGTTTGCCATTTTTTTGGTCATTACGCCGTTTTCAATAAGATCTATAATCTCATCCTTGTTGAAATTTTCCTTAGGCTCGACTTCAAGTTTTCCCCTCATATCCTGAATTATATCCAGCACATTAAAGTATGGATCGTTTCGTTCTTTTATAAAACCGGCAAACCCTTTTTCCTCACTCATGTGCCAGTACGGATTAGCAAGATTGAAAAGAAACTTATCGGCTTGTTCTTCATCGTTCATTACAATATGCTTAAGATTGTTTTGCTTGAGATAATGTTTGAGTTTTGATGATTCATCAACAATTTTCTTTTTCATTTCGACGATAAGCTTTGCACGTTTAATCATTGTGGTTGTATCAGTATCAAACGGAGGTGGGGCGTAACCAATTCTTTCAATTTTGGTTCTTTCATCAATGTACTTAAATGGAACCAGATCATACAAACCATCATTTTTATCTTTATTAATTGAGGAGTCATCATGAACACATTTTTCAACCATGCGTCCCTTCTTATCTTTAACCGGACCGCAGTTAAAAAGCTGTACCAGTTTATCCTGCACCTTTGGATCATCAAGCGAATAGATGTTTTCCAGTATAAGACCTTTGCCTCCTGCATTCTTGTTTGAATTTATACGAAGGACCCTGCTTCTTGGGTCTGATTTAGCAACAGGATAAATCTTCCCGTTTTCCCCGTGAATCTTTTCAATAATTTTTGGATCCTCCTGTTCCGCCGTGACCTCATCTTCTGAAACAATATTTACATTTTTCAAAAAATCCTCAGCAACGTCCTGACTAATTATGCTTCTGCCACCACCTTTCATGATTTTTTCAGCATTAACCTGGCTCATTGAATTTAGTCTTGTTTGTTCACTGGCCTCAAGAAAAGATGATCCTCCCGTTTCATTCAAAACAAGTATCGGCCCCAAATATGTTTTTGACTTCAAACCACTGTCCCATGCAACAAGATTATCATTCCAAAGTTCAGGATGTCCTCTAAGTTCCGGGTCTTTTGGCACAATATGGCCCCTTGAATTGACAATCACCCTGTCTTCGTAAACTGGAAAGATATCAACCATGAGTATGTTCCTTGAACCCATAAGTCTGATGTCATCTATCTCAAAGGTAACCTGCGTCTGGATTCTGCCCTGAAAAACACTGACCAGCTTTTCCACATGAGAAATATACTCACCCATGTGATGTGGATCCTCATTGTAATTTCGAATAAGGACAAGCTTCATAAGATACTTTCCGGGATAAAGCGGATAAATAGGACGAACCCTTGTAAGTGAATGATATGCCTTAAAGAATGGGTCAATCCTTATAATCATATGCTTCTTTAAAATCAAATTAAGATTTTCATCGATCCTGTAATCAAATCCAAGATTTCTGTAACCAAAACCTGGAACCCAGATTTCAGAAGACGGCTTGCTGTCAAGATTCTGATCCTTTGTAAGTTCCGAATTATAGTGGGCGTCCTGTCCAAAGGTAAAACCAAAATCCCATGGATTAATTGCAACTTTCAGGGCCTCATGAATATCAAGCTCCTCGTTTTCAACAATTAAATCTTCAATAATATAATGCTCCTTATCGTAAACCTTGAATCGAATTTTATCCGTCCACTTCATACAACCACCGTCTTTGGAGGTTTCAACTATTGTCTTGCGTTTTCCGTCAGCATCTTTTTCAATCTTGTGAATTGTAAAATCATATCCCTCAACCGTTTTTTTCGTAAAAACATTTTTCACACATGCCTTTACGTTAAAAATGACCTCCTGTTCTGGCAGGGCCTTCACCGAATAGCTTTGAAACTTGATCTGCAATTCCTGAAAAACGTATTTATTACACTGCCATCCCGACGGAAACTTAAATGGAACCACATCCTCCTTGCGCCCGTCTTTTCGAAGTTTGTCCATTTTCTTTTTATGTTTTTTATATCCGGCAAAAGCGGTTCTTACAAAAATCGCCTTGGTATCAACATAATTATGAAGATCAAAGCTCAAGGCCTTTGATTTAAATTTTTTATCATTATCCATCACAATTTTTTTGAGTTTCCCCGGATGATTTCCAACCAGACTGTCAAACTGGCCATACTGAAAAATCCCATGAAAAGATTTTAAATCCACTGATAAACTTTTTTTGCTGTTTTGTGGTTCAATGATAAGACCAAGTTCAATGTCTCCCCTCGTTGGCACAAGCGGTATATATATATGAGTGTTAACTTTTAGTCCGTCAATTCCAATCTTCTCACTTTTTGCCTTGTCATTAATGGTCAAGACATTCCTTTCTTCAAGACCACCCTTTAACTGTTTTTTATTAATCAAGTATGGTGTTACATTAAAGGTTCCTCTCTTCAAATCATATATCTGCCACTGCCCGTAAACATCCTTTACCTTGAGTTTCAATTTCAGATGAAGCTCCATATCACTAAGATAACCATGTTCCGTAAGTCTTCCTTCGGAAACATTTGCATAATCGAGTTTCTCAACCCATAAAACCGCTTCCCTGACACTATCACCCTTTAGTGCCATTTTTGTATCCTCAAGAGAAACAAGTCCAGGAACATTTTTTGTCAGTTTAAGATCATAAACGGCTTTTTCATCCTCTCCCCTTCTCCAGGGATTAACGGCAAATTCCACCACATCAACACCACGCTGAACTCCATCCGAACGGATGGTCCTTTTTTGTGTAACATATTGTGACTGAGCAAGAAAATTAAATTCAATCTCCTCAGTCCATACAAAACAACCATTTTCATCAGTTGTCGTGTGAATTGTTTCATTTCCACCATCTATAAAAAACGAATGCTTTATAACATCATTACGACTGGCCAGATCCTTGATACAAACTTTGAAATCATAAATCCTTGCCTTTGGAATACCATAATCCTCGTCATAAGAGGTTTGTTTGGATAATCCGGAAAAGGATCTCACATAAAACGAGCCCTGCTCGTTAACTCCCGGTCTCTCCATTGGCGGATCAACACTACATCCTGCCATGAACAGCAATGCAAGGAATCCAAACATTATTCCAAGAAAATTAAATTTGGGTCTCAAGTTGTTAGAAGCGTACATCAAGGGTCTCCAATGTTAATTTTATCGTTCTTCTATGTGCCTGAAATGGGTCTCTATATATCAAATGACTGTCAATATACTTTCCATTTAATTTGAAATTCCATCTGTTAAAAACGACTCCTATACCGTATGCATAACCATGCCTGTTTGAATTTCCGTACTCAGATGAATTGTAATAAGCAGGAGAGGCATCTGGTTCATTTCGAAACAATGAAATACGTGGTCTCAGATCAATTTCATACATTGTGGAAATTTTCAATTCCACTGAAAGCTCATGTCCGGCATTCAGACCTTCCGGTGCCTTGTTGTTTTTCAACAATCTCGCACCAAGATTGATATCCAGAATATCGTCATATAATGGAATGGTGGTTTTCGCGCCGGCCGAAATTCCATCAAACTTGTAATCAAAGTCATAGTTATTGGTTACGGTATTACCAAGAGTATTACTCTTTTTGGCCACTGTTGAAGGAAGATTTTCAAATGTAAAATGAGTGAGCCACAGTTCTCCATTAAGCCTCTTTCCAGGACGAAAACCAAATCTCAGTGTCTGTGCATAAAACACAGGAGTCTTTTCCAGTTCCCGCGCCTGCGAATTCATTGTATATGAAGTTGGAATTGCACCTTCAGCTTCAACATTTGATGTAAAATCCTTGTGCTTGATAAAATAAATACGTCCGTAAATTCCTGGAAAGGTCGTATTCTTTATCAACAGTTGGTTGTCTATTCTACGTTGATTTAAAATACCGGCACTCATATCCACAAATTCAAAAGGCGTCCAGAATACGGAAGCTTCATTAACACCAATACTATTGCCTGATTCAAATTCACCATAGAGGGATTGTGCCTGGCCGGAATTAAGGCCTACGAAAGGTTCAAGATTGATCGCAAATGCCGGATGAAGGCCATAATTAATTTTTGCACTTCCAAAAATTCCTGAAATATTTTGTTTATTGATTTCATCAGAAACGTATCCACTTCCAAGACCGAATTTCCACTCGCCTGAAAAATTGCTTTTTGCCCCTTTCCTCTTTCTTATTTCACGCTTGGAAGTTTTATTGTATTTTTTGTCTGTTCCTTTTATAGTTTTTGCAAATACATCTGAACCTGTCATTAGACAGAGAAACATTAAAAGGATGGCAATGTTTCTAAAATGTATCCAAAAAAACATAAATCCTCCAACTCAAAAAAATTCATTTACTCACGGTATGCTCTTGAACAAGTGTCAAAACTTTTTACAATCCACCATGCTCACAAACCATGCTAACCATGAAAAATTCCGTTTTTTCCAATCAGTTTAGTGATTATTAATGCGAATGTTGTGCCAGAATAATCAGAATAAAGACAAGGACTTAAAGTACTGATGAATAAGACGAATGTTCTCATCGGTAACGTTTAAAAACTCAATTCCCATAAATGGACATCTGGATGCTGCCGAAGAGACGTGTTTGATAATGGCCTTTACCTTGAAGCATCTTTCAGCAAAAAGATGAACAACAAGAAGGACCTCCTGATTATGTGTGAATTTTGAAAAATCCGTTGGAACAATGATACCAAGTCCGCTGATACTGATATTCCCGATGATAAAATTGAATTTTGAGGATTTGATAATTATATCAACATTTGCCGTGTATGTCTGATTGACACTAACTGGCAATCTGGAATGTCTTCTCCTCTCTGCCATTTTTTTATCTAAATTCTCAATGCCGAGATCATTAGTCATACCGACTCCTAAAATATCGGGTCTACCCAGTATTTTACCATTATTAGTTAAAAATATCCTCAAAAAGAACAACTATTCTATAGAAAAATGCATAATTTCATGGTGTTGCCATTTTTCAATGGCCAACAAACTCAAATTTCGCTCCACTAAAGGCAGGTAAACACTTATTTGGAAAGGATTCCTTTAATTTCATAGTGGGGCCCATTCCAGTACAATGCCCTGGAGCAATTATTTCCAGATCAAGCTTCTTAAAATAATTAATAATCTTCCCGATTTTCACCTCATCAGCATCAAAAAGATGCATCCCCCCCACAACGGCACGAACAGGCTCATTGAATTTACTCCTGGCATATTCAACGATATTCATTACTCCACGGTGGGCGCAGCCGAGCAAAATAACAAGTCCTTTACTTGTCCTGAATACAAGGGAATTGTCATCCATAAAGGTATCCTGCACAAATCCATTTTGCGTTTTTATCTGAAATTCGGCCGGAATATCGAAATCTTCAAATGGAACCTCTCCTGTCATAAACATACCGTCATGAATCTCGAAAATTCCCTCGTGCAACTTTAAATCAACACCCAGGTTCTCTTCCAATTCCCTTCTTTGTATCTTCATTCCTGAAAACTTTTTTCCATTTTTATGGACTGAATATTTATTCGAAAAAATTTCCGGATGGCCATATATTTTTTGGCATCCACTTTCTTCCAACACATGTTTTATACCATCGGCATGATCATAGTGGCCGTGAGAAAGAATAATCCCTTCAAGCCCTCCGAGACCGACCCCAAGTTCTTTCGCATTACTCAAAAGAACATCACCTGTTCGACCGGTATCAAACAAAAACTCCTTGTTTTTCCAACTAATATGCACGGCCCACCCCCACTCGGCAAGCTGCGTTTTTCCTGCGTAATTATCCACCAAAATATTCAAAACAAGTTCATGGGAATTCATGCCAACTCCTTAATTAAAAAAAATCATAAACCAGTTTATATTGCCTTGTAAAATTCCTTGAGCATTTTAGGTGGAAGTTCATAGTTCAGTGTCGTTAAATACACAGCTCTTTTTTTCATTTTTTGTATATCCTGAACCACAAGTTTCTTGTTTCCTGAAATGGCATGGGAGGGAACAGCAGCAATCCCCATTCCCAATTCCACCAATTGAATAATGGCCAGGATGGAATTGACGGTAATAATGTTATCGCTTTTTTTCTTCTGATAATTAAAAAGAGGATCGGTTTTTCCATGAACAATCCATCTGTAATCACTGATCCTTGAAACATCCGCCCCAGACTTGCTTATTAGAACATATTGTTCATCAAAAAGTTTTCTTGATGTCAGAATTCCTGTCTCGATTTTTTCTCCTGAAATCAGGACATCAATACGGGATTCCTCAAGCATGGTTTTCAAATTCGCAGTGGAATCGACAATGATGTCAAAATGATATTTAAAATCACTGAAATGGGATGCTAAAAATCCTGTAAGCCAGCTATGGAGTACTCCTTGAATGATTCCAATTCCAAGATGATTTTTTTCCTCTTTTCTAAACTCCTGTGACACATAGTGGTGAAAAATACCGGCCCTTTGCAAAAGCTCCTTTCCCCTATCAGTCAACTTTACCTGTTGTGGCGACCTAATAACCAGCTGTTCACCCACCGACTCTTCAAGCTTCCGTATTTGGCGGGAAATTGCCGCCTGCGTCAACCCCATCTCCTCACCGGCACGGGTAAAATTCAAATGCTTCCCAACCATGATAAAGGCCTTCAGATATCCATATTCCATAAATTCCTCCCCATCTTCATCATAACATATTTTTATCATGTTGATGCAATTTTTCAATTTCCCTTATCCTGCTCAACTAATTAGTATGCCTCAAATCTAAAAAAGGAGTTGGTATGAAAAAATTAACAATCACACTTATTGCATGTCTCTTTACAATCTCTGCACTGGCTAGCCTGGAATATGGGGATTACCTTAAAGCTGGAGATGAATTTTATTCCGAAATTAACGGTGACGGATATGAAGATGGTTTTGTTGCAGAGGTTTCCCTCATAGAAAAATCAAACTCAAACCCTGAACTAATTATCTTAATTCCTGAAACTGATAACTATGCCGACTGTAATAAGGCCGGTATCGTACTAAAAGAAAAAAGATCATTGGGTTCCTCATGGAACAAATTTACATACAGGGTTTATATTGAAACTTCAGTGGAAGGCGACAGTGGCGGATGCCTTGTTCATATAAAGGACGCTGAAAAACAAACTCTTAAAATTGTCAACTACAACTACACAACCGGTTACTAGAGGTAATCTCTAGCCCATAAGAAGAGAACTGTTCAGCTCATTATATTTTTCTTCGCCGCAAAGTTTTTTAACAATTTCCAATGCAAATATCATGGCCGTCGCAGGACCCTGCGAGGTCATGATATTACCATCCACAACAACTTTTTGATCATTCGTATGACCTTTGCTTTTAATATTTCCTTCGATGCCCGGATAACAGGTAAACTTGTTTTTCAGAACTCCGGCAGTATCCAGTGCCATCGGTGCCGCACAGATAGCACCAATCAACTTGTTTTTAGCGTCCATTTCCTTAATTAACTTTTGAATCCTGCCATCCTTCATCAGTGCATGTGTTCCACCAAGCCCACCGGGAAGAAGGATCATGTCAATCTTGTCGGAGCTGACATCATCAACACTCATATCTGTTTCCATTTTTATATTATGGCCGCCTTCAATAATCTTTCCACTCACTCCGATCGTAATAACATTAACATCCGCCCTTCTTAAAACATCAATAAGACTGACTGCTTCAATTTCTTCAAAGCCATTGGCCAGTGGTATGCATACGGTTTTCATTTTTCTCTCCAAGTTGTGTTATGCTAATGTAGAA
The DNA here is from genome assembly GCA_023137315.1 of Bacteriovoracaceae bacterium. Lineage (GTDB taxonomy): Bacteria > Bdellovibrionota > Bacteriovoracia > Bacteriovoracales > Bacteriovoracaceae > JAGLPP01. Next base: position 9,058 of record JAGLPP010000014.1, read on the forward strand.
TCCAGGTTAATAATATATGAGGTTATCAGCTTATTCCACAATTTTCACCCAGCTTGCCAGGTTCTCCCTGTTTCACACTCCTTCGCCGTCATTCATAACCTGGTCATTATCAAATAAATGTAACCTGAAATGTTCCTACTGCGCAATTGCCAACGAGCTGCGCCCTTGTGAAGAGCTTTCAAGATCCGATCTTCTAAAATTACAGGACTTTTGGATTAATCTTGGAACCAGATTTATATCCATAACCGGTGGAGAACCTTTACTGAGCGATAATATCGATGTCTTTATTGATAACGCCAGTAAAAAAGGTGTTCTCCTAAGCATAAATACAAACGGTATTTTTGCCAGCGATTACATTGATCTCCTTAAAAAATGCAATGAAGTCAATATCAGTCTTGATGGCCCAAAGAATTTAAACTCTTTTCGCAACCTGGATTATGAATATGAAAATATTTTAAAATCGATTATGGCGCTTAGGGATGTGGTAAAACTCAAAATAAGTGTCACCATAAACAAGGAAAATTCAAAACATCTGGAAGAAATTGTAAAATGGGGAATGGAATTAAAAACCCCCCTTCGTTTTCAACCTGTTTATGAATTTGAAGGCTGTACCAACAGCAAATCCTATTTATTGTCGGACAACGAAACTCTTGCCGCAATCAATGATTTGATACGTTTAAAATCACAAAAAAAATACAGAAAGTATATTGCAAACTCAATATCCGATTTTTATTTTTGGAAGGAACAATTTTCAAACAAAATAGTACCGAATTGTCATGGAGGACTTTTATTCTTAAGAGTGGAACCTGATGGATCATTAAAGATTTGCGGTCGACAGGATGCTACTATTCCTTTTAATAATGTTTTCAAATATTCCTGGAAGGAAATAAGCGAAAAACTTGCATCGGGAAAAAAAGAGTGCCGGATATGTACGGCATCATCAGTGGCAAGACTAAACAGATGCGTAAAAATATTCAGGTGCGGTATATGATTGTACGAAGAAGGAATATAATCCACAAGGGCGCACTTTACGGCTATATTTCAAAATGGATATCCAATTCCCTGATTGACGGCGAATATATAGACAAATTTGAAAAGGCCTTCGCCGGTTTTGCAAACATCAGCGAAGGAGTTGCAACCTCCTGCGGAATACATGCGCTTTCCATTATTCTGGAATTTTTTATAAAAGACAGGAAAAATGATGAAATATATGTTCCTGCGTATACCGCCAAAGTAATCAAGGATTTTCTCGATTTGAATAATTATCGCTACAAGTTGATTGATATTGATCCAGAACGCGGAACAATGGATGCCCGGGATTTTGAACAAAAAATCACGTCAAACGGCCGAATTGCGCTTATAACACACCTTTTTGGAAATGTTTGTTCACATGAAGTAATAAACCTTGCAAAGAAAAACGGATTAATAGTCGTTGAAGATTGTGCTCATGCACATGGGGCCTCAGTCGGAACACTTGGTGATGCCGCTTTTTACAGTTTTGACCATTGTAAATTAATAAACACATTCACCGGTGGGATTCTGCTTTCTGAAAACATGGAATTAATCAAATTTGCAAAAATGGATCTGGCCGGCAGAAGTAAACCGGGAAAAATAAAGCTTCTTATCAAGATTTTTTCAGGACTTCTGGAAAATCTTATCTTTGGAAAATATTTACTACCTTTTTCATTCTGGATACTACGGCATGAAAAATATTTGCGTAAACTTAAATCCAGTATTAATTTTATAAGACGTGATAACTTGAAAACCTTTCACAGGTTTACCAACTTTCAGGCCTGCATTGGGTTAAAACAGCTTGAAAAGCTTGATCGTACCAATACGTCAAGATACTCAAAATATAAAAGATTACTGAACCATTTCAATGAAAATGTAAAATTTTTAAAAAAGACAAATGGCGACGTTATTTATTACATGATAGTTTTATCCAAGCATGCGCCAAATCTTAAAAAAGACCTGGCAGACCGTGGTATCGACAGTGGTATTGGAGAATCCATTATGTATCCGCTGGCAAAAAAATCACTGAAACAATATCCAGGAACACTTCTGGCGATAAATAACTATGTTCAAATTCCAATACACTCAAAAGTTAAAGACAGTGATATCGAAATCATTGCACAGATCATTAATTCATCTTCCGGCCAGATACCAGATAAAAAAGGAAAAGTCGTTTGAAAATTGCATTAATCTATCCTCCATTCCGTCATAAGATGTTCAATGAAAATCTGGCCCTTGTTGATCATGAGTTCGGACGGTTCCCATACATCAGTTATGGATATCTGGCATGTGAGGCAAAACGCTTAAACCATCACGTAAAGCTCTTTGATGCTGCCGCAACAAAAAAAAGTTATGATGAGACGTTGAATGAATTGAAAAAATACGGCCCGGATTTTCTGGCCTTTGCAGCACATGCAGCACAAAGCTTTCATGATATGACCAGTTGGGCATATCTACTAAAAAAAGACCTCGGTCTACCTTCCCTGGTCGGTGGATACGAGGCAAAAAGATATCCAATGGAGATCATGGCCCACGATTGTTTTGATTTTCTCTGTGCTGATGATATCAGTCCTTTTTTTGAAAAATTTCTCCGGGTTTTTGAAGATAATGGAGATTATAATTCAGTACCAAATCTTTATTACAGAACTGACGGCCGGATAAACCACACCTTCAATCAAAAATCCATTTCATTCAGGGAGCATCCAATCCCTGACCGTTCAATATTTGATAATTCTCTTTATTATTCGCATGTATCACAAAGAAAGAACTTTACCATCGGCTTCAGTTCAATCGGCTGTCCGTACAATTGCTCCTATTGCTGCATGCATGACTCCGGTTTTGTACCAAGATCGGCCGAGCAGACAGCAGATGAAATGGAAGAATGTATTAAAAAACACAATATTCATGAAATAGACTGGTTTGATCCCATAATGTTATTTTCCAAAAACAGAATATATAAACTGTGTAGCATCATAAAAGAGAGAAAATTGGACATCATCTGGTCTTCCCGCACCCGGGTGGAAACATTAATGATGGCACCTGGCGACCCGCGCCCCGATGAAAAATTTCTTGATGCCCTGGAAGAGGGAAAATGCAAAAGACTGTTTATAGGAATAGAGTCAGGAAGCAACACTGTTCTTGAAAACGTAAATAAAGTTATTGAATTGGACAAAATAAGACCTGTGTTGGAGGCTGCAAACAAAAGAGGTATCAGAATACTGGGTTTTTTCATGCTTGGAAATCCGGGGGAAACCATGGATACGATAAGGCAAACAATTAAATTTTCCAAACAGCTTCCACTTGATTATGCCCAGTTCAGTATGACCATCATGAAACCGCATACTGAACTGGCACAAAAATATATGACCGATATTGGTAAAGAGGATTATTGGAGAAATTACATACTTGGCAAGGAAAAGGAAAAAGCGCTACCGATGCCGTGGACAAAATTAACAAGAGCTGAAATTGAGAAAATCACTTTGCTGGCATATCTGGAATTCTATTTAAGGCCGCGATATATACTGAAAGCAATATTAAAAATCCGTTCATTAAGAGAAATCATCCGCTACAGCAAGGTTCTGTTAAAATTCATCAACAGTTATCTTCTATCGAAGATTAAAAAATAATATCCTGATGGTAAATCTGATTCCATCCATTAAAAATCGTTTTGCAGCTCCCGGATTGAAGAACAAATCATTCACCATTGAACTGGTCAGAGAAAGCAGGGTGGAGGGACTTAATAACCAATTCAAATAAAATTTTCTAAAATACTTCTTCAATTCGACTGTGCTTACTTTTGAAAAATTATACTCAAAACAATTATAATGATGGATTGATTCCTTATAGTCCTGCTTGATTTTTTCAAAGACTTGTGACCCCGGATAAGGAGTGAAATAGGCCAGCTGAATAAGATCAGGCCTTAAATTTTTTAATAACTTTATGGTTTTCTCAATATCCTCACGCTCCTCCCCTGGGGAACCAAGCAGGAAAAAGCCAACCGTCTTTATTCCAATTTTTTTACAAAAATCGAAGATTTCCATTGCGTGAGGCAGGTCGTTGTTTTTGTTCAGCATGGACAGAATCCGTGGAGAGCCCGACTCTATTCCAAATCCAATACTGCAACATCCGGCCGATTTCATTTCCATCAACAAATCCTTGTCAACATTGTTGATATTAGTTTGTACAATCCATTTGATCTTCAGATTCCTCCTTTTAAGTTCCAGGCAAAGCTCTTTCACCTTGCTTTTATCAATGGTGAAGGAATCATCCCTGAACTGAACAATTGTGACACCTTTTTGAGCCATTTTTTCCATCTCATCAACAGTTCTTTTTGCAGAATGATATCTCATTCTGTCACCACGTGAATTTCTAAGCGTCGGAGAACAAAAAATACACTTGTACGGACATCCCCGTGAATGCATTAAAAAACCAAATCTTTTTTTTGTTCCAAATGGGACAGGATAATATGTGAAATATCCTGCCGACAGAAACGGATCGGTATAGGGATTTGGCAGCTCATCAAGATTATCAACAAGTTGTTCCTCGTTATGGATTATTTTCCCGTCTATTTTCCAGGTAATATTCGGGATGTTTGAAAAATTATAATTGCCGTCATTTTTAATTGCCTGCAATAACAGGCCAAAAGACAGCTCCGGCTCACCGCTGATTGCTGCCAATAATGGTATATCTTCTGAAAAAAGCTTTTCTGCATAACATGAAAAAATATGTCCCATTCCTATAATATTTTTTTTTGTATTTTTAAATAATTTAATAAAGGTTTCAAAACTTGGTGATTTTGCCTTGACGACAATAAGATCAAAATCATCCCTGCTGATCATTTTTTTTAAATCATCAAATGTGAATCTAAAGGCCTCCAGATCGATAAATTCAAAGTGACATTTGAGGTTTAAAGCCGTTCGCATCATTATGGAAATATCAATAGGCATCATTACATTTTCAGGGTGATGGAAATGGATGTCATAATATGAAGCAAGTCGTATAAATAAAATTTTCATTATATAATGTCTCTCATGAATTTGCAGAACACCTTTTTAATAAAATTCCTGTAATTTTTGACCATTATTACAATATTTATAAAATTATGAGGCAAGGTATAAAAAAACAGATAAGAAAATATCTGCAAACTCCTTGTTTTCCAACTGACACCGTATACCCCGTAATGACACATGTCCGGATTAACCAACAATGACACGATAAAAGTTTTTAAATCCTTTATGATATTACTTTGAGGTAATCCATATATTAAATACAAGGTTACGATCACCCTGTTCCTCTTACAATGTATTATCACATCCCTGATATGCGAAGTGGTATAGCCACCACGTCCAATTTCATCCAAAACTCCCCTGTCAAAGTGTTCTACTCCCAGGGTGATATGGAAACAGCCGGATTGTTTCATCACTTCAATGAGTTTTTTGTCAATATTGCCTGGATACAAACCATTAAGACATTGCCAGGATATGAGCAGGGAATTGTCCATAAACGTCTTGCATAATTGCATCAGATGTTTCGTATCATTATTTATCAAGTCATCTTCAAAAACAAAATTATCAACTCCCTGGCCTTGAGCAAGCCTGATATCCCTTACAATATCATCCATGCAACGACTGAAATATTCTTTTTTTTCAAGACAATATGAACAATCAAAGCTGCAACCAATTGAAGTCAGCATGGATACATGGATTGCTGATGCAAAGAGTGTTTTGTTGTAACGTCCAAATTCAATAATGGACCAATTTGGAGCATGGTCATATATGCAGTATTCGGACTCATGGCCTTTAATGAACGACAGTCCCCAGTCCTTAAAAAAAATTGAACATACAACCTTTATATCTGGTATTTTTGTTTCAATGGCAATTGTGGATCTCAGAGATAACAGGTATTTGGTTTTTCCAGGAAAAATCACTGACAATAATTTAAAATTATTTTCAAGTATTTCAAGATCACTGTTGCATAATGCCCTTGCCGGTTCAATCACTATAAAGATCAAATCAGACGCATCTTTGGACTCCATCAATACTCTGACATCCTGATCAAAGTTCAAATCCAAAAACCGACTTTTCAAATTATGTGAACGTAAAAATCCATCCAGATAGCAGGATATAAAAGGAACGGTAACCTCCGCTTTGATTGCAGGCCTAACGATCAAACAAGTCAAATGATTCCTTCCTGTTTAAAAACCGTGTTAAACAATCTCCAACTCTCCATCCGACCAGATTAAAGACAATATATTGCAACTTTGATCTTACTCCAATAAAAACATATCGCCTTTTCCTGGAAATTGCCCTGATGCATTTTCCAGCAACATAATCCAATGGTAAAAGTCTTGGATGTCTCGATAAATCCATATTGCCTTTATGCAAAAAAGGACTTTTAAAGGCACACACCACTGCAAGCGTGACTGATATCCCCTTTTGCCTTAACTCTTTTCGGATTGATCTCCAAAAATAATTGAGAGAGGACTTGCTAAGACCATACGATATCTGGAAATATGATGGTTTTAATGATGCCGTTGATGAGATAACCAATATCTGCGAATCTTTTTTTAAGAATGTTTCCAATTCCGAAATCATTATTAGCTGGGAAATTAAATTTGTATTTATGACATCAAGATGAACCTTGAGATTTGAAAAAAATCTTCCACAATGATTCAGACCGGCATTAAAAACCACAAGATCAAGCTTATCGGTTATCCCTTCAATTTCCGATTTTAATCCATGAAGCTCCTGCGTATTTTTTAAATCCAGACAAATGGGGATAAAATTTGAATTAAATTTTTTTTGCAGTCGAACAGGCCAATCTTGAGACTGGTCAATTCCAATCACGATATAATCTTCGTTAATCAATCGCTCGGAAAGTGCAGCTCCCAACCCCGAAGCCGCTCCAGTAACAAGAGCATAGTTGTTCAGTTTCATTTAGAACCACCTTTCGATGCACTATATCGACTTATAATCATAAATTAATGTATTCTAAAAGTCTGCATTTATATATATACTTTAAAAGTGCCTATACGACATATTCTTTCCCTATTCATCATGGTATTTTTTACATTTTTTTTAATGTGGGTTGGCAAGGCATCTCTTTTTGAGACTGGATCATTAAATCTGTATATGATCCTCACCACGGCCAAACCATTTTTTTTTCCGGGTAAATTTTTAATCTCCATCATTCAATATCCGGTCATCCTGGCCTCTTTTCTCACTACAAATTTAATCATCTTGTCTTATCTCTACGGCTTCTTTTATTGTTTTTCACCTTTTCTGTTCTTTTTTCTTATATATAAAAACGTAAAACACCCCTATCTTTTTTTCATCCTTGCCACAGGCATTTTGTTTTCCATTTCATTTTCAAGAATTACATCGGAAAAAACACTGGCCCTTTGTCTTTTCTGGTATTTTTTATCCTACGAATATAAAAAAGACAGAAATCCATATATTGGTTGGGTTTTGGCCACGATTAGCGCAATATTTCATCCGATATCAGGGCCCATGCTTGGCCTCTGGGGAATAATAGAACTTATCCTGTCCAGGCCAAAAACACTTTTAAAAAAGATATTATACTGTCTTTCGCCGGCCTTGATTTCATTCATCTATTCATTTTTACCGTCCTCTATCAAGTGGCATAATATTTTAAATGTGACGATTTTCTTCGATGATTTGAAGGATGGATACCTGCCTGTCATCACAGGAACCATACTCGCCACATTATTTTTTATACTTGCTTGGTTTTTACTGAATCCGCAAAAATATCATAAATACATCAAATATATTTTAATTCTCATGGTTTTAACCGTCGCTTCAGCCATGGAAATGATATGGGAGTTTAAATATTTCATTCCGCTATTTTTCCTACCCTTGTGTTTTGTTTTTATATATGTAAAAAAAACCTCCATCCCTACAGTTCCAACACGGTTTTATCGTAATTTACCATTATTGGGTTTGAGCTTTCTATTCATTATTTTCCTGTTAATCGGCCGGGAACGAATCAGTTGGAGCAGGGTTAATGATATTCTGGAGAAAAGAAATACAAAGTGTATCGATCATTACGAACTAAAACAAATATACGTTTCCAAATATGGTCACGATCTGCCCTACGAGGATTTTCTACAAACCAGATTGATTTTTGAAGATGGAAACAACATGATCAAACGAATGGTTTATATCGGTGAAATGAAATGTCCATATATACTGGAGCAGGGAAATCTGAAATTGTTATTGGAACGAACAAAACAGGAAGTTCCGCCTATTTACAAGTTCAAATATAATACCAATTTTTTTAATTTTGATGAATTCTTTGAATATGAATAACAGCATTACAAAAAAAGATACATTATTGATAGTAGTCGGCATAATCGTCACCATCCTGATTTTTTATATTCTTCTTCAATATGTGGATTTACAACAAATGCTTCAGCTTTTCAGCAAAACCGAAAAATGGTTTATTCTTCCGGCACTATTAATTTCACTTACAGCAAAGTTTTTTCTGGCCCCCTTTAAATGGTTTCGTTTACTAAAATTTTATCATCAAACAATATCATTCAAGGAGACCTTTTTAATTTGGGCGGCAATGACTCCAATGCGTGCAATATTCCCATTAAAATCAGGGGCCCTTTTGCATGCGGTTTATTTAAACAGACATCACGAAGTCGACTGGTCAAAGGGTGTTAGTTCCGTTGTATTTGATAAATTTTATAATTTACTGGCATTACTCTCACTTGTTCCTTTGGCAGTAATCTTTTTACAAATCCCGTTAAGCATTAAAATCCCAACGATAATATTATTTCTTTTATTTCTCATACTTTTGTTTTTCGGCATCGGTATCAGAGGTGCATGGTCGAAACTGGTCCCGACTTTGCCGACAATTTCCTTCTCACAAAAGCTGGAATTATTCATCATGGCATTGATATTTCAACTGTCCGACGTACTCGTTTTTTTTCTGGTGTTTAAATCGCTGAATTCCACGCCACCATTTGGCATGATGTTATTGTATATCCCTCTGGCCGGCATAATATCAAATATCCCGATAACAATCATGGGAATCGGAAGCCGGGAGGCCCTGCTGCTTGTTTTATTCAAATCACTTTACTCTCCTGAAACATTACTTGGTGCCGGAATAATTTTTTCCTTCGTCAGCTACTTCATAACGGCCCTGGCCGGCCTTCCATTCATGTTACCTTTTATAAAAACGTGGTTTCAGAAAAAGAGAGATATTAATTTTTTAAAATAGTGTGAATAGAGTTTTTCAGGATCAGCAGCACTTCCTTCTGACAGTAAAATATTCATCTCTTTTAGCTTCACAGCATTGTTGGAAAGAATCAATATTTCATGATCACGATGAAACGTAACAAGCTTGTTATATGTTTTTTTCCCATTCATCATTTTTCGATAGTGCTTCATCACATAAACACTATCAATAAATTTTTCCCTGATCGCAGGATTTTCAAGCTGTCTTTCATCCACGACCGGTATAAAAGAAAAATTCTCCACAAATGCCCTGGCAAAAAGACCCTTTCCATTCCTGCGAACTTTTCCGTTTTTTCCAAAAAGCTCCACTTCTTTCAAACCACAGCTTGGGGACTTTGTTTTAAAGATATATCCGTCAAGATTTTCTTTCTTCAATTTTTTAATTTTAAATCCGACCCATTTATTCAGCTTTGCAGTCAAATCCATTCCACTGTCTATCACAATTAATCTTGTATTATCGGGGGTTCCCTCAAGACGCATCGGCCCGCGCGGAATACTCATGCCACACTCATGTTCCGGACAAGCGGGGATCAATTCAGCAATTTTCCCAAGTACATTTACAATCCAGGGATTGAATTTATGCCCGCCATCATAGCGTACCTCCTCTCCCAAAAGACATGTACTCACTCCTATGCTGATTTTTTCGTTCAACTTTCACCATCCGAATTAATGTGCCAAAAGATGGCAATATATGTAAAATAACACGAAAGGAGGCATCATGGAAGATGCAGGTATTCACTGGTTCAAGCTTATAATGGGTTTATTTGGAGGCCTGGCGCTGTTTCTCTACGGCATGGATCTAATGAGCAGTGGCATGAAAAAATTCGCCGGAAACAAAATGCGTTCCTTTCTGGCAACCGTCACAAACAATAGACTTATGGGACTACTGTCCGGCACATTTGTCACCATGATTATTCAATCATCGAGCGCAACAACCGTAATGCTTGTCAGTTTCGTCCAAGCAGGACTAATGAGCGTTCCTCAAACCATGGGCGTGATTCTTGGCGCAGATATCGGAACAACAATCACGGCCCAGCTTGTTGCCTTCAAACTGACGGATTACGCCCTTCTTGCGATTGCCTCCGGATTTGCCATCAGTTTTTTTTCAAAACAGGAAAAATACAAGCACCTATCCCAGGCCATTTTAGGATTTGGTGTACTGTTTTTCGGAATGAAAATCATGGGTGACTCCATGATTCCCATCAGAACCTACGAACCATTTATCAACTCAATAGCTCATCTTCAAACTCCAATTCTCGGCATCCTCGCCGGTGCGCTCTTTACGGCAGTTATTCAATCATCAAGCGCCTTTACCGGTATTATCATCGTTCTGGCCCAGCAAAATATTATCAACCTTGAAGCGGGAATTCCTTTGGTAATGGGTGCCAATATCGGTACATGCATTACAGCAGGAATTGCCTGTGTAGGAACAACCCGCGAGGCCAAGCGGGTCGCTCTCAGCCACACACTTTTCAAAATTTTTGGTGTTCTTCTAATATTCCCCTTCATAGCACAGTTTACGGAACTCATAAGGTATTTCAGCCACTCTCTTGATGCCTCAGTGGCAAGACAGATCGCACATGCCCATACCATTTTCAATGTCTCCATGGCATTCGTTGCCCTGCCTTTCGTCAATCTTTTCGCCAAACTGGTTCTTAAAATTCTTCCTGAATCTACGAAAAAAATCAGAGAAGAGGAAGAAGACCGGGAGCTATTACCGTCAATCAGAAACCTTGATAAAAGCCTGATCTCTGTTCCTTCCCTCGCAATTCAACTGGCAAGGGCGGAAATTTTCCAGATGGTCAAACTCATGGAAAAAATGGTCAATTACGTCATCATTCCATTTATGAAAGAGAAAATTCCAAAAGACGAAAAATATCCACAAATCTCACTCATCCAAGGCCTGAAAATTCGCGAGGAAAAGATCGATTTTTTAGAGGAAAAAATCGGCAATTATCTGTTAAAGATTAGTCAGCAAAATGTCACTGACGAAGAATCAAACGAAGTTATAGGATTAATTTCAATCATGAACGATATTGAGAGTATCGCGGATATCATTGATAAAAACATAATTCCGCTGATCCCCAAAAAAAGGTCTCTCGAAAATGATTTTTCCTTCGAAGGCAGGGAGGAGATCTCCATGTTTCACATAAAAATCTGCAAACAAATCAGCCGTATAAAATTTGCATTTCAGGATCAGGACCCTAAAAAGGGCCTGAAGGCAATGAATAAAATGGAGGAATATCTCGATCTGGAATCCCAATACCGGATGAAACATCTGCAAAGGTTGGGACAACTAAAAAAAGAAACAGTAAAAACCCACGAAATCCATATGGAACTCATGGACATGATGAAACAAATAAATGTGTACTCCGGTAACATTGGAAAAATGATCAATCAGATTGCTGTCAAAACAACGTTGGACAAGTAGCCCGCTAATCGTAAAACTTCACCTGTCTCAAGTGAAACAACTGATAACAATTTTTGCCAACTCTTTTAATAGTAAGATTATATCTAAAAATTATCTGGTTAATACGGGCAATATGATTACGCAACGTCTTCTCAGTCTTTGGTATACTGAAATAGTCATGAATATCCTGTAAAAACACACGTCCGTTGTGCTTCTTAAAGACAAACAAAATATCAAGATCCGTATTGGAAATAGCTCTCGCATGTAACAGAATGGATAACATGTCATTTCCATCAGGAAAAGAGATTGACCCTTTCATGGTTTCCATAAAAACTCCTTTTAAAAGAAGGATTATTCCTGATTATACCATGACAACCAACTGAAATCACCAACGGGTTCCCGTCTCTTTTTTTTCAATATACTTAGATGTGCCCAAAAAATATGGAGCGTATCCTCTAAATTATAGATAACACACGTTGTTCAGCGACGAATAAAAAACCTGACTCCCAAAACACCAATCTCAAAAAGCAGGACAAGTGGTAACCATAATCCCAACATGGTCAAAATATCAGGTGGAGTGAAAAAAGCTGAAAGAATCGCAAGTGCAACATAGATATGGGTTCTGATACCACTGAGTTTTTGTGGGGTAACTATTTTCAAAAGTCCAAGAATGAAAATAATATTGGGAAATTGAAAAACCATTCCCAGAAAGACAAGAATCTTTATTGAAAGACCGAGATAGTCCTTCATGCTCATCATTGGCCCGACATCACCTACTCCAAATCCTACAAGCATTTTAAAAGTGATCGGAAAAACCACGAAATAACCAAAACACACTCCAAAGCAAAACAAAAGAAAACCCGCCAGGATAAACGGCCTTATCACTTTTAATTCACGTGGAAGAAGTCCGGGACGTATAAAACCCCAAATCTCAAAGAACCAAAAAGGTGAGGAAAGAATGACGGCCGACCAAAGAGCGACCTGGAAATATGATAGTACCTTGTCAAAAATACCAAGATAAACTATTTGACCATTATCCTTAAGGACAACTCTTAAAGGGGCAAGAAGAATTTCCGATAGCTGCGCCCCAAAGGTGTAACAAAGAACGAAGGATATAAACAGGATTATGGCAATTCGAATGAGTGTTTTTCTAAGATCGGTCAGATGTTTGGACAAGGACATTTTTTCCATAAGAAATCTATTCCCAGTCGTCGGTTATTACATATTCCCCGTTTACTCCGTTTTGAATCAGAAAGTTTTTGAAGTCTTTTATCATGGCAGGAGGCCCTGAAATAAAGTAGCTGCAATCCTTTCCATGCTCATTAAATATTTTTTCAATGTCGAGTATTCCAGATTTCTCCTGGTTTATAATATTAATTTTAAAATCAGGATTATGTAATATGGCCTTGTTCAGTTCATCATCATATAAATTATGGCAATCTTTTCGAATACCGAAATAAAGTCTGGCATTCTTGTATTCGTTAAACTCCTTATCAGTAAACAACGAAAGAAATGGTGTTATTCCCGTGCCCCCGGCAATAAATACCGGACACTCTTTTTTAAAATTTCCAGTAAATATGCTCCCATAAGGAAGTTTTAACCAGACTTCCTTTCCGACATAAAGTTCTCCTGCCATCCTCTCCGTATAATTTCCCTTGATTGCAAAAGTGATCGTAACTTCCATTTCACCCGGGTGATTTTGCATGGAAAAGCATCTTGATTCCGGCCACGGCATGCCTGGATCGTATTCATCAAGTGCCAGATGTAAAAATTGTCCAGGTTTGAATTTGAATTTTTTTTCTGCCTCAAATTTTACAACAAACACATCCTTGATCGGTTCATTAATTTGCGTGACTTTTGATTTGTATTTTTTAACCAGGGCCATTAGTACCTCTTCATAAAATCGGAGAAAACTTCCTCGGTATAATCCAACATTTCAGTTGTCATTCCAGGATAAGTTCCAAGAAAAAAAGTGTTATTCATGACAAAATCAGTTATGGAAAGTTCATCGACCATGCGATGAGGTTTACCAATAAATGCCGGTTGCCTGACCATATTACCGGCAAATATATTTCTTGTTTCAATACGCCGGTCTGTAAGATGTGTCACAATATCATTTCGTGAAAAAGGTGCATCCTCCCTGATTGAAAGAATATAGGTAAACCATGCTGGATCGGAGTTTTCAGTGGCCTTTGGAAGAATCAAATAATTGTCGTATTTTTTCAACATTTCCTGATAACGTGCAAAATTCTTTTTTCTTTTTTCACAAAAGCTTTCCAGCTTGTCCATTTGAGCTGCGCCTATTGCGGCCTGCATATCCGTCATTTTGAGGTTGTAACCAATTTCACTGTAAACATACTTGTGATCATATCCTTTTGGTAGCGTTCCAAATTGCTGCGTAAATCTTTTTCCACAGGTGTTGTTTTCACCGCTGTTACAATAGCAGTCACGTCCCCAATCCCTGAAAGCGCGAATGAGCTGGCCGAGCTGTTCATTATTTGTAACGACCGCCCCACCTTCTCCTGTTGTTATATGATGGGCCGGATAAAAGGATATTGTCGAAATATCACCGAAGGTTCCGGTATATTTGCCGTCATATTTGCTACCAAAGGCATCACAATTATCCTCAATAAGCCAAAGATTGTTTTTTTCGGCAATTTCCTTCACAGCTGAAACATTCCATGGATTGCCAAGCGTATGGGCCAGAAAGATGGCCTTTGTTTTTGATGAAACCGCCTTTTTCAGGTTTTCCACGTTTATGTTATATGTTGGTAATTCCACATCAACAAAAACAGGAATACAGTTATTCTGAAGAATCGGAGTAACCGTTGCCGGAAAGCCGGCCGCAACGGTAATTACTTCATCACCTGGTTTTAACCTTCTATCACCAAGCTTGTCTGAAGTTAAAGCTGACAAGGCAAGAAGATTCGACGAAGAACCGGAATTTGTAAGATATACGTTATCGACATCCAGAAAGTCGGATATTTTTTCGGCAAACTCTTCCGAAAAACGTCCTTCAGTAAGCCAGAAATCAAGCGACGCATTTATCAGATTTAAAACTTCTTCATGATCAAAAACCCTCCCGGCATATCTGACAAAATCTTTTGCCGGATCAAACTTTTTGGGTTTTAGATTGTTCTCAGCATATTTTTTAACCAGTTTCAATATTTCTTTTCTGTCCATTATCCGTCCCTTGTATTAATATTCTTCTTCGATCAGGTATTTTTACCATTATGAACGGGAATTAAAAAGCCTGAACAGTGGCATTTTTTTATTGTGCACAACGTTTTTTGGATGTTTTCAAGCTTTGGATTATAATGGGAACAAGAAACAGAAGATATTAGTGAAGGAGAAAACGATGAACGATCAGAACTTTCTAAAGGCTTTACGCGATATTCCGGTTTTTGATAACGAGTTTTTGAAAAAAAGAAAGGTCTTTCTTTGGGGAGAAGTCTCCGACAAGTCTGCCCAGAACGTTGTGGATCGTTTGTTTTATCTTGAAAGTATTACTCCTGGAAAGGAAATTGATTTTTATATCAACAGCCCGGGAGGCGTTGTAACTTCCGGTATGGTAATCTACGATACGATGAAAATGATATCGTCACCCGTCAATACCATTTGCATAGGACTTGCCGCTTCCATGGGATCAATTCTTCTGTCAGGCGGCCAAAAAAACAATAGATTTATTTTCCCACATGGAAAAGTAATGATTCATCAGCCAGCAATTGGAGGAATGATACAGGGACCTGCCAGCGACATTCAGATCACGGCAGATGAAATTGACAAGACAAAAAAACTCGGTGCCCAAATCCTGTCGGAAAATTGCAATCAGGAGTTTGATAAGGTTATGGACGATTTTGACCGTGACCACTGGATGAATGCCGTGGAATCTGTCGAGTACGGTATTGTCGACAAGATCATTGAAAAAATTGATCTAAAGTAGTTTAAAGTCGCGCTAGAATTTTTCCTTGAAGGCCATGAAACTGCTTTCAAGGATATCAATTTCAGCTTCCTCTCCACATTTATGGCATTTAATGAATTCATCTAATTCAGGTATCGGGTCAACTCTTCTTTTTCTTTCAATAAGAAATTCCGTCTGATTACCACAACTTTCACAAAAATATGGAACAAAAAAGGTTTTTATAAAAGAACGAAGTGGAAGAAATCCTTCAATCATGTTTACCTGGTTTATAATTTCCACGCTGCAATTGGTGCAAATAACCCTTGATTTTCTGGGAACTTTTTTCATGAAATTAATCCACTCACGAATTCCTCCTGAATTAATTCCAATCACATGTTTAAAGTCCACGTGAATAATCGTTCTCTGCGTAAGATCAATTCCATCAAAGGAAACATCCTCGGCGATCTTTCCATAAATGGTCAACCGGTGAATCTTCTCAAACAGCTTTTCAGAAACCTTGAACATTGCCACACTCACTCTCCAGATACCATAATATGAAGACTCTTGGGATGGTTTGCAATTTTTCTTAGCGAAAGCCTATAAGGAATAACGCAAAAAACCATGGCACAATTATGTCTTATAACATTAATACCAAAAGTAACACATTTGTCCCAAATCATTCTTGAACCAATTCCACCTCCCCTGGTTTCATCATCTCTTAGAACCTGTTTGTCACCGCGTTTGTAGGTCTGACAGATTCCGGAAATAATATTTTGCGGGACCAAGGTTCCATATGGATCAATACACTCCAAAAAGATATACTCGTCATTGGCAGCAACCCCGACAATACCGCAGCGGTCACCGCTATAGACAATTTCACTGTTATCGCGCTGACGAACATTATCCCATTCTGGCTCCACCCCAAGCGGGGCACTATAGATGGCATTGGTCATGAACTCATCGATAATAAGAGGGACTGCCGAGGTCGTAACCTGGTTACGTGGAAGCGCTTCCAGACATTGTTCAATAGACTGTTCTATTTTTCCAACATCGTCCCTGCAGCGAAACTGAAACCTGTGCACATCATCAATTTTATATCGCTCAAATTGCTCACCCTTGAGATTTTCAATTATTCCGTCAAGCTTGAAATTACTCCTCTTTGAAAGCATATTGCAGCTTATCTGCAGCTCATCCGTGTAGGTATCCGCTTTATATTGAATATAGTGGGAAAACGGATGGGACATGGCATATTCTATAAGCTCAAATGGCGTATCAAAGTCCGCCTTGATTATACACTTCTCCGGTTTGGCAGACTCCGGCATATCGTCTTCCGGTGCCAATAAAATGATATCGCCAGGCAAGGCCTTGGAAATCAACTTGTTAATACCGGTCATATCTCCCAAAAGCAACCTCTAAACGTATTGGTATATATCAAATAATCATAGGAACTTTTGCAAACCAAGCATCAATCCTGCGTTTTCGTCCTTTATCGTATCATTATCATCCTTGTATTTCTCCGTGGAGACAATTCCACCAAGAAAGACGGACCATCCTCTTTTAAATGGCAGATGTGCTTCATATTTTCCCTGTACTTTCATTAGAGGACCAACCACACAATCAATTTCAAAATAATTGAGAGTGTACCACAACTGACCAAGCAGAAGCCTTGCCCCCAAAGATGGACCGTAGGTCAGATAAGTTCCATTCTCCACAATCCTTTTGGATTGAACATCCTCAATAACGATTTTTGAACTCCTTTTAACAGTTATTCCTGCTCTGACACCCAAAAGAAAATTTCCAAACTTAAACTGTCTTGCAGCAAAAGGGTTGACCATCATGGAGGAATATCCTGAAAAATTGCTGCTGCTGACATATTCAAAGGCCCCTCCCCAGGAGTAGGTCTTGTTAAACCTTGTCTGAAAATCCACAAAGGCAATACTTGACACGGTAACTCCCTTAACCCGAAGACTGTTCGCGCCGGAAATATCGTGAAGATGGCCTGCCTGGCCCAAATGTGCCCTGACATACCTGGCATACATTTTTGGACTTATCCTTATCTTTCGAATCCCTTTTTGTTTTCTCTGTGAAGACATGCTTGCAACATACCTGGCCCTTTTTCTTCTCACGCCTTCGTATTTTTTTTGTTTTGGCTTTTTGACAATCTTCTTTTTTAAAACAATTGGTTTTGGAGCAATAAGATTCAACGTTCCCGTATCGCTGGTTGTGTAAACCGATTTTGAATACCAGGTTTTTACATTCCATGAATATTTTCCAGTCTTCGAAAAAAAGTTTTTTGGAACAGTTATACTGTTATTTTTTGTTTTTTCCACCAATCGACTTTTCTGTCCATCCTTTGTACCCCGAACGGTAACCTCATATTCATGCGCTCTTTGGGCATTTTCCCAACTTAAAAATACATCCTCTATTGCGTCCATTTTGATATTTTGATTCATGGACTTCAATTTTACAGGAGTCACTTCAAAACCTTCGATCACAATGGTTCCAACAGATGAAAATGAACCACGATGACCGGCCTGGTTGATTGTTGCCACACGATAGTAATACTCGCCAGGTTTGTTATGTGACCAGTTAAACACTGATGTCTGTGTGGTGGTTTCAACAACTTGATTTTTGGCAGCAGGATCGGAATATATCCGAACAACATACCCCTTTGCTCCCTGCACTTTTGGCCATGATATTTCCAATCCATCAGCGGCTGGATCTTCTGTCGCCCAGGCAATTGGTATAAGAAAACCGATAATTCTGTCACCCAAACTGGATGTTTTAACCGGAACCTCCTGTCGGATCATCATTTCAATTTCCGGTGGCGGCAATTCGTCCGGTAATCCTTTAACCTTGAAAAATGATGGCCTCATGGATGCCGGACTTTTTTCTGCCGGTACACGTCCATCCTTTATTTCGGATAAAACTCTCCAGAAAAAATCACCTCCAAAATTGATTTTCAACTTGAGATTTTGTTTTTTGACATTTTTTTCAAATACCAGTATCCCCCTTGTTCCATTCCAGCGCCGCAGTTCAAACCGGTAAGACTCAGCCTTTATGCTATTCGGAGGAAATTTCCACTGAAAATTAACAAGATTGTCCTTATCAAGTGAAACTTTTTGTCCAGGTTTTGGATACACGGGAATGACTGGATTACGGGAAAGCTTAGGCACAGGCTTGACGTTGAAATAATACATTGGAGATTTTACCCTGGCACCATCTCGAATTCCGGTAATTCGCCAAAAATACGTTCCACTTCCGAGTTCCTCAAGAGCGTAGGATGTCTCTTCACTCATTGAATTCACTATTCTGTTCCTCGTCGCCGGCCTTCCTTTAAAAACTTCAACAGAAAACGTATCAAACCTTTTCCTTCCCTCCCATTTGAGAGTTACATGATCCAAATTCAGCCTTGCGCGAAGTTCCGGTAATTGCAATTCAGGTGCGGCTACCGTGATTTTACTTATGATCTTCTTCTTTTTAGTGTCGAGTTCAAGCCTCTCACCCTTTTTCAACTTTACTGGTGCTTTTTTCAATGTTCCTGAGGAAATTATTTCCAAACCACCCTTGATGATGGAAAGGCCGCTTATATTCTTTCTCCCCTCCAGTTGAATAATGGCACCTTTGTTCGATTTTACTTTCAGTTTTCCAAGCTGCCACGCCTTCGCCCTAGCCGGAAGATTTATCGTGGCGATACCGCTAAGAACATCCGTACCACCGTCAATAAAATTTTTATCGAATTTTATAAGACAATCAGGCATCATGCTGATTTTTATTCCCTGTTCAGTAACAATTCTAACAGTGGAGTCACTGTGGGTGTATACCATATCACCGAGGTACACTTGTCCGTTTACAGCGGCTTCGCCCCACGTCAAATCCTCATCATGTTTTTGTTTGACGACGTTGGAGATGTGAAGAACATGACCTGCCACTTTCCATTTTCCATCAGACTCTGTGGCGTCAGTCCACAATGTCTTGTAGAGGCTGAACAAAATCGCCATGGACGCTACAAAAATTATTAAGTTGTCAGTTTTATTCATTCAAAAAATCTACTTTTATTAATATAGTATCCCACTTGATTAATAGTACTGGAATCACATATCGAATTATATCGGAGCAAAACATACCCACTGACAAGATTAAAATTCCTGAGTGTTTTGATCAAAAAATGTCGCAAAAATTATTAAATTACCGGTTTTATTCATAATGGAATTAGTCTAAAATAGCGTAGTAATTCACTTACTAATAATATCAGGACTACCGTCAGATGACACTTGAGCAAGACACACCTGCCACAAACGAAGATCAAATTCAAGCTGAACTACAAACACGTAAAATATACTTTTCCACCAGATCAAAGCTCCTGAGTGTTTTTATCCTGCTTTTGACTGCTGCCCTTGCAGCTAATATGTATATCTCGCGAGACATGTTCGTAAAAGATAAAAGTGCCTACATTTTTGAAAACAGTATCAACAAGGTTGAAACACTCGGCGAGGGATTTCGCTTTATTGTACAAAACTCAATCAATCTTTCAGCACCAATGGGAGCACTGGCCCTCGCTCCTGAGACACAGGAACCGGAATCGACAACAGGTGCACAAAAAAACGATTTTGATATTTTTCATCTGAACGACAATCTGTTGCTTTACTCCATTCACACCAAAGATCAAAATAAACCTCTCAAGATTCTTTTGAATGATCGTCTTATCGACGAATACGGAAAAAAATATTCATTCTCCCATGATGAAATAAAAAGCCGGACACTTGCCTTTTTGCAGACACAAGAATCATCCGGTGAGGTTGTTTCCGTACAGGGTTTATGGGATACGCTTGGTGCCCCACTGATGTTGCTTCAAATCCGTGATGAAAAAAACAGCATGACTTATTCAAGTATAATCGGAATGGAAAATCTGACACGCCTCTTTTTAAAAGAAAAAAGATTTGAAAATTACATGGTTGGTACAGATCGAAAAATCCACATAGGCAAAGATGCCGGAAAAACAATGAAGAGTTCTTTCCTGAAACAAATAATGAAATCCAAAACCGACAAGGGAACCTTGAAGATTTCCGAAAGCAGTGGAGAGGAATTCCTTGTTGCCTACAGCAAAATGAACACATTCAGCGTCATTATTATCTCAAAAATCTCGGTTACAAAAGCCTTCAAGGCAATGAACACCATGATTTACCGTTGGATTTATTTTGGCACTTTCATTCTTGCGGTCGCCACAATTTTAATCATTCTAATGTCCTTGTCCATTACAGGCCCCATCCGCAGTCTGCTGGCGGGAACACACGAAATTTCCAAGAGAAACTTTAATCATCGCATCCAGGTTAAAACACACGACGAACTTGGGGTATTGGCCGATTCATTCAACTATATGAGCGACCAGATAGCCATTTACATAAATGAAATGGTTCACAAGGCCCGTATGGAAAACGAACTTCAAACAGCACAAACTGTCCAACAAACACTCTTCCCCGCCAAGAGTAAAAAATTCCCTGAACTCGAAATCTCAGGTTACTATGAACCCGTCTCCGAATGTAATGGAGATTGGTGGTACTACTTTAAAAAGAAAAATAAATACTATTTCATCATCTCAGATGCCACCGGTCACGGAGTTCCTGCGGCCCTCATGACGTCAGCTGCAAGATCAAGTGTCTCTGTTCTACAAATCATGCCCGAACTGTCTCTTCCACAAATGGCAAAAATCATCAATAAGGCAATTTGCCAAATTTCAAAAGGCAAGCTGTTTATGACCTTTTTCCTGGCATCGTATGACCCAAAAGATCACACAATGGAATATGTTAATGCCAGTCATAATTCACCGATGCTTTTCAATCTCTCGGAGGGAATAGACGCCTCAAAGGCGGTTTTTCTGGATCAGGGAAGCGATCCACGCATGGGAGAGGATAAAAAACGTGAATTCAAAAGCTACAAGCAAAAAATTACAAGTGACCATATCCTGTTTTTCTACACTGATGGTCTGGCCGAGATTGAAAATGAAAACAAGACCCAGCTTGGCGAACGACGGATTATCAAATTTTTGAAAAAAGCGCATGATGAGGGTGCCGATATCCATGGACTCACCTCCTCGCTTATTAAATCGGCCAAGGAATATTTGGGAGATAAAACCGCAGAGGATGATGTGACCTATTTTTTCGTCCAATTTAACTAGAAGATCAATATGACTTTCAAAATTTTAATTTTAAATAAAGACAATAATTTTCACGAATTGATAAAAAAGTGGGATAAAGAAATATTCTATGACGAAAACTTCACATTTTTTTATGCCAACTCTGAAAAAGCTGCCATGGAATTTCTTGAGCAACACCCCGATGTCGATCTTGTACTTGGCGATGTAAATGAAAAAGACCGGTATTACTCACAATTTTTGAATAAATGTCAGTTAAGCAATCCCTTTCATCGATATATTTTAATTTCAGATAATGAAAAAAAGGAAAAGATACAAGCCGCACTGAATGAAGGAGTATACGAACACTTAAAAAAACCACTTAAGAATAAATCGTTTATCAATACAATTCACAGATCCAAAAAACATTTGGATAAAATCAAGGAACACAACAAACCAGAGTCAATACGTTACGGTAAATTAAAAAAAACAATGAGACAAACAGTGCAGGCCATTGCTCATATTTGTGAGCTGAAAGACCCATATACAGCAGGCCACCAAAAAAGAGTCGCCTATATTGCCAGAGCTATTGCAGAACATCTTAATCTCGATGAATTCCATATCGATGAAATTTATACGGCAGGACTTTTACATGATGTTGGAAAAGTCACCATCCCCTCCGAAATACTTTCAAAACCAGGAGATCTTTCCACTCAGGAAATGGCCCTCGTGCAACAGCATACGATTGCAGGATTTGATATTTTAAAAAATATTGACTTTCCCTGGAACGTTAAAAATCTCGTTGTAATGCATCATGAAAGACTTGACGGATCCGGATATCCAAATAAATATTCCATGAATGAGATACCTCTTGGGGCAAGAATAATTTCTGTTGCCGATGTTTTTGAAGCAGTTACTTCCTTCAGACCATATCGACCTGCGCTTGGCCTGAACAAGGGAATTGAGGTTCTGAAAGAGGAAGCTCAAAATAAAAGGTTGGATCAAATTATAGTATCAGCATGTATAGACCTGATAAGCAAGGAATTCTTGGAGGACCTTGACAACATAGAATAAGGCATCCCTGACTGTTTTTCCACTCCTCTGGTTGTTTTACCTGCCCATTATTTCTATTTTAGGCTTTTTAACTGACTTCTTGAGACGTGGAAGTTTAAATGTAACCAATATACTCGCCAACTGTTTTGTCCTGTTTGAAAGTTCTTCAGCAGCAGAAGCAGATTCCTCAGCACTCGACGTATTTCTTTGTGTAACCTTGTCAATCTCTCCAAGAGAAAGAACCACTTGGGAAACCCCCTGGGACTGTTCATTTGATGCTGTAGCAATCTCTCCAACAAGATCGGTCGTCTTTGTTGAATTTTTCATAATTTCACCGAGCGACTCTGCAGTGCTGTCGGTTATATCCATTCCAAGTTTAACTTTTTTCTTCGAATCCTCAATCATGTCTGTTGTTTCTTTTGCCGCTTTCGCACTTCTTTCAGCAAGATTCTTAACCTCTTCTGCAACGACCGCAAACCCTTTTCCGTACTTCCCCGCTCTCGCCGCTTCCACCGCAGCATTCAACGCAAGAAGATTTGTCTGAAAGGCAATCTCATCAATAACCTTTATAATCTTCGAAATATCTTCACTTGATTCACTTATTCCAGTCATCGCCTTGACCATCTCCTCCATCTGCTCGTTTCCGATTTTTGAACTCTTTTGCATTTCGTCACTCAAAATTTGTGCCTGTGACGCGTTCTCTGCGTTTCGCTTGATTTTGTCACCAATCTCATTCATTGAACTGGTTATCTCTTCCAAAGCAGATGCCTGTTCAGTTGCTCCCTGGGAAAGAGATTGACTTGCACTCGCAACTTGTCGACTATCGACATTCACCTCTTCAACAACATCGTTTACCTGATTCAATGTTTCTGCTAATTTTTTCACGGCAGAGTTGATATCATTACCCAGTTCCTTCATCGTTCCGCTATAATCCCCTTTTACCATCCCATTGAGATTTTTTTCAGACATTTTCTTTACAACATCAATAATCTCCTCCAAAGGACGAATAATTTCATGACACAATTTGTCCATAACTCTTGCCAGATCACCAAGTTCATCCTTTCTTTTAAGTGCAATCTGCGACACTGGAATGGAAAAATCACCACCCGCAATAAAATCAAGATGTGCAACGGCCCGCGATAACGGAAAATCCACTTGTGCCCCCAGTTTTCTGGAAACAAACCACGAAATTAAAAAGCCACATGCAAGCAACAGGATGGATGGCAAAAGCAAACTTATAAAAATCATTCCCACATCTATCAAGTCAACATTGACTCCATTTTTGGCAAGGAGAGAGACGATTGAACTTCTGAGAACGATAGCAGTAACAAGTATCACAATTAGAGAGTAACCTACAAAGAAAAAACCAAGAACAGCTCGTAACCTTGACTTTATCTTCAAATCCTCAATACCCACGTTCCCCCCTATTCGTTCATCATAAATACAATTTGATATACTTTAATTAGATAGTACCATTTTACATGGATATGGCAAAACAACAAACAAGTTAAAAAGTCTCAATATAAAATAGGGCATCCCTGTTTGAAAGTTTTCCCTCTTTTATTTTCCGTTTCAGAATATCCATCCTGACTTTTCTCATATAGGTTGGCACAGGGGTGGTTACCTTGGAATCCGGATCAACTGTTATTGTACTTTGTTTTTTTACTTCAAATTCAAATACTTTGGACAACTCCATGCCTGTCTGAATAATGATCAAGACAATAATAACCAAAAGCGCGGCCCTGAAAAACCGGTCGCGTTCTACAATTTTTTCTTCAAACACCGGTTGCATTCCAAACAGTCCGTTTCCAAATTATTTTCAACTTTATAGGGACAAAACTTATATTTTTTACGCGGAAAAATCCACGACAATGGTTTAAAAAATGAAACAATCGCCAGGAAGGCACCAGTTGGACACAAATAGCGGCACCAAAAACGTGGAACAATAAATGACATCAAAAGTACGGCCATTGCAATATAAAGAGAAAGTCCGCCGGATCCAAAGCTGAAAATATGTGTCAATGGATCGAAGGAAAAAAGTTCACGAGATCCGGTAAGCGCAAAAGCGATCATGACAGCAAAGAAAATTGCAAATTTTATTACACGCGCACGCTTGTGTAATTGCTTTTCTTCAACCGGTCTTGCCAATCCAAATTTTTCCAAAAATTCCTGAAGTGCTCCAAATGGACACAAATTACCGCAAAAGAAATTACCAAACAAAAATACAAGGAATGGGATCAGCCATACAAATAAAAATACAGGACTGCTCAGGGAAAAATTCATTCCTGAAAGAATTGCAATCTGGTCTGTGGAAAACTGCAGGTTATATATAACACCGCCAACGATTAAATTAACCCCAAGCCAGACAAGCCTTGGCACAGGACTGGTTATTTTCATGAGAACGACGGCAATACAAATCGCAAAAACAAACCAGGAATATTTTAAATAATCGATCGGAGGAGCAACAGATATAATTTTTCTTTTTTGAGAAAAACTTTTAAATGAATACATCATTGTATTTTTTATGGCCTGTGATGTAACAGTGGCACCTGTTACCGCATCAACCATGCCAATATTTTGAATTTTTTTTCCAGCAAGTTTTTTAAACCATGAAAGGGTCTTTTTAAAATACCATGGGGTTTCCTGGTGATCCTTTACAAAATATGATTCCAAAACATCTCTTTCGGAAATTTTCATTATAATGCTAATGGGGCCGCCATAACCCGGAACCTGTGGAGCATAATCGTTTGAAGAAATAACAAATGATTTTTCCCCGTTTTTTTCGTTGTGAACAACAAAAAAATCATCTTTTTGAACCAGATGTTGGGAAGGTTTGACTCCAAGTTGCCTGAGGTCCTCCTGTGTAATAGTGGACAGGTCTGATTTTTCCTTTTCAAGCAAAAAACTGCGTACAAAAACGACCATAAATAAAATCCAGCAAAAAAGAAAACCTGTTCCAAGAAGCGATGATTTTCCAGACAGGCCCTTTTTTGGAAGAAATTTTAAAAGATTGGCAAATAACAAAAATACATAAATCGAAATAATAATAATGAAAGTGCCCTTTGTACCTATTATCGGAATAAAAAACAATCCACCGAGAATTGAACCAAAGAGTGCCCCCAAATGATCCCATTTTTCCAGAAGGTTACCGGTTTGTGAGGTATCAAGCCCGGAAGAATTCATTAAAACTTCACATAATGGAAATACAAAACCGGTAATGGCCCCCAGGACAAAACACAGATTGGAATATTTAAGAAGTAAATTCGATGAATAAAATTGAATTAAAAGTGAAGCCATAACGAAAACAACAAATACGAAGACACAACCTCCAGTAGTTATACGAAACAACCCCTCATGACCGCTCTGTATATATCTCGAAAGAATTGCCCCACCGAGAAGTCCAATCATGAACAATGAAGTGAATAAACCGATATAATGAAAACCTGTACCATAATTGATTTGAAAATTTGTCAGGATAGTCAGAAAACCAAGCATGCTGCACAATCCTGCCCCGAAAACAATCAGTTTTGCCCTGAATCTTGTAAATTTTATGGCATCCGCGGATTTTTTTGAATAGAAAGCGATGAATATCAATCCAATAAACAATGGAAACAAAACAGAATATAAATTCAAAAACCTGAATTTGTTCAGAAATTTTGTAAGAGGTGAATTACTGTATTTCCCCAAAAGCAGCATGGAAAAAAAATGGCCCCTGGGTTTTTCCCTTGTGTTTATCAGATTTTTTGTTTTCCCGGGAAATTTCTCCCATGTGGATGCTGTGAAGTCCATTCTGCTCTTCTCGAACATGGAATGAAAGGTTTTTGGCAATAAAATTTTTTCGTGATATGGAAGTCTTTTAAATCTTGTTTCCATCGTTGAAGCCGCAGTTGCAAGCCCCTTCCAATCTGAACTTATAATCCATGAATTGTCCCCTGGCTTTATGACATGATACTTAAAGACCGCCTCCAGTGTTTTGTAAATGGATGCACCCATTCTTGCCAATTCCTGTCCGGCATAATTGGAAGGCCCAGGGGCCGTTGTAAGAATAAACCCACGTTTTGTCAGATGAAATTTTATATCCTCAAAAAATTCTTTTGTGTAAAATCCATTATCACTTCCAGTAAGAGGAGGCCCTGCGAGATTCAAGACAGCATCAAATCCAACATCATTTTTCTTCAGATAACCCCAAAAATTATTCCTTATAATTGTAATTTTCGGAGATTTTTCCTTGAAAATTTTTTTAAAAACAAGATCATGATAATTAGTGTCCGAGGAATAAAGAAATATACTTTTTATTCCAGTCGTTTGTGCAATGTATTTAGCCAGGGACGCATTGGTTCCGATAACAAGAATATTTTCAATTTTGGGGTTTTGTCCAAAAATGGTTGCAGTGAGTTTTGAATGCATTTCTTTTTCAGGCCAGGTTTCCGCGATCCGGCCGTTTTGCACCACTATTTTTTGATTTCCGGACCCCTCTAGTACAAGATATTCGGCCATCGGAGTGGTTTTTCCGGTTATAAGCCTTGAGCCTGGAAGAATAAGATTTTTTTTGTAGGCATAAAAATCCCCCACATTGATTGTAAAAAAAGCGACAATGATAAGAATCTCAAAGACAACAGAAAGAACAATTGAAAAGATTTTCGACCTTTTTATGCCACAGATCCCTACTGCCAGTACAAGCATATATGCGAATATAAGAAATATATGAAAGACATGAAGTTCCAGATATAAAAGCAGGGTGAAAATAATTCCTCCTGCAAAGGCACCCAATCCCTCCATTATGTATACCCACGCAACCGGTTTTTCAACATTCTGTTTTTTTATCATTTCCGAAATAAGTGGAAAGAAAAGTCCTGTTAAAAAACTCACTGGCGAATTGATTATAAAGGTTATGAGAGTGAGCTTGCCAAAGGGGAAAAGTTCCCAAGCCGAAATGCCGGCAAGTTTTCTGATATTCAGAATAAGTCCCCATTCAATGACAAGAAAGGGAATATAGAGCAGAAGAAAGGAAAAACTTTTCGGAGTTTCAATTTTTATAAATTTTCTTGAGGATGCGCCAATGGCTATCCATAAAGGCCATGATACAAAAAATGCTGAAATCCCCATCTCATTGCCATTAAATGCAACAAGATATTCCCGAAATAGAAGCGTCTGGCCCGATATGGAAAAATATCCATAAAGGAAAAGAACGATATTAATGGCAATATTCACTTGATGGTTTTCCCCTCACCAAAGACTATGGCCTCGAAAACTTCAAACTTCGCGCCCTTTTTCCAATCGTTAACACCAAGACCGGCCTTCATTGAAAGATGACTGAGGGTTGTGGCCAGATCCCATCCTTGCTCGGGAGCGACCTGTGGAAGAAATACTGAAGCCCTTCCGTTTTTGCTCAGGAGTATTCCATGTTTTCCAACAACAATATCATTATATGAATCCACCTGTTTTGGTGGCGTGAGAATGGATATCTCTATATCAATATCATCGAGTTCGTCCGGTTTCACAGGGGCAAATCGTGAGTCATGGACAGCGGCTGAGATTGTCCTTTCCTTTACGACACTCAAAACCGATCTTGAAGGCATGATCTCCCCTATGCATCCCCTGAGCTGTCCTTTTTTATGAAGGGTGACAAATCCGCCTGCGATTTCATTCATGGAATCTGTTACAGTGATTTTTGCATCCGATTCCCCGACTTTCTTTCCTTCCCTTACAAATTTTTCCAAAACTGTTCGTGAAAGCTTTAAAAGATCCTTTTTTTCCTGTTCGCTAAAACTCATTTTTTTTTCCTTTTCCCAGGCACCGGAAAAACCGAACGAAAGATAGCTTACGGAATTTGAATAGTCGCCAGTCATTTCACCGGAAGTACTGTATTTTAAAAGAGAGGTTTTTGTATTATTTGGCAAAATGGATAGAAGAAGAAAAATCGGCATGGCACCACAGATGGTGTCACCTGTCGTTTTCACATGTGCTAAAAAGGCATCTGCATTATTTTTTAATATTGAATTAGCTGACTCCATGTTTAGTTTTTCAAGGTTGGCCTTTACGTTTTCGGTGAATGGAAGATAACCGAAATTTCCGCCATAATGCGTAAAATCGGAGCTTACGACAATGAGAGTATCATCTGTTATCAATTGCTTTACGAAATTTGCAACTTCCACAAGCGATTTCTTATCAAACTGTCCCATGATTATTGGAAGAATTTCAAAATCCCCCAGGACTTCCTTGATAAATGGGACTTCATTGTCCGTACTGTGCTCCTTTAGAAAAGGTGCATTGTTTTTAACGAAATATGGTGATTCTGCCAGCTTGTTTAAAAGTTTCAAATCAATTGGTATCGGACCAAAAACAGTTTTGTAAGCCTCGGCATCAGGAATGGCCATTTTATTATGAAGAGAATAATAATGGGAAGGCCCTATCACGATAACCCTTTTATATTTGTTTCCCTTGATTGAAGCAAAAGCGTAAGCAGCATTTTGCCCCGAATAGGCATAGCCTGCATGCGGGCAAATGAGGGCAATGACATCCTCGTTTTGTTTCACTCCAGTCTTTTTAATATAGTCTTGAATGTCTCCGGAAAGTTTTTTGTAATTTCCAGGATACCACATACCAACCTGTTCGACTCCAATCATTTTGCCCCCCCCCGTTTGGGATTTTTTGGATACATTTGCACGACATGCAGAAAACAAAAGCAGAAGAATGGCAATTGTAAAAAAATTTATCCGATCCATTTGTGCTCTTTGTAAACATCCTTGATATAAAATGGTTTTATCCTTCTATATCCCTTGATTTTTTTTGCCAATACTCTTACAGGCATCAAAAAAATTGCACCTGTGGCAAAAATTCCCTTTATAAATTTTCTGCGATTCATATTCCCCATATTCCCTCAATCTTATAATCGCAATCCGGATGTCGTCCAGTCTCATCCAACAAATTTTTAATGACCTTATAACCGACTCGTTTAATCACCGTTTTTTTGCATTTCGGACAAAAAGTGGTTTCACCGTCAGTTGTATGAATATTTCCAATATAGACATAATGAAGACCTTCCGCCATGGCGATATCACGAGCACGCATCAGGGTATCAGACGGAGTTGGTGGAAGATTTCTCATCTTGAATTGTGGAGAAAAGCGGGAAAAATGAAGTGGGGTTGATGCCCCCATGTTTTGCTTGATCCATTTGGCGAGACTTCTCAGTTCGGTTTCCGTATCGTTCAAGGTGGGAATAACCAAATTTGTAACTTCGGTATGTACTCCCATTTTTTTAAATGTAATCAGATTATCCAAAACAGGTTTCAACGTTGCCTTGCATACAGTCCGATAAAATTTATCGGACATTGACTTTAAATCAACATTGGCGGCATCGGAAACCCTTAACAGTTTTTCCAACGGTTTTTTGTTCAGATAGGCAGCTGTAACAAGTACGTTTTTAATATTATTTTTTCTGGCAAGCTTTGAGCTTTGAAGTGTATATTCGTAATAAACCGATGGTTCGGTATAGGTATAGGCGATGGAAATACTTTTTGTCTTTATGGCAGAGGCAATCAGATCTTCGGGAGGTAACCTATACGCATCAATATCCTCGGGATTGGCCTGCGAAATTTCCCAATTTTGACAGTTAAGACAATGAAGATTACATCCAGCAGTCGCAATGGACAGAATTTTACTTCCAGGAATAAAGTGAAAAAGTGGTTTTTTTTCAACAGGGTCCACATGAACCGCCACCGGATGCCCGAAAGTCACGGCCTTGAGTTTCCCATCCACATTGATGCGTATCCGACAATCACCACTTTCGCCAGGGGCAATCCTGCATTCTTTTGGACAGAGTTTACATTGCAAAGTCGGCTTCATTTTAAAATAGTAACAGGTTCAATAACCAGTGTAACGCAAGAATATCAACGCCCCGCTTTCAAAGACAAAATCCAACCCGGTCTTTTTTTTAGTGCTGTTTTCCATTCCACTATTTGATATAATGGCGAGAAATATTAACAAGGGAGTTAAAAATGAAGTTAATCTCGTTTTTTCTAATGATCACAGCACTATTTATTATCATGCAACCTTCGACATTTGCCGCCAAAAAGTGTGACGCAAAAATAGCCGAAGAGTATGTTAACAAAGCTTGTGCAATCGTAAATGCAAATCCAGACCCCAAGGTTTTCATTCCAAAAGTGGAAGCATTAACCTTCTGTGACGGTAACTATGTCTGGGTTCAAACCAGAAAAAAGGACACTTATCAGATTGTCGCCCACAGAGTCAGTCCGGCACTAAAAAAGAAAAAAGAATGGCTACCAAAAGTTATGAGCAAATTAAAACTCTTTGAACTGCTTAATGACGCCGGACTCGATTCTTCCGGCAAGAAGTGGGTTGCGTATAAATGGAAGAGTAAGGATGATCTTTTAAATGCCACCAAAAAGTTGTCATTACTGAAAAAATGTAACAATGATTGGGCCGCAGGTTCCGGAATCTGGCTTAAAAACTGCGCAGGTTGTCCGAAGATTGATTACGGTAAAAAATATATCGTGGAAAAAAAGTAGGTCAATACATAAAAACCGGGAACCAATATGTCCGATTTGAATATTTTTAGCAAGCTAAGTCTTAAAAACAAGTTATTCTTTCTGGTGGCGGCGGTATCGCTTGTATGTATAACGCTAATATCGTCAATCTCGTATTACAAATCAAAGCAGGCACTTTTGGATATATCCATCAATCAATTGATTTCAACACGTGAGATAACCAAAAAGAGAATTGTTGAAAATTTTAGCAGTATTAATATTCTCGGGCACAGGGTTGCAACCAACCTGTTTCTCGAATCCATGTATATTGGTTCAAGCAAGGTTTTTTTATCAGCTAATTTAAAGGTGGGGAAAGATGAAGAAGCTTTCACCGCACCTTATGAAGGTCTGATCAGTAAATACGGTAAAAACATCAAGGGTATTGCCTCCGATTTTAACTTTGAAAATATTTTTCTGGTTAATAGTCAGGGGCAAATCCTTATGAGTACCGAAACCAGGGAAAATAACAACTTTTTGGGAAAAAATTTAAAGAATGGAGTTTATAAAAACACACTTCTTGCAAACTGCTTTAATCAGACAATTGAATCAACTGAAACAAAAATCTTTTTTAGCGGATATGAATATAATGATGATCTTCAAAAAACAGTGGCCTTTGTGTGCAGAAAGCATTTTGCATCAATGAATTACGACGAGGAGTTCATCGATAAAGGTGCCATTCTGGGTATAACGATAGCACAGATAGATATTGACCGTATAAACGGAATTACAACCGAAAGAAGCGGCATGGGGGAAACCGGACAGTCCTATCTTGCCGGCCCTGATTATAAGCTGAGATCTGATTTTTTTCTGGAAAAAAATAAATTTAATGTAAATTACTTTTTCAAGGATAATCAACAGATTTCATCGGACAGTTTAAAAAGAGCACTGGCCGGGGAAACAGGAGAACTCTTTATAACCGATCCCACAGGCAACAATGTATTGAGTGCATACACTTCCATAAACGTACTCGGAAAAAAATGGGCCATCATTTGTGAAAAGAGAATGTCCGAAATTCTGGAACCGGTTAATGACATGTTGGTAATTATAACGGTGGTGTCAGTCGTGGTTCTTATTGGCTCAATAGTTGTCTCCATATTTGTAGGATACACATTCACCAGACCAATTGTGGAAGTTCTCAACGAGAGCGAAAAATTAACAAAGGCCACACAAAACGGTGAACTTCATATTCGCGGAGATGATAAAAAGATAAATTGGGAATTTCGACCGATTATAACCGGTTTCAACAGTATTCTGGATGAAGTGGTAAAGCCAATCAATGAAGCCACCTCTGTCATCACAAAAATGTCCAATGGAGATTTTCGCAACAAGATGTTGGGCGAATATAAAGGGGAAAATGCCACACTAAAAATTTCATTGAACAATACACTGGATGCAATTAACAAGGCTTTGAACCAGGTATCAATTGACTCTCAAAAAACCAAACATGATTCAAAAATATTGGCCGATATTAGTGGAACAATTTCAAATAGTATTACGCGATTGGCAAGTTCCCTACAGGAGATTTCAAGTGCAATGAATGAGATCGGAGGCCAGACCAAGAAAAATGCTGAAGACTCAAATGAGGCAAAGGAACTTAGTGCGCAGACCTTGAATTGTGCTGAAGATGGAAATCGCTATATGGGGGAAGTTGTTTTGGCCATGCAGGATATTAATAAATCCGGAGAGAGCATATCCAAGATTATCAAGGTTATCGATGAAATTGCCTTTCAAACAAATCTGCTGGCCTTGAATGCAGCAGTCGAGGCAGCCAGGGCCGGGAAACATGGTAAAGGTTTTGCGGTGGTCGCTGACGAGGTCAGAAATCTGGCCGAAAGAAGTGCTACTGCAGCCAAGCAAACCACGGACATTATTCAGGACTCAATTAAAAAAACCGAGCATGGAACAACTATTGTCGAAAGTACTTCGAAGGCCTTGGTAGAAATTAATCAAAAGGTGACCCAGGTTGCGGAATTTACATGTAATATCAACGATTCTTCCGTCAAGCAAAATGCAAGTATATCCCAGGTGGTCGCAACCTTGTCAGAAGTTGATGAGAACAGCCAGAATGACACTGCAACCATGGAAGAACTGGCATCGACTTCAAGAGAGTTATCCGATCAGGCAAGAAATCTGGCAACAGTTGTTTCACAGTTCAAGCTGTTGAAGTTAGATCAAAAATCATAATCTGATCTGCACAAATATGATACAGCTCCGTACATTCATATAAAATTTACACCATTAACACATTCACATCAAATTAAACTGATCATTATGGTAAAAGAAGCCACACTTATGAGTTGGAGACTATCATGAAAAAATCGATTGTATGTTTTGTTTTATTTTTATCTTTTGCCGCTCATGCTTCAAACTTCCTCACAGAAGGAACTTTAGATGGAAAAATGGGCATGTTTTTTAAGAAAAAGT
This sequence comes from Bacteriovoracaceae bacterium, assembly GCA_023137315.1. GTDB lineage: Bacteria > Bdellovibrionota > Bacteriovoracia > Bacteriovoracales > Bacteriovoracaceae > JAGLPP01. Next base: position 42,797 of record JAGLPP010000014.1, read on the forward strand.
GTTCTATGGATATTGAACTTGTTGAAAAGACAAGCCAAATGTTAGGAAAATACAAGGAATATGAAATTACAGCACGAACGAAGAATGAAAATATCGAATTCCTGGCATCTCTATCTTCTGCGGAAATTGCCATTGAGAGTGGTGAGTTGGGAACAGCAAATGGAAGTGATACAAGTGGAACTATTCTAACAGTTGAGCTTGATCCCGAAGGCACCCCACTTTCTTACAAAGTTGTTGAACACCTTACTTTGTTCGGATTCAGCAGAAATAAAACAATTATTAATTGCAAAAATTTACAAAATTAGTCGGTGACTATTAACGACTAAAAAAATTGGAGATTATTATGAAAAAATTATCGTTAGCTTTATTAATTCTTTTGGTTTCAATGAGTTCTTTTGCTGCAGAAACGTTTTCTCACATGACAATGAGAACAAGCTTGGCCACGGCAGACACTTCCTTGTGCGAACTTGATCTGGGAGAGGGTGAATTAATAAGCAAAGACCCTGTTATCGTTTCTTACACATATACTTTAACTGTTGGTGACAAGTCTGAATCCATTTCCTTTGATCAAGACAGACAGCTATTTGTTCACTCAACATACGAAAGTACCTTTGAAATGCTCGTAAATGAAGATGGATCAAATCTAAGTGGAGAACCAAAGGATTTCATGGTTACATTTGATGAAAATGGAACACTTATAGGGGCAATGATTGGAGATGTTATCTGTAAATAAATCAACTACGTAAAAAAAACAATATTCCGTATATTTGTGGATAATTGGAAGAAATCATGACACTGAAACTCCAATTATCCACTTTTTTTTCTGCACAACATGACTAAATATGCATTTCTACACAAAAAAACTAATGGCCACCAGCTTTCTCCCATGGAAGGAGATTGATCAAAACCATCGAGACCTTTTTTTAAAAAAACTCTCTGGTTCACATGATTATGATCTTCTTATCAATGATCATGATATCGAGGATGGTAATACATACCAGTGGCTGGGTAGTATTTTTCACATAAAAAAGACCTCCGGCAGAGAAAAAAGCTATGATCTTTCTTTTCCAAAGATAACCATCACAGAAGATCAAATTGAAGCTATCGTTATCCCGGAAGACTTTTGGTATAAATGGCGTTTTATGCGCTTTGATTCCTACGAATACAAAACGTATGGAAAACCAGGAAAAATCATAATATCCCCGGGATTTATTGTTGAATTTTCACATGGCGTACGAAAAAGCCTCTATAAACTGGAAAAAGGATTCAGGCGCATCATGCAAAAAAGAAAAGTTATTCAAAAAAAGTTCGACAAACAAAAAAAAATCAACATGGAACACGCAAAACCGGGGACACATGATCTAATTCTAATTCTTGATCATCTAAAGCCAGACTTCAACATTGGCAAGATTTTTCGAACCTCTGAAATCTTCAGCATCCGTGAAATCCATGTTATTGGAACCAGCTTTTTTGATCCAACAACCGCAATGGGCGGCCTTAAAAGAGTAAAGGCCCGTTTTTTCGAAAATTTCGATGATTCCTATAATAAATTAAAAGATGAAGAGTACAACATCTATTGCCTTGATTCTAAAACCGACAACCACCTTCACGAGGTAAAATTACAACAAAAAACGGCCTTCATACTTGGCCATGAGGAATTCGGCCCACAATTTGAGCGAAAAAATTATCCAGAAATCAAGAATATAAAAATCAAGCAATTTGGAGTCACCGAAAGCCTCAACGTTTCCGTTGCCGCATCAATTGCCACTTATGAATATATAAGACAGGTATATTTATAGATCAGGCCCGTGCCGTCCCTGGTTCTTCGGACTTTTCTTCCTCATTTTCCTTGGAGGTCTTTTTCGTTTTTTTGGGTTTGGAATTAGCCAAACCTGCTTCAAGAAGAATCCGTTCTTTTTCAGGGCCATTTATCCAACTGCGACTCATGCTACGAACTCCATAGCGGCCTGAGCGCTTCTTGACTATCATGTATTTATCCGTTTTTTTAATAACTTCCATTTTTTAAACCTCCAACAGATGGACTCTATTATTTTAGCCAGATTAACGGAGTTAATCAATACGCAAGTCCCCCACTGTTCAAAAAAAAGGCCGCTCTTTGTATCGAGCGGCCTAAAACCAAAAAACTTTTTATTAACAAACAAATTACGGAGCGTGCTATTCCCTATCAATCAGTTTTTCTTTTGCATAATCATAGTATTCATTAAAATCAAGGGCCTTGGAAACACCTACAATGTAGTAACTTCGATCAGATTCTTCATTAATTCTCATTTGAGTGAACCAGCTAAGACCCAATTCACTGCTAAGCGGTCCACTTGCCCTTACCATTACAGTACTTCCAGGTTGTGTCCAAAACGAAGTGGCAGAACGCGTGTTATCAAACTCCTCAGACATATACTGATAGGATACATTAACCTTGATACCTGATTTATCGCCAGTCAAAACTTCAACGATATCAGCTTCAACTCCCCCAAGGGCCTTAAAACCATCTTCATCATCCTTAATCACTTCACCAAGAAATTTAACCATTCTATCAGAAGCAATGGCCACATCATAAGTGACAGCACCCTTTAAAAAGCTGGTGTCATCATGCTGTTCGACTGCCGCTTCAACACAAACATTTTCAAAAAATTTCCTTGAAACCTTGACTTCAAGATAATTAAAATCAAAATCCCTTCGAAATGCATCAGCTTCCTCAATATCTGAAACAGAACCGGCCGAAACTATAACGTCACCATGCTGGGTTTTTAATTTTAAACGTCCACCGTCAATCCAACCGGTTCCGGAAAGACCAGCAGACTGAAAAAGTCCGTTTTCAATTGGAATGGCACCAATCTGAAGAGTGTGATCCTCCATCCTCTGTTGAATATATACATTTCTCACATTAAGTGTCGGATCAAATTCGTCGTTTGGACTATCCATATCCTCGAATGTATCCCAGTTTCCAGCAAAAGTTTCGCCGCTTCTTGCGATACCGATAACCTGAAAAGAGCCGTCGACATCAAGAACCATCTTCAAAGTCAGATGCGACTGAAGATTAGTACCATCAGTTTTTGGAAGATGCAGTGCTCTTGTGGAAACTTTGCCAGTCATATTAAAACTGACATCAACATCCTCATTCTCAGTTCCCAAAACGGCCGTTGTAAGCATTGGAACTGCACATAAACCAATAATCATTGCTTTTCTGAACTTATTCACGTTTTTCCTCCTGTCTTTAACTCTGTAATGTACTTCGATGGAAAATCTCCAGCACATTAACACAACGCAGGAGAATTACACTCATATTCTGACATTATGCGAAAAACTACATGCTTAAATTTTTTTTATTTACTCTGGCAATGATTTTCAGACAAAAACACTTCTGTCGTGTTAACAATTTTATTGTTTTTTCCACATCTCAAACTATTGGAATAATCATCAAAACATTATAAAATTTTTTCCTACCAAGGGAACAAATATGACAAATTCAAATCTGCTTGTTATCGAAGACGAAATTTCCATTCTTTATTTTTTTGCAGAAGAGGCAAGGGAAGTTTTTTCCAATGTTTACATGGCCTCGAACATTTCAATGGCGAAAGAAATTTTATCATCCCACAAAATACACGCAATTTTAACCGACAACCATCTTCCTGACGGAGAGGCAATTGATCTTCTTGAAAAATTAAGCTCAAACAAAACATATATCCCCTCAGTTGTTATAACCGCATTTGCAAACAAAAATCTTCTAATCAGGGCCGTCAACACACACATTGTACAATTTCTTGAAAAACCTTCCGGTATAAAAACATTAAAAGAATCATTAATTAATCTTAAAAAATATACCTCCCAATATCACAAGCATACAAAATTGGTTGAAAACTACACCTTGTCGAAACAGACATCCTTTAACCTGAAAAACGCCTACGGCATATCCAACCGGGAACTGGAAATAATTTCCAATGCACTTCACCCCTTGGAAAACAGCTCTATTGCATCAGAACTGGGTATAGCACGCGGAACTGTCCGTAGACACCTGGAAAATATTTTTAAAAAACTTGAGATAACTTCACGTACAGAACTTCGTGATTTTGTAAAAAATTTAAACAGAACAACACCGCAAAATTCACCTTTTCAATGCCCGCAGGTGATCTAAATCAGGCAGCCTTTTTGGTCTTCATAATTTTTTCATAGGCATTTTTAATTCTGATAAACTCTTCATGTGCCATCTTTTTATCGTTGGCATCGGATATGCGATCAGGATGCTTTTCCATGGCCAGCCCCTTATATCGCTTCTTGATTCTTCTAATCGAACAATTGATATCACAACCAAGAATCTCGTAGGCATCATCCAACTGCACTCCACCTATATTGATTCCACCTTTTTTTTGTTCACGCTCTTTTTGCTGCTGTTTTTTTGACTGTTCTTTTTGCCTTTGCCTGGCCTTTTCGTATTTTTGCTTCCTGTTTTCCTCATCCCTTCTTCGTCTTTCTTCATCTCTTTTTCGTCTTTCTTCATGAATTTTATTAAGATGTTCATTTCCAAGTTTATTTATTTTGCGAAGGATAGCTATCACTTCATCTATCACTTCCTGCGGCCCCCTGAACGTAAAATTTGGTTTTCTAATAATGCTCATAATGGCCGTATGCTTTTTAATTTCCCCAATCTTCGCAAGTCTTGATAAATCCTCATTTGCCCGAAAAACGATCTCGTCCAAAAGAAATTTCTGACTGGCACCACTTTTCAAAAGAACCAGAAACTCCACTGCCTTATAAATCCGTTTCCCACTCACTCCCCTCATTCTCTCAATCATCCTTGTTACGGTGGAACTTCCCCTGATGGCATCTTCAATAAAAAGATCAACTAACACATATGATTTGATAATCCTTCCAATTTCCTGAAATGGGAGTATCTCCAGTTTCGCTTCCGACACAAGAAAAACTTCAAGATTTAAAAGTTTTTTGGCATCCGAAAGAATAAATTGTGCTGAAACATTACAACCTGTCACCTTTTCAAGAGCATCTCCAATCGCCCTTAAATATTTCAAACTCCCTTCATTCACAGATTGTAAAAATCTATAACTTTTTAAAATCTTCTGATTATCAGGCCTCCTGGCCAGACTTTCTTCGAGAATCTTCAGCGTCTTGCATTTACCTGCAGCACCACTATCATTTTTACGCTTGTCGCGATTTATTTCATACCACCTGTCAAACAATCCAAATTCCATGAGCTTTTGTCGAACAAGCCTGTTAAATCCCTTGTTCCAGCTATCCTCGCTTCTTTGCCCGTTACGACGTCCTGTTTTATGTAAAACAACATATGCAATAAACATTGCAATAAAAAAAGAGACCGGAATTATAAAAAAAAGTCCTGTCGACATCAATTCCTCCAAAAGACATCAATCCAGTATATTTTTCGGCAAAAAAACACATTCACATTAAAAAAATTAAATTGATAAATTTTGTCTGCTATTTTTATCTTGTTTACGCTTGAGCATGAAGTTAATATAACCACCCTGTAACAGGTACAATTATGACTAAAAAACACATCCTATGGCAGTTTATTCTCCTATCCTATCTGGGACTTTTTTCCTTTGGCTTGATTGATAATTCCCGCGGACCTGTATATCCTGAAATCCTCCAGGGTTTCAATGTACTTCCATCAAAGGGTTCCTGGATTTTTTCATTAAGTTCACTGGCCGGACTTGTCACAACACTTTCTGGAAATCTTTGGCTTCGATCCTTCAGCACAATATATTCACTTCGAATATTTCTCCTGTTTCAGGCAATGGGGGCCTTCGGTATCGGTTTTTCCGCAATATATGGATTCAGCTTTCCCTTGCTGCTTCTGGCATCTTTTATCCTCGGTCTCTCCTCGGGAGGAATTGGAATCTGCACCAACATCATGATTTCCCAGAGTGTTCCCAAACGGCTCCGAAGAAAGACCTATGCCGGTCTTCACGCCATGTATGGAATAGCATCACTTTTTGCCCCCATCTTTCTTTCCATTACGTCCAGATCGGACATTGATTGGAAACATCACTTTTACCTTGTGGCATTCATCCCACTATGCATATTCATTTTAAGTTTCTTTCTTAATATAAAAAAAGATAAACATTGCCTGAAAGTCATCACCCAAAAAATCAAATTTACCAACGTATATAAAATCTGCCTGATCTTCTCCCTCTATGTTGCGAGCGAAATCATTGTCTCCAGCAGACTTGTCTACTATCTCGAAGAAACATATAAGTGGGACAAAACATCTGCGTCTCTCTACCTGAGCATATTTTTCTTTCTCCTTTTATTTGGGAGACTGTCCTTCTCAATGATTTCCTTTCCAGGCAAAAGCTATAACTGGCTCAAAGCATCACTGATAATTTCCCTGGTACTTTTCGTTGTTGGACTTTTCATCCACCCCATCGCGCTGGCGGTACTGGGACTTTCCCAATCTTTTTTCTTTCCATGCGCAATGGACTGGCTCTATGAAAAACATGGAAAACTTGCTGACTCCATCATGCCATTGGTAATGACAATCATGGCAATAACACTGATCTGTATGCATTGGGCCGTGGGACTAATCGCCTCGTTCTCAAATATTCATCACGCCATGTTTCTGGGGCCTGTATTTGCCGTTATCTCGCTCTGTCTTCTTTTCACGGAAAGGCCGCACCTTCCCGACAAAAAACTCTGATTTTCCTTTTACAAACCGAAAAAAAATTTTTAATCTTTCGTACATATGTTTTTTTCAAAAAAAGAATTTACATTACTTTTAATCATTCTGTGGGCCATAATGCTTCTGCTTTTCTGGGCCGGTTTTCTGGCAAAAAATATTTTCGCAGAAAATTATAACTTCGTTTATCTTATTATTATTCCACTACTTCTAATCTCTGCAATTTCCATCACTTCCTTGAATGCCTACCTTTTAAAAAAGTACAAAAAATAGAGACTTCTCACCGCCCATGATTGTTGGCGCTTCAACTGGTATCTATTGATTTTTTGTTTATGGATGAAAAACCGGAAAGAAATTTTTTTTTCGCTAACATAGCAATTTCATTATAGTCAGAATCGGGATCAAGATGGTTTATTAAGATAACCTCCTGATTTTACGAATAACCAGCAAAAAATCAATCCTAGTCTAGGGTGTAAACTACTAATAGGTAAAAGAAAGATAAGGGGTCGTTATGATAAAACCTGTTTTATCGAACACTGTTAATACAACACGGCAAAACCTGTCTATCTACCGCGACTCAATAAAAAGCAGTTAAATATAATTTAGCGTTATACCGATAAGATATGACAGGAATATGCAGGCAAGTACGTAATTTCAACGAGGAAAGTTTTTGTGCATATGTGTGTTTTTTTAAAGAAAAATTTTTTATTCTTTATTTTATTAATATTAAATTTATTTTTAGTGACCAGTTGTTTAAAAAAACCACTTGAAATAACAAATCCCGCTTTATTGACCAATCCTCCAATCGAAATTATTTTCGTTAATTCTCCAAACGAAATTATTTTGGTCGATCCGGCGAGTTCTCCGGGAAACGATACGACATTAGAGGTTCAAATAACAGGAGTTGATTCCGGCAATACGATAGGTCTATATTCCGATATAAATTGCACAGCAACAGAAATACAAAATGGAGTTGCATCCAGTGCGACAATAAATTTAACAACACCTGTGTTGTCCGAAGGCAGTTATACGTTCTACGCAAAATCGACAGATCCAAAGGGCAATCAATCAGATTGTTCCGTGGCAAATGTGACCTACGAACTTGATCTAACAGCACCGGATGCTCCGGGTGGATTGAATTTAATTGATCCGGCGAGTTCACCAGGAAACGATATAACACTGGAAGTTCAAGTAACCGGAGTTGTGTTTGGCGATACTGTGGAATTGTATTCCGATGGTACTTGCTCAACGCTTGTTCAAAGTGGTGAGGCATTCGGTGTAGCTGTTAATTTAACGACACCAGTGTTGTCTGAGGGCAGTCATACATTTTACGCAAAATCGACAGATCCGGTTGGAAATACATCGCTATGTTCTTTAGCCTATGTGTCTTATGAGCTTGATCTGACGGACCCACCTGTTCCGAGTGGATTAAGTCTGTTTGATCCAACAAGTTCACCGGCCAATGATACGACTCCAGAAATACAAATAACCGGAGTTGTTTCAGGAAATACGATAAGCCTGTATTCCGACGTAAATTGTACAGCAACAATGCAAAGTGGAGTTGCATCTGGAGCAACAATTAACCTGACAACTTCTGAATTAGTTGATGGTGATTATACATTTTATGCAAAAGCAGTGGAGCCTTCTGGAAATTCATCCACCTGTTCAAGTGCCAACGTAATGTATACGTTAAATACAACATTACCATCCGCTCCAAGTGGATTGAGTCTGGTTGATCCGGCAAGTTCGCCAGGAAACGATACAACGCTGGAAGTTCAGATAACCGGAGTGGTATCAGGCAATACGATAGACATGTATTCGGATATAAATTGTACAGCTACAGTGCAAAGTGGAGTTGCATCCAGTGCGACAATAAATTTAACAACACCTGTGTTGACTGAAGGCAGCTATACGTTCTACGCAAAATCAACAGATCCTGCGAGTAATTCATCAGCTTGTTCAGCTGCAAGTGTGTTTTATGAGCTTGATCTAACAGACCCTCCTGTTCCAAGTGGATTGAGCCTGGTCGATCCTGCAAGTTCACCGGGAAACGATACAACTCCGGAAATTCAAATCAGCGGAGTTGAGTCAGGCGACACGATAAGCCTGTATTCCAACATAAGTTGTACCGCAACAGTGCAAAGTGGAGTTGCATCCGGTACGACAATAAATTTAATAACACCTGTGCTGGCCGAAAACAGCTATACGTTCTACGCAAAATCAACAGATCCGGCGAGTAATCAATCAAGTTGTTCTGCGGTGAGTGTGTTTTATGAGCTTGATTTGACGGGGCCGGCTGCTCCGAGCGGATTAAGTTTAATTG
>JAGLPP010000140.1 GCA_023137315.1 Bacteriovoracaceae bacterium
GTCGTGAATTCGGTGATATAGCTCAGGAGTGTGCTAAACGGGAAGGCTTGCATATCAATTGCGATCGGTTTGTTATAGAAATTTTAAATGAAAATATTGAACCCGTTGCTGAAGGTAAAAGCGGAGAATTGGTTATCACCGATCTGGATAATTATGGGATGCCTCTTATTCGCTACCGGATTGGAGATATGGCCTCTTTCAAAAAAACGCTATGTTCATGTGGACGAGGGCTTCCTTTGCTTGAACAAGTGGAAGGAAGAACTCTGGATATAGTTCGAGCGCCCAACGGAAACAGGTTGGGGGGTACTTTCTGGACATTGCTTTTTAGAAGCCGACCAGGGATTAAGTCTTTTCAAGTGATTCAGGAAAGATTGGACGAAATTATCATAAAGTATGTTAAAGACGGCAGTGTTGCGAATACTGATCTCCTTTCATTTGAAAGCCACATTCATGAAAAATGTGGCGACAACCTTAATGTCCATTTTGTAGAAGTTTCGTCTATCCTCAAAACAGCTTCAGGAAAAACCAGGTTTGTCGTGTCGAAATTAAGAGATCAGCAATGAAAATACTTTTTGTGATTGATTCCTTACGGTTTGGTGGCGCACAACGGCAACTTGTGGAATTGATCAAGGGGCTGCACTATCGTCGTCATGATGTTCATCTTGTTTCATTAAAAAAAGATAAAGAAGGATATGCCGAAATCCTTACCGCATTAGGAATTGAGTTATTTTATTATTACAGGACATTTAATTATGATTTAAAACCCGTGTTTATCATTTCACAGCATATAAAAAATAATCAGATAGATTTGGTTCACTCTTTTATGACGGTCGGTGGGTTGATGGGAATGTTAGCTGCCAAACTGACAGAGCGGCCAATAGTATGTTCAGCCCTTCGTGACGCAAAAGATTCGGACTTTATGATGAAAATTGAGCACAAAATTCTTGCAAGATTTACGAATACCTTCGTCGCAAATTCCCGAGCTGGATTTACTAATCGTTTTAAAAGGATGAAACCGCATTTTAGAGTTGTATATAACGGTGTTGACTTCAGTCGTTTTGAGGCGGAAACAGATATCTTGAAGCTAAAGTATGAGTTAGGTTTATCTGATTTTAAGTACGTTATCGGCATGGTTGCATCTCTTTCTGAGAGAAAGGATCATGAGACTTTACTGGATGCCGCTCCGTTGGTTATTCAGGTTTTTCCTGATACTTGCTTTCTATTGGTAGGAGATGGCTTGAATAGAGAATACTTAGTTAATAAGGCTAAAAAACAAGGCCTTGAAAAGAATATCATTTTTTTGGGTTATCGGAGTGATGTTGATCAGATTATTCGTTTGCCAGACGTATCTGTTTTGCTATCTAATTCAGATGTTCATTTAGAGGGAATTTCCAACGCTATTATGGAATCGATGGCAGTAGGCGTTCCGGTGATTGCATCAGAAGGTGGCGGAACCGATGAGATAGTTATAAACGATATTAATGGAATTTTGGTCCCAGCGAAAAATAGTCAAAAAACAGCTGATGCTATTATCGAATTGCTGCGCGACAAAAATAAAGCGGAAAAACTGGCAAATAAAGCGAAAATAACGGCACGAGGAATTTTTAATTTGAAAAGATATGTTGATGATTATGAAAATATTTATCGTGAATTAAAAATCGAAGAAGAATATCTATCCTGCAATGATTCAGGATCGTATCAATGAACCAAATTAATGCAATAATATCATAAATGAATAATGTAAGAATAAAAATACTTCTTGTAGCACGATCTTTCGATCACTTAGGCGGAATTGTTAATTACTGTCAAATGTTGCAAAGAAATATTGATCATGTTGTAATATATGATCATTTTATAACCGGAAAAGATCCAAAAGAACATAGTTCTTTTATTAAGTTAATAAAACATTTTCTTGATATTTGCAGATTAATACGCAGACTATTTGAGAATCGATATGATATTATTCATATAAATCCTTCAATGATGTATGTACCGCTATTGCGTGACTGTTCGCTTCTTGTTTTGCTTTTGTTGTTTGGCTACAGGAACAGCATTATGATTTTTATTCATGGATGGGACGATAAGACTGTCCAAGAAATCTCCCA
>JAGLPP010000141.1 GCA_023137315.1 Bacteriovoracaceae bacterium
TACTACATCCATGAATACAGAAGAAACCTTCCAAGCTTCATGGAAATGTCATACTTCCGTTGGGGATTCGAGATATTGGGAAAAAACTATACAGTCGATGAGGGAACAATCAACATCGACATGAAAAACATTGAACGTCTTCTGTGGGATTTCAGACCACTGCTTGAATATTACGGTTTATGGTCCACTATGCCGGAAACATTTGCCAGAAACACCATGCTTCTTGGAGATCTCTTTCAAAATCAGTCAAATGGAGATCTTAAACTCAACAAAGACGAAGGTTCTGAATATTTTATCCTTGTAACCAATGCCATCAAGGTTAAAGAACAGGTAACAACTGAACTCAAAAAGGTCTGCGAATATGGCGACGACGATTCACCTGAAATTCCAGTATCATGTTTCAGAAAAAATATTCCATCAATTCTTTTTGAAAAGCTTGGTTATCAGGAATACATGCCGGAACTGTATAAATACCGGCAAAAACAAGGTAACAAGGAGTTTTCCAGTTTCCTGAAACATGTTGAATATTTTGCGAGAGACATACCTGATGACACAATACCTATCCACCAGAGGGACATGGTCCTTATCCTTGGAGCACTTCTTAATATCGAGTCAACTTTTATCAGATTTGATATCAACCGCAGTAACATTCTCGAACCCGAGGAACTGGATACGGCATTTTTAACCTATAAGAATGCCATAACCACTTTGGCGTTGGACATGGGAAGTGATCCTGATGGATATGAAAAATCAATCTTCCTGTATCTGGTAAAATACATGGAAATGCCGACACCTGCGCAGTTGGTATGGTTCCACTACTCCCCAAATTTTATCGTCAACAAACGCTTTGAAGCAAAAAGGGTATCCGTAGGCTCCATTCTTTACAACCTCGTTAAAGGAAGCAAGGAAGCACACAATAAATCAAACAGGCCCTTACCTTCACACAAACCACCATCAACAAAAGAATTGTATAAAATTTTATTTTTACGTAGCCCGGACTTAATCTGAACAAAATAAACAATGAAAAAAAAACCTTTAATGATTGTCATTCTTGCCCTCTTTCACTTCATTCAACCACTGGCAAACATTTTTTATCTGAAGATAACAACAGCTTTTAATTTTTCTGTGATTATAAACAATCTCATTCAAATAAATGACGTAAAGTCCATTTTCGATTTCTGGATTCTTTTTCCTCTCGGTGGGCTGGCCCTTGTTATCATTAAAAACTGGTCATGGCCGATATTTGTAATTGTTCAGCTCTATTCAGTTCACCTGCATCTAACCTACGAAAGGTTTACATGGCCATATATCAGCAACCATCCACTTCCCTACTCAATTTTTCTTCTGGTCATTAACATTTTTCTGATCATATATGTGTCACTGCCTGGAATCAGAAAACTTTTCTTCAACCGCAAACTACGTTGGTGGGAAACACACAGGCGTTATTTCATCAACATCCCGTGTGAAATGACTATTATCGACTCGGGAGAAAAATTCAGTAGCACACTTGTCAATATTTCACAGACCGGGACCTTTATTGAATCAGACGTAACCCTGCAAACAAACACAGCAGTGGTGATAGACTTCAAATACCATGATAATACATACTCACTTTACGGAAAACTTATCTCCATCCATGTTATAGGTGGAATAAGGGGACTTGGAATCAAGTTTCTCTACGACAGTTTTCACACCAACGAACAAATATCAGTCAAAAATCTCATCCATCTACTCAAAAAAACAAGGCCGGAACTTCCAATTACCTGATAAATAAAGGGCCATACATATCCCTTGTAAATGTATCCTACAACTAATAAAATCATGGTAATGAGACTGTCATCAAGAGAAAATCGAAGATTTATAATAATCATGGCCATTTTAAGTGCAATGTTTGTACTTGCGTCATTTCTCATCCTGAGATCCATTGGACGAAAGGACAGCAAAAGCATCAATGTTGCCATGACTGCCAAAATAAACAGTCTTGATCCTGCAATTGCATTTAACAATATTGACCTTACCGCCATCTCCCAGACGTATGAGCCACTATACGAATATCACTACCTTAAACGACCGTTCAAGGTTATTCCGCTTCTGGCACAGGATCTGCCACAAATTTCAAATGACGGACTCACCTATACGATCAGGATAAAAGAGAATATCCCCTACCACGACCATCCGGCATTTAATGGAAAAAGGCGATTCGTTAGAGCTTCCGACTTTATAACTCAAATAAAACGACTGGCCTACGGGCCAATGAAAAGCAACGGAAAATGGCCTTTCGAGGGAAAAATTGTAGGATTCAATGAATTTTCAGCATTAACAGATTCCAACCCGCATAGTTTTTACAAACAAGACATCAAGGGTCTCAGCGCACCTGACAATCGTACGCTGGTAATAAAACTTAAAAAAAGGGTTCCGCTGCTTGTTTATTTTCTAACAATGAACTTCGTTGTTCCTGTGCCGGTGGAAATCATACGCTACTACAAAAATGATCTTTCAAAAAACATGATCGGTACAGGGCCTTTCAAATTTGCCGAAAAAGATGATGAAAAATTAGTGCTGACAAGATTTAAAAAATACCGGGAATCAACTTATCCTGTAAATGGTGACCGATACGCAAACCAAAACGAATTACTTCTAGCCGCCGGAAAGAAAATTCCGTTTCTCGACATGATCTCATTTAAAATTGTCAACGATGGAGCACGTCAATGGAAAATGTTCCAAAATAACAATTTGGATATTTTACAGGCCCCACGTGAACTTATTACCCGCTTTATCAGTAATACTCCAGGCAGTAGTGAAATTGATCATGAAAAAATGAAAATAAGATACTTCCCAAGTTTGGTAAACAGATGGCTCGCCTTCAACATGAAAGACAAGGTCGTCGGCAAGAAAATGTATCTAATCAGAAAAGCAATCGCTCACTCAATCGATTATGAAAGCTATATCCGCAAGATTACCAAAAACACAGGACTTATTGCCAATTCAATTCTGACACCTGGTATCCCCGGTTACGACCCAAAACACAGGCCCAACTATCATTATGATCCGAAACTTGCCAGGAAATTATTAATGCAGGCCGGATACCCTGAAGGAGAGGGATTACCGGCCATTACATATTCCACAAGAACCGATCAAAAAATCAGTATTTTTGAAGGCGAATTTATCAAAAATCAATTGAGCAAGATTGGGATAAAAATCAACGTCCAGGTTTTAACCTTCAAACAATTTCTCATGCTTGGAAGAACAGGCCAGCTTCAAATGTGGACCGACAACTGGATTTATGATTATCCTGATGCTGAAAACATCATTCAACTTTTGATATCACAGAATCATCCTGGAATAAACAAAAGTGCTTATTGGAATCACGATGTCGACCAGCTATATCAAAAATTGATCCACACCAGCGACTCCCACGAAAGACTGGCCATAATCAAGAGAATTGAAAACATTGTTTACACCGAACTCCCGTGGATTATGCTTTCATACGAACGTGACTACATATTAACGAGCAAATGTATCAAAAACTTCAGAAAATCAAGTTTCATCAGAAACTACTTCAAATACATTGATCTTAATTGCCGCTAATTCTACTCTTTTGTTGCAATCAAGTTATACATTTAAAAAACATAATAAATAGTTCGTTTTTTTTAAACTATAATCGCTAATCTATCGTAGACAAAAAGAAAGCACATATGAGATTAATTTATGTGAAAAATTAGAATCAAATATTAATAAGGCAGATAAAGCTTGAAAAGGGGCACAAACATGGCAAACAAGAATGATGCGAAAATTCTTAAAACCGTTACAGGCAAACTACTTCAAACCCATCTAAAAGAAGGAACATTAATTCCTGGCGAAGAAATCTCAATCAGGATTGATCAAACATTGACTCAGGACGCCACCGGAACAATGGCATTTTTGGAGTCAGAGGCGTTGGGAATTGATAAACCACAAACGGAGCTATCCGTCAGCTATATCGATCATAACACACTAAAACAGGATTTTAAAAACGCAGACGACCACGTCTATCTGCAAAGCATCGCCGCAAAATACGGACTCTACCTATCGAAGGCGGGAAATGGAATTTGTCATCAGGTACATCTTGAGCGATTTGCCCGTCCAGGAAAAACTCTTCTTGGATCAGACAGCCACACTCCGACTTCCGGTGGAATAGGCGCTCTGGCCATTGGTGCCGGAGGTCTTGATGTAGCACAGGCCATGGGCGGACGACTCTTTAAGCTCAAGACCCCAACTGTGGTTGGAGTCAAACTCACAGGGCACTTGAAACCAATGGTTGCAGCGAAAGACATCATATTGGAAGTTTTAAGAAGAATCGGAGTAAAGGGTGGAGTTGGCAAGGTTTTGGAATATTTCGGCCCGGCAATACCTCACCTAACCGTTCCACAAAGAGCAACAATCACCAACATGGGTGCTGAAACAGGAGCGACAACTTCAGTTTTTCCATCGGATGAACAAACAAAAACATTTATGGACAGCGTAGGACGTTCCAATGAATGGAGTGAACTCAAGGCCGATGACGATGTGGAATACGACGAAATTATAGAAATCAATTTGAGCAAGGTTATTCCACTGATCGCAAAACCGCACAGTCCTGGAAATGTTGTTCCTGTTACAGAAGTCGAAGGAACAAAAGTTAATCAGGTCTGTATCGGATCATGCACGAATTCCTCCTTTGAAGACCTCGTAACTGCCGCATATATGCTCAAGGGTAAACGCGTAAAGCAGAATCTATCGCTAACAATCTCCCCGGGCTCCATGTCGGTTTATTATGCTCTTGCAAAACACGGATATCTCGCAGATCTAATTGGTGCCGGAGCAAGAATTCTTGAATGCACCTGCGGCCCGTGCATTGGACAGGGACAGGCCCCGAAAACAGACGCCGTCAGCATACGAACATTTAATCGAAATTTTAAAGGACGTTCTGGAACCAAATCTGCCCAGGTTTATCTTTCAAGTGTTCAAACGGCCGTTGCCTGCGCACTTACAGGTGTTATTTCCGATCCAAGGGAAATGGGCGAGCTAAGGGAAATTCCAATGCCGCAACATCTTCGAATGAAAACCGCACTAATGGTTCCACCAATGGAAGAAGAGGATCGAAAGGAAATAGAAGTTATTCACGGCCCGAACATCAAACCAATTCAGTGCATGGAAGAAATGCCTGGCACTCTTGAGGGTGAAACACTTCTAAAGCTTGAAGACGATATCACTACAGATCACATCATGCCTGCAGGTGTTTATCTTTCTCTTAGATCCAATGTTCCGGAATATGCCAAACATGTTTTTGAACCTGTTGATCCAACTTTTCATGATCGTGCCAAGGAAAAAAATGGTGGATTTATAATCGGTGGCGAAAATTACGGGCAGGGAAGCTCGCGAGAACATGCCGCCTTGTGCCCATCCTACCTGAAAATCAAGGCCATCATCGTAAAAAGTTTTGCAAGAATACATCTTGCCAACCTTGTCAACTTCGGCATACTTCCTCTGACATTTAAAAATCAGACCGACTACGACAGATGCGATCAGGGGGACAAACTCTCCATCAATACAACAAATCTGAGTGGAGAGATATTTTTAAAAAATGAAACCAAAAAAATTGATATCCCGGTAAAAACCCCTCTAACGGAAAAGGACATTGAAATTTTAAAGGTTGGCGGAATGATCAGCTATATAAGAAAATACAATAAATAATAAGGTTAAACTTACGTATCAAACAGGAGAACATAAAATGGCAACAAAAGGTATTCGCGAATATGACGCTAAAAGAATGCTGGCCAGATTCCTTCCCGAGTACAGCTCTTCAGTAAGCTACGAAGGCAAGGTGGCAATGGTCGATCCAACAACTGATTTCAAAGATCTCGTCAATGCCCATCCGTGGATTGAGAATCAAAAGCTTGTGGTCAAACCAGACCAGCTTTTTGGCAAGCGCGGGAAAAACAATCTTCTTTTAATTGATGCCAGTTTCAAAGAAGCTCAAAAATGGATCAAGGAAAGAATGAACAAGGAAGTGACTATTGAACAAACGACCGGAAAAACAAAAGGCGTTTTGACCCACTTTCTCATTGAACCAATGGTTCCACACAAAGATGAATTTTATGTGGCAATTCGATCCTCCAGAACAGGCGACACTATTTATTTCTCAATGGAAGGCGGTGTCAATGTTGAAGAAAACTGGAACAAGGTCAAGGAAATCAATATCCCTATCGGAAAAACCATTAATGATATCGACATTAAAGGGCAACTTCCTTCCGATCTCGGAACAAATCTCGCCCCTGTTGCTGATTTTGTAAGTGCTCTGCACAGGATCTATGAAAGACTTCATTTTACATATCTTGAAATAAATCCTTTCACAGTTGTAAACAATAACATTATTCCTCTGGACACTGTTGGAAAAATTGATGATACAGCATCATTTGAGGCCAGAAGCGACTGGGGCAATATTGATTTTCCAGCTTCATTCGGCATGGAATCACGCCCTGAAGAACAGGTTATCAAGGAGCTTGATGAAAAATCGGGGTCCTCCTTGAAACTTACCATTTTGAATCCTGAAGGAAGGGTCTGGCTTATGGTTGCAGGAGGTGGAGCTTCGGTCATTTATACCGACACTGTCGTCGATTTGAAACAAATGAAGGAACTTGCCAACTACGGCGAATATTCCGGTAATCCCAAAACGGATGAAACGCAGGTTTATGCCGAAACAATTCTCGACCTGATGACCAGAAACAAACATCCGGAAGGAAAAGCACTTCTAATCGGCGGAGGAATCGCAAATTTCACCGACGTGGCAAAAACCTTCACAGGAATCATCAATTCACTAAAAAAATACAAGCAAAAGCTCATCGACAACAAGGTGAAAATTTTTGTTCGTCGTGGAGGGCCCAACTACCAAGAAGGCCTTCAGATGATGGAACGTCTGGGTGACGAACTTGGATTACCAATCCAGGTTTTCGGGCCTGAAACCCATATGACAAAGATCGTACCACTTGCGATAGAAGCTCTCGGACTCAACAAATAAGGGGATTATCATGGCAAAAAAACCAGACTACATATTATTTGACAAAGACACACAGGCAATCGTTTACAACTACCAACAAAACGCCATACAGCGCATGTTGGACTTTGACCATGCTTGCGAAAGAAAAACTCCTTCCGTTGCATGCATAGTCAATCCCAGTCGTGACGGTATACACAAGGCATTTTTCGGCACATCGGAAATTTTAATTCCCATGTATCGCACACTGGAAGAAGCTACAAAAAAGCATCCACAAGCGGATGTCATGATCAACTTCGCTTCCTTCAGATCATCTTACGCAACATCCATGGAAGCACTTTTAAACGACAACATCAGAACTGTCGGCATCATTGCCGAGGGAATTCCCGAAAGAAGAACAAGGGAACTTGCTGAAGTTGCCAGACAAAAAAACAAATGGATTATAGGGCCGGCCACCGTTGGCGGAATGGTTGCAGGTGCTTTCAAGATTGGCAACACTGCAGGGACAATTGACAATATCATTGATTCCAAACTCTATAAGCAGGGTTCTGTTGGATTTGTTTCCAAGTCAGGCGGTATGAGCAACGAAATGTACAACATCATCGCAAGAAATACTGACGGACTTTACGAAGGCCACGCCATCGGAGGCGACCGCTATCCAGGATCAACGTTGGTGGCACACCTTGTAAGAATGAACAAAAATCCAGACATCAAAATACTTGTTTGTCTTGGTGAAGTAGGCGGAGAAGACGAATATCAAATCATTGATGCCATGAAAAAAGGTGAAATCAACAAGCCAATCGTCTGTTGGGTAACTGGAACCTGTGCAGGTATGTTTTCATCCGGTGTCCAATTTGGACATGCAGGTGCCAGAGCGGACAGCAACCGGGAAACGGCTAATGCGAAAAACGAAGCTTTAAAGGAAGCAGGCGCAATTGTTCCAGAATCATTTGATGATTTTGGCGAAAAAATACATAAAACATGGAAGAAACTTGGGATCAACGAGACGGAAGTTGCAAAACCAAAGGTGGCAATGGACATCAAGGCGGCCATGGCACAGGGACTGGTAAGAAAACCATCCAACTTTATCTGCACAATCTCCGATGACAGAGGTGAGGAAGTCACTTATAACAACATGCCTCTTTCAGAAATAATCAATGAAGGTTTCGGTATTGGTGGAGTCATCTCCATGCTCTGGTTTAGAAAAAAACTTCCAGACTACTGCATGAGATTTATAGAACTGATTCTTATGGTTTGTGCCGATCACGGGCCTGCCGTCTCAGGTGCTCATAACAGCATCGTCACGGCACGTGCAGGGAAAGATTTAATATCATCCTTGGTTTCGGGACTACTTACCATAGGGCCACGTTTTGGAGGAGCACTCGATGGGGCTGCCCAATCGTTTTCCGAAGCAATGGACAATAAACTGACTCCTTTTGAGTTCGTAACCTCCATGAAGAAAAAAGGTTCCAACATTCAAGGTATCGGTCACAGAATCAAGTCGGTTCAGAACCCCGACATCAGGGTCACCATCATCAAGGAATTTGCCAAAAAGCATTTTCCAAATTGCGATCTTCTGGACTATGCACTTGAAGTTGAAAAAATCACCACCAGCAAAAGAAATAATCTCATTCTAAACGTCGATGGTTGCATCGGCATCTGCTTCGTTGACATGATGCGCTCCTGCGGTGCCTTTACCACTGACGAAGCAAATGAATACGTAAAAATCGGTGCCCTGAACGGACTTTTTGTTCTTGCAAGAGCAATCGGTTTCACTGGCCATTATCTTGACCAAAAACGTCTACAACAACCACTTTATCGACATCCATGGGACGATATTGCATTTATGTAAAAATTGACCATTTTTTTTCTCCCTGTGCTAAAATTTTAGTTCAGGGAGAAAAGATACTGCCATGAGAATTCTTTTAGTCGAAGATTGTGACGAGGTCAGGCAACTTTATGTCATGTTGCTTGATAATATTTTTGATAATGTAGAAATCACAGAATCAATTTCAGGAAATAATGCTGTTTTAAAACTTAAAGAGAAATCTTTTGATCTTATTCTGTGCGACTATGAAATGCCAGGAGGAAATGGTGATGTTGTTTACTACTTTATCAAAGACAACAATATTGACAGTATTTTCATCCTATTTACATCAAAAGACAGTACTGAAATCACAGAACGTCACAACTTCCCCGAACGTGAAGGAAAAGATTTTTTTATAAGCAAATCAAATAATTTCAATGAATTCAAACAGAGATTGATCTCAATTGCCAGTAACTATTACACCGCGCCTTTGGATGAAGGTTATCGCAAAGTCAGAATCTACAATTTTTGGAAATTCAACAAGGCACTATGTGACATATACCTCCGTTTATCGAATCAAAAATATGTTAAAATCATTCATAGTGGAGACAGCTACACCAGAAAAGACATCGAAAAGTATGCACACAAAAACCAGAATTTTCTGTATATCAATGCCGAAGATTACCAAAATTTTTCGGTAACATTGGGACAAACCCCGTTTCTATCCTATATCGACACAAAAAATCCTGAAAACGCAACTGTTACAGTCCACGCAATGATCCATGAGCTGGTTCAAAGCGTTGGCATAAACGAGACCGCCATCAAAATGGCCGAAAAAACCGTTGCAAATATTGTAGAGATGGCCAAAGATGATAAAAACCTCTACGCAATGATTCTACGCACACGTGACAAACGGGACTATCTATATGATCACAGCTACCTTCTGTCGTGTTTGTGCGGACATCTTGCCTGGCAAATGAACTGGTCATCCATAAAGACACTTCGAAGAATGAACTGGTCATCCGCGGAAACACTACGGAAGATAACACTTGCATCGATTTTTCATGATCTGACACTGGACAACCCAGATCTGGCCATGATTAATGATCTTGACGATCCTGCACTTCAAAATTTCACCGAAGGGGAAATAAAAAAATTCAAGGATCATCCTTCCAAAATGGCGGAACTTCTCAGACAACATAAAACTCTTCCACCTGACGTGGACCACATCGTGCTTCAACATCATGAAAAAGTCGATGGAACAGGATTTCCAAGAAAACTTTCAGCCAAAAGAATAAGTCCACTCTCCTGTATATTTATCATCGCACATGATTTTGTTGATGAACTCTACAAATGTGACTTTGATGAGACAAATATAATACCTATAATGGAAAAATTTGCCAAAAAATACAACAGTGGAAACTTCAAAGATCCAATCCATGCCTTTATAAGAAGTTTTGATGTAAAAATAGATATTGAAGATTAAAAAGGTTTTCGTGAACGCTTCTCATCCCTTCTAATCCAAATTTTCGTAAAAAACTTAAGACAGGATTTGTGTGCATTTTCCACTGATACAGCATTTTTATCGGCGATGGCCTGGACACGGACAGTACTGCAAACTACATCAGGATCTTTCTCATAACGATTAATCCATTCTTCCGCACAAATCGAGGCCGCAGTCTGTAAATTGATTTCATATTGAATCATATAGGATTTAACAAGCGACATTGGACAAAACATTCCCATGGAAACTTCAACTTTGGTTTTACGTTGAAGTTTCTTTGAAATTTCGAAAAATTCCTCATTTATGTACGGAAGACTTCCCTGTAGCGTATCGGAGTCACATGCCACACAGTCATCAAGCTCCTTGTATGTTACATGTCCGTTTTGCCCTTTGAAATGCTGTGACATACTGAAAATAACATGGCCTTTTGACCCGCCTTTACGATTAACAATTAGGACATCCTTTAGACCTTTTTCGTAAGTGACATTCACATTACCAGCATCTCTTCCGCTCCTGTCGCCAAAAAGAGTAACTTCTCCATCATTTCCTGAAACATCAATATGAAATTTTTCACTTCTATTGTGGCCATCAACATAGATTAGCTGTCCATTATTTCGGTCTTTCACTGTAATGTAATAGGACTTTTTATGCTCCTTCCAATAAAGTGTGACATCAAGATTCCGGCCATCTCCACCATCATTTTTCGCCGTAAGATCATATGCCCAAAGATTTTGGGAAAAAAGAATTACGAAAATAAATAAAACAAGTTCTCTACGCACAAATAAATTGTATCACTTTATGATATCAAGGAGCAACAATCGGCAATGTCATACTAAATTAGTCCCAAAAGCTTGACTGCATTATACAGCTATCAGGAAACACGCCACTGGCCAGATAAAATTGTGAATTGTTCATAATCTCGGTTTCAACATACGGAGCGCATCCACTCCTTATTGTTTCCACGTCATGTTCCTTCAAAGGATAGATATCTCCCGAATGATTCATTTCCAAAAGAAGATGGGTGTAAAAACCCTGCCATACGTAATTACTCGCATGATAAATTCTCATCCCAGGCAACATCACATTTTGAATAATACCGCCAGTAGACCAGATTTTTATTTTTGAAAGATCCTGTTTTTGAAAATATCCCCTGATTTCTCCTGTCATTTTTCTTTTTTCACGACTAATAACACATTCTTTTGCAGTTTCCGGGAAAAAAACCCTCCTGGACATTTTTTTTATAATACTTGAAGCAGGCAATAAAAAGAAAAGAACCATCAAAAAATATATTATCTTTTTTCTCGGAATATATGAACAGATTCCAGAAAAAACACAAACTGCTGACAGGACAATTCCGAATTTTCCTGCGTGATGGAAGTAAAAACGGTTGCTGATAAAATGTATTCCGAGCATTGGGATCAGGAAAAAAAATACCCCGGCAATTGGTTTTTTCACAATTTTTTTTATTCCATTCCAATCATTTTTAATTATAAAAAACATCGGGATAAGATAGGGAACAAAAATCTTTAAAAATGATTTGTAATCAAACACCGCCAAAAATCCCACAGGATCTGCAAAAAACACTCCTAAAAAACGATTCCCATAAGCTACAGTCTTTCCAAACCACAATTCTCGAAGCTTCATTTCAAAAATAATAAAAAAAGATGAGAGAACCAGAATTATCAGAAAATTTCGATATTCCCTTCTCAGAAGATAAAAAAACGACAACCCAAAAACGCCAAAAGCAAAACTCTCCTTGAAAAACATCAGCGCGAAACAGCTTAAAAACAC
>JAGLPP010000142.1 GCA_023137315.1 Bacteriovoracaceae bacterium
AACACGTCGGTGAAAAAACGCTCAAGGTGAGTCTTTACATTAGAAAGGCGGTAAAAGCGCAGAATCTGAGAGACGGAATTGCCAAGGCAGAAAAAAGCAGGGCTGATTATATTATCCTCAGAAACAGCTATCCGCACGATCCCTTGAGATATGAATATTATGATCTGAGGGTTAATCGCATGAGTGAAGTCATATCCAACTATTATGATGCCCTTGAAGAAATGCTTTCTTTTGTGATGATGGAAGAAACGGTTATGTTTGTTCAGTAATAAAAAACGGTGGGAAAAATAATGAAAATATTGCTCTCGATTTTTATCTTGTTTGGGTTTTTAAACACTTCTTTTGCGGACAAATCTCCAGAATATGCGGTGGAAAAATTTCTAAAAAAGAATTGGGATATTGGCAAGCTTAGAAGTTTTGCGGGGGATAGTGAGAATCATAATTTTCTGCGTGTTTTTCCAGATCGTCGAAATCTCGAATATATGGAGAGGGAAGAGGCATCATTTGTTTTGACAATAAAGGGGGAAGTCTCACATCCTTTGTATAAAATAATACCTGCGGGATTTTTCCCTGACAGGAATAATTTGATTAATATCAGTAAAACTGGAGAAACGTATTATTACAGAACACCGAAGCTGTCGCCAGAGGATCAAAATGTTTTTACAGCTGAAGCGTGGCTTGTGCACAGGGATCAGTATGAAAAAACAGTTTCATATCTTAAACGTTTAGATCCAAAACGCAAAAAGCATAAACACCTGATTGAAAAACTTACCAAAAAACTGGAACGCTCACACATAGTATTGGACAAGATGGAGCTTGCTTTAAACGTAGACTATTATCCTGTTGCTGGCGACCTTGATGATGATCAGGATGTGGATGATAATGATTATGCAACTTTCTTAAGTTCTTTGGGATATTCAAGTGGTGCAACCGAATATCTTACAAGTGCTGACTATAATAGTGATAATACAGTCGATGAAACCGATCATGGCATATGGTTGTGGTTCGAATATGTATGGAATGGATATCACAGAGGATCTGACCTTCATTACAAATTTGAAAACGACAGTGAAAGTACTATTACCGATTCTTCAACCAATTCAAACGACGGAACAATGTATGGTGCCACATTTCATGACACCGGAAAAGTTGGTTTGTCGGCACTTAATTTTAATGGAGATGGCGATTATGTTGATTGCGGAAGTGGTGTTTTTCTTAACACAAATAATCAAATTACATTTGAAGCATGGCTAAAACCAGCAGCGATCAGTAACCAGTACGTTCTGAAAAAAGGAGATGTCGGCTTTACCCAGGCAATCTCACAACTTAAAAATGAAACGGGATGGCCCGCCTTTGGAGCTGCTTATAAGCGGGCCCAAACCTTCACACTGTTTTCAGATCAAAGACTTCTTAAGGTAAAAGTTAATATTAAAAAAGCCGCTAGTTGGATAGGTGGTGATATTTTAGTGAAAATTTATAGTGACGGAGGAACTCAGCCGGGTACAATTACAGGAACTGGAACAATTTCAGAGGCACTAATAACTGAAAGCTTCGCATGGCATGAAGTAATATTTGATTTATCGCTTTCTGCCGGAACATACTGGCTGGTTTTGGAAAGTCCAACAACTGGTGGTGGTTGGAACTATTTTTGGTCTGGAACTGGCACTAATTATTACAGGGATGGAGCAGCATGGTATCTTAATCCACCTTCATGGACTAATGCAGATTCACCAGTCGATCACGCATTTGAACTACAAACGGAAGCTGTTATTACCAGCAAGATTTCAATGCCTGACCCCGGATTCAAGTTTCTTGTCTATCATGGATTACTTGGTGCCCAAGCAGCTATCCTATGGGAGGATTCAGGTCTTGAGCTTGTTATTGTGTCCCACGATAACTTGACTGAAATTCAAAATATTCGTGATGCCGGAGTTGATGTATATATTTATTATGATCTTGGTACTGATTATTTCTCTGCCGAGAATAAAGATACATGGCAAGAAAGCATGAAGGCTTACATAGATAATCATTCCTATGTGGACGGATTTTTCTGGAATAAACTTGAAAAAGGTTACTTGGGTGCAGAGAATATTGAGGATTTTAATAGTCGTTTTGCTGCAATAAATACTTATGTGCATGACAAGGGACAAAAAGTAATTGTCAACGGAGCAAGGTACTATGCCAATAACGGAGGAAGTGATTATTACATGTGGAATAATTGTTTAACCCGTTCATCTTATACCTACCTTGATTTTTTTGACAGGACGGGCATGGGTGATGATCCGACCATTTTAATCAACGGAATAAAAAAATGGGAATATCTGAATACCAATGATGTATTAAACAAAACGCTATGTCTTTCTTATGGTAACGAAATCGACGATCCGAAGAGTATTTACAGCTACATCGGTTCGCGTGTATTGGACATACAAGGTTTTGGTTATGTAAACGCCAATAGTTTTGCAACGGCCAGTATAACTCTCGCAGATGGAATGAAATGGAATCTTGGTGACAGGATAAGCAGAACAATTGATGAAGCCGGCCACAAACTCAGCGGACGATTCGCCAATGGAGAAGCCGAGAGTGATATCGCCACCGCTGTGGCAAGTGGAACTCCTGTTTACACAAGCGATCTTATTTCTGATGTGTTCAATTCCAAAATTGTGGATGATTTTACAAGCGCATCCGGTTTGACAATATCGCTGAACAGGGGACAGGTTGAACTGTTAAACGGTATTTTACGATCTTCAACTGTATTGACAACCAGCAAGTTTCATCATGTTGTTGTAACCTTTGACAAGACAAATTATCAAGCAGCAGTTTACGTGGACGGTGTCCTTTCTGGTGAACGAACATTGCCAGATATTACATTTGATTTCAGTGCCGGTAACTTGCTGATGGGGGTTGATTATAACGGTTTGATTGATGAATATAAATTGTACAACAGAATTCTAACCACTGAAGAAATTTTACATCACTATCAACAGGAGCAATAAAATATTTTTCAAAGGTTTAGATAACAACTTATTGGGGGAAAAATGAG
>JAGLPP010000143.1 GCA_023137315.1 Bacteriovoracaceae bacterium
CCCTACCGGGACGAAAGCTGTTTTTCATCATTTCGGGAAAATTCTTTTTTCTGAAAAAGTCGCAAATCCACATTAATATCCCGAAAACAACCAGATTAATTGCAATAGGCAAAAGTGCACGCCCGTATTTCGAGGCAATGTCCTTTATCAGTAAAACCACTACAAAGGTACAAATAGTGGATAATAAAAGATTCATGACATAACTTCTTCTTCCACGATATTTTTTTGAAAACAGACCAATAAATTCAAATAAAAGTATTTTTATGTCACCAAAAAAATACAACAAGACCGCCAGTGATGTTCCAACGTGCATTGCAAGATCAAAAACAACCCCTGGATCGTCAAGTTTCATGGCTATTGGTAAAATGGCCAGATGACCGCTGGAAGATACCGGCAAAAATTCAGTCAATCCCTGAATAATTCCATAAACAATTGAAGAATAATAATCCATACGCCACACTAGAGATTAAAGAATTCCATGTCCTTTTTATCAATTGAACTTCGAAGGTCCCGAAGCACGTTTTCAAACCTCGTACTGTAATATCCACCCTCTTTAACATTTTTGAGTCTTATCACCTCAAGATACCGATCTATTAAAACTAAAAGAATTTTTCTCAACTCCTCGTCATTACCGGATATTGCGCTTTTGGCAGCATCAAAGCAATGATGGTAGACAAAATCCTCCAACATCATCCTCTGCTTTTCCTCAAGTTTTTCCTTAACAAAGTAGTCTATAATGTGAAGAGGTTCCATATCGTTAATATCAGACGGGAACTGAAAAACATCGTCATAATCAAAATACCATTCCACGCTGTTGAAAAAGGATTTCTGAAAAATTTCCCAGCTTTTTGGGGATTTTTTATTGTCGGAATAATTAAACTCGAAAACCATCACATTATTTGTATCAAGCGGAATCAGGGTTTCAAATTCGTTCTTGCGAAACATTCCACTAAACTTGAACGACTGCCTGAGCTTTATAAATTCATAGTTCCCCATCTTCACAAAACTGACCAAGGGGGCCTGTCCTCCTGGTATCATCTTTAATAAATTATTACGGGAGGCAACATATCCACTCATGAACGGGCCGTTTCTCAAAACATGACTTACAAGATTACCAAATCCAAGCGTAAAGGAACTTCTTATAAGATCCCTGATTTCATTTTTTATTTTTTGATGAAAAAGAGTGTTGGCGTGATATTTTTCCTCATAAATCTTAATCGTAAATTTCTGCTTTTTATCCTCAAGAATTTCTGCCAGTGCCGGATATTTCAAGGTAAAAAACGGATTTCCACCGGCCCCGAGACGAATCAGGTCCAAAATGGAAAACCTTTTAGTTATCTTTAAAATTCCATAGGTTGATAATTGTCTGTCGTATACAAGAAGATTTGGATAGATTCTTTTCTTCAAACTTCCGTTTTTACTATCACCGACCGTGATGATTTCAAAATTCGGCATCAAAATAAATCTGCCATCCTTTTTCAGTGAGGAGAACGCCTGGAACTTGAAATGATT
The DNA here is from genome assembly GCA_023137315.1 of Bacteriovoracaceae bacterium. Taxonomy (GTDB): domain Bacteria; phylum Bdellovibrionota; class Bacteriovoracia; order Bacteriovoracales; family Bacteriovoracaceae; genus JAGLPP01. The sequence continues at coordinate 1,513 of JAGLPP010000143.1, forward strand.
TGTGGAGAAGTGACGAAAACTTTTGAAGTCACTATCATTGTCGAGCTTTTTTTCATATTTACCAAGAAGTTCAATCTCCACGCCATCAATGATTGTCAGATTGAAAAAAAGAGGTGAAAGAAAGGCCAGACTTGTAATAAAGGGAACATAAAGGATGAGCGAAATATAACGATAGATTGTTGGATGTTGAATAATCATCGTCCAACTTAACAACTCCTTGAGCGTCTGCCTTCCCCACCAACATGACAAATCAAAAATAATAAAGGGCCCCAAAACAGCTTCCACAACAACCCTGCCGGCACCACCGATCCGATTCCAAACAAGGCCTCTGTTTCCTCTCATCCCAAGAATAAACTGGTTCAGACTCACCCCGAAAAGAATCGTTGTATAAAAACGAAGAACAATATAAATTCCATAAACCAGTAACACTGAAACGATTCCCTCCAGCCTCAAATCAGACAATAGATTGACGACTGGAATCGTCTTTAAATTACGCAAAAGTTCCCATACAACTTTTTTATAAAAAACATGTGATTGAAAATAAAAATAAATGGTAAGCGCAATAACCACGTCACCGGCAAGGGCCAGTAGCCTGAAACCACCACCGGCAAGAAACTCTGAATAACGGACACCTTTTTTTCTCATAATCAACAACCACAATGGCCATGGACCGGTTGCCCGAAATCGTTGGCACAAAAACGTCCACGATCAATGCCAATAATCCAGGCCATCAATTTTTTGTTAATATATTTCCCCCCTATTATTCCATAGTTATAAGGGATTTTAAAACCCATAATCCAGTCACAAAAACTTACCATTGCGAGTATTTTTATCAGGTATTAGAATTGTAGTTGGACCTGAATTCGCACTATTAGAGGACATACTTAACTATTTGAAAAACTATACCGAAAAGAAGTTGTATTGATTTGTTTAAAAAGGATAACTCGTGAAAATAAAAAAGATTATCGGAAAATCACTCAGAACGTCCATTATCTACACATTGATCTACTCTCTGGCTTGTCTCCCGGTTCATGGAGTCGACATGGGAGCAAATACGACAAACACAGTTGGTGGAATCATTGACTTCTTTGGTGGACAAATCAACCAGATAAAGCAACAGCAATACGGAAACATGCAAATGATGGCCAATCATCAACAGGCACTACAGCTCCTGCATAAAAATCAACCAAAAACAGTAAATTCCTCCAAATATTTTCCCGGATGCGCACTACCTCCGGATACTGCATTTCCCCCACAAAATGTATGCAGCACACTTTCAAACCCACAACAGGTTCCAATTGCCACACAAATGATTTTTTTAAGTGATCAGCAAACAAAATTTCATGACGCCATGCTGGCATCTGCCATAGACGGACGTCCAAATATGACCGGTATCGCCTGTCTGAAGGAAGCGGCAAAAAGACATGGGCAGCTTTTTTCCGACAAGATCGCCTCAATACAAAACCATATAAACAACTACGAAAAACAGACACAACTCATAAAGGAACAGCTCAAGAAGATGACAGACGAAATGGACGGCCTTCATTTTGAACTTGAAGGCGGAAAACGTCCAAAAAACATGGAACAAAAATCATTCGATATGTCCAAGCTGTTTAGTGGCTCCTCCTGCGTCGGATTTCTCAATGATTCCATTTACAGAAAAAAGGGAAACGGACTCAGGGATGTTGTGTACAGCATGGATAATCCAACATCAGGCGGAAAAAGTTCCATTCGTGATATGGCCGGTACTGTAATAAGCGACGAGCAAAGCATCAGAAAAGATATTGAATCACAAATCCAGCGCGTCCTCCGTGAAGTTAAAAAATACGGAGTTGACGGCCTGAAAAAAAATCGTCTACTCAGTAAAAGCAATAGTATCGTCAAGGGCGGCATCACCTTTGGTGGCATGATTGCTGCCATCGTTGAAAAACATGGAAATGTTGCCGAAAGACACAGTGACATTACCTCCCAGCTTAAAAAGGACTTCCCCGGATACGAACTGCCGGCACTTGATAAACATTTTAATAAAAACGTCAAAAACTTTGCACTTGTGGCCGATCAATTCTTCAAAAAGAAAATCATTAATGACTGTGTCACAATGGAGGATAAAGCAGGCCTTGGTTTTTCCAACAAAGAGCTTATCGGACTCCTCTACCAACCAGGCGCTCACCCGGGAACGATGACAACCAGAAGCTATGCCAGAAAATTTCAGGAAATACTTGCCTCAGATGCATATATCCAGGACAAGATTGATGCAATCAAGGCACTCGACAAGCAATACAGCAATTCCGTTGAACTAAAAATCGATTTTACGGACGGCAGTTCCCCAAGGACACCATATTTTGTTCTTCAAAACATCATCGAAAAATGCGAACGCGAATATTCTAGGGAACAGGACTTATCGACAAAATCCGGCGCTCGCGACTCACGTTCAGGAGGATACAAGGTTGAAGAGGCAAAACAATTAATCAAGGAAATAAAAGATCTGGAACTTGCTTTTGCAGGCGATATCGCAAAAGAGGTCAGAAACAGGGTTTTAGACTGCGGTGACGTCAAGGTGACATCCAGCACCTGCTCAGTAAACAACCCGAACACGCTCACCCCGGAATACTCTGATCCAAAGTCCGGAAAAAACTTTTGTCTGAAAACAGCAATCGATTGCGCACAAACCGTAAATTCCTGCCATAAAAAAGCAAGACAGCTTGTCATGGAACGCGAAGATAAAATGATGGTTCAGTCAAAACAATACAACGAAAAAATAATGAAATTCACGGCGGCACAGGAAAAGGCACTTGCCATCATAAAAACCCAGGTATTTTCCGATATGAAATTTTTCAAGGAAAAATTTCCTGACGTAAAGATGCCACTTCTTGAAAAACTTTTTGTTAAAATTCCTGATCCAACAGATACAAAATACGGTGTCCAATTAAGAGGAGCTGGAAAGATGGATTTCATGAAATCTCTTCCAAAACAGCTCAAACAACTGCAAAAGGCGCTGAAAGAAACAAACATGGGCATACAAAAAACCGCTTCAGAATATATTGCAAACAAGCAAAAGCAAATTCAAAAGGCTAAAAAAGAGTGGGGACAATTCGGCAAAAGCTGTCAAAAGAAAATCAGTACACTCAATAAAATCATGGCAAAACAAAAACAGGCCCACATGAAAAAACAAAAAGAGGCCATGGAGAACATGGGGGAAATAGGCGGTTTCTGTACAAGATTTGACTCTTTGGCAGAACTCCACCCGGGACCTGGATGCGACGTGGTTGAGGAACTTTATACCGATCTTTCCAAGGTTTCCATGAAAATGAGCAATTCAGCCGAAATTGCCAGTACCTTGAATCAATACAGGAACCTTTGTGCAATCATAAACAATCACAAAGAGGAAAAAACAGATGATTCCGTGGCAAACATGGCAAATCTCTGCGCAAAAAACAATTACAAATGGTCCCGTGTTAAAAAGTCCCTGCTAAGAGACCTGCAACAACAGCTTCCTCCAGGTGAAAGTGCCAAAAAACTTGTAAATAATGCTCTTGGAAAATCTGAAAAAGACGACGACGACGACAATGAAACCGACAGCATTTTATACAGCAAGGATGATGATGACGATAAGGACGAGGACGACGATGACTTTGATCTTTCTCCAAAAAAATCAAAGATATACGCCCTCGCAGGTCTGTTTGAAACTGCTGAAAAATTTAAAGGGACCTCCTATGCGAAGGCAGGTGAAAAAATAAAAAAATATCTAAGTGAAGGACACGACGTTGAAGAATGGATCAAAAAAACAATCAAGGACGTAAAGAAAAATCTGAATACACTAAGTAACGACATTGCAGAGGATTCAAAACACAAGGAAACCATCAACGGATTGACAGCAACACTTGACGCCGAAAAACTCAAAAGCGCAAAAGACGTAAAAGAGGCAATGGAGGGTATCTCAAGTGAAATTGGTTCCATCGTAAATGAACTCAAGCCCAAGGAATCACTCGCAAAACAAATTGTTAAAAAAGCTGACAAGGAAACTGAAAATGCCGAAAAATTCATCAAGAAAAATAAAAGCATATCGGGAATAATAGACGGCATTCCAGGTGATGATGATGACAGTAAAAATCCGTGTGCGGTTTTTAAAAGAGAAGCCTACACCAGCGCGGCTAAAAGATGTAAGGACAACACCAACAAAAGCACCTGCATTGATGACCGTTACAAGAAAAATCTTGAAGAGATGAATGGACTGGACGCAAACACCCAGGATATTGCAGTTTTGGTTTCAGAATATTTTGCCATTTCAGCTGATCCTCCATTTATGTCAACATGGATCGACATCGGACAAAACTCCCTGGCAAGTTGCCATGATATCCATAATGCCGGACGCAACGATCAAATGAATGGAATAATAAATGCGTTTAAAGGCCATGAAGGAAAAGCAGCAGTTCCGCCCGGATTTGAAAATATAATAGGATACTGATGAAAAAGAACAGACTGACATACATTTTCATGGCATTTATACTGACCTCCTGTCTTTCAACTTCAGGAGGAAACAAACGCGAAAGCTCAACTTCACAAATTACCAACAATGCCAGTACTGTCAATGCCTATAATGGCCGCGTTTTAAGGGATAATCCGATCATACTTTCCGGAAACAACAACCTTTCACCAACGATGGATATCGGCACCCTGCTGACTCACGAACAGGATTATATCACAAACCAAAACACGCTGATCGGTTTTTGCAAAAGTATCGAGGATTCCAATTCCCCCTGTTACAGAATCCTGGAAAACCAATACTCAACTCCTTTAACTTCAACAGACTATAAATGGGCATACACCGCAGGAACAAGTGAGTTTGACCAGGTTCACACCTTCTATCATGTTGGTAAAATAGTCGAAAATTTTCAAAGCAATCTCGAATCATATTATAACGGTGTCCATCTTGATGACTTCGGTTTTCCAAAGGCCCCGCCATACACAACCGCCATCCCTTCCACACTCTACTCGCAACTCGGACATTGGGACAAAAATAAAACCCTTGAAGGATATTCCTGGGCCCAAGTGGAAAACAACGCTTGTTTTTCCCCCACTGATTTCACAGTTCATCTCGGATATCTCAAGGACTATCCGTCAGTGCGTTTCGCCCACGATCCCAGCATCATCTATCACGAAACAGGACATGCCCTCGTCAAGGTCATGATGAATATGAGAAACACAGCATATGGTTCAAATGTTGCGCCAATAAAGGAGAGCGAGCTGGGATACCTCCAATATGATGAGGCCGGTGCCATCAATGAAGGGATTGCCGATTTTACCGCACATTCGATAAATCAAAGAAGTCGATTTTCAGAATGGATTCTCGGGATTTTATCACTTTCACGTCCATTGAGTGAAGATGATACATTACATATCGCCGGCATTTCAAAGGACAGCACCTCCCGTCTCTCCTACCCAACATACCTCAACTACGAACCAAACGATCCAAGCTTTGTTATTGAAGACATCCATAACGCCGGAATGATTACAAGTCATTTACTTGTGGCAATCGTCGATGATCTTATGAGCAAGTGCTACATAACTGACCGTAACAGTGCCATCAAGCTTGTATTTCAAATTATGACTGAAACTCTCTCCGAGCTTGGAGACTTTACGGCCACGGGAAACAACAACAACGACTTTACAATCAATTTAAACTACAACCATTCATGGGAATGGGCCCGAATTTCAAAACCAATCAACTACTATACGTTCTATCAAACAATGGCACGAAAGCTTTTAACCGTTCTGGGTTCCAACTTAAGATGCAACGGACATAATTATTCCCAGGACGATATTGAACGCCTGTTTGACTCCTACGGACTTCTTCTTTTCCAAAACTACAACGAGGATGGAGGAGGTGCCATTACCGGACACACCGGCACAAATACGGAAGTCAATGTCGCCAACCGTCTTAAAAGCATTCTGCTCAGCAAGGACAAGGTCAAACTTGATCCTTCCGATGGTGCATCACAGGCATTTATCTTTGACGGACGTGAGGATATGAGAAACGCTCTAAAGGAACTTACAGGTTCACTGCAGGTATCGGACGTTTCCCCTTTTATTGATCCAAGTCTGCCATACAATAACGGGAATGGAAAAATCAGTCCAGGTGAATTGATAGGACTTGCACTCAATCTTCACAACGATTCCAACACTCCTATTGGAGGTGTGCATGTTCTGGCCAACGATTGGGATCATTTTAAAAATGAAAAACCATGCAATACACTCGGGGACAGCTTCCCACTTGCTTCCGAAGGTGCTGCCGACTCATCCAGCGAATCAAATCCTTCAAATACGGCAGGCGATTGCAATTATATAACCCGTGATAATGGCGATGAACAGGACGAAGAACTATACCCAACATGCTTTGTTGAAATCAGCGAGGATGATTCCACAAAATGGGTTTCACAGGAAAAATTACGTCAAAAAATAAATCTGGAACAACATAAATGCCTGAGTGGCGATTCATCCAGAACCAAGGATTGTTTTCTGCGTGCACTCAAGGGCGCAGACCAAGCCTTTTATTCGAAGATTGATCCCAACACAACATGGGCCTCCACACTTTCAAACGATGGCGAACCACCGGTATTTAATTTTTCCAATATCATATTCTTTGAGGTGAGCGAGTGGATTCCTCCGGGAACAACGTTTAATTGCCGTTTCCGCGTAAGATTCACAAATTGCAGTGATTGTTTCACGGACACTTCAAGGGACGACATGGATGATTACCTTGATTACGAATTTTCAGGGGCAAAACCATACAAGCTTATTAACCTTCAATTTACGGTAATTGACTAGATTATGAAAAAGTTTATCATATTTTTATTATTCATTATTTGCGGACTGATTGTATGGCAGACAACAAGAAGTCCAAAAGACATATCCGTCAGCGAAGAAAATGACTGGAGAACTTATCAAAAGACCGAAAAAAAGGTGTCTTCGCACCCATCCACCAAAGATGAGCTTGATAAAATAAATGTTCGTAAAAAGGAAAACACTAAAAAACGAATGCCCGCATCAAAAAAAGACACGTTTAACGGAAGAACCATAAATGCCGACAATCCGGATAAATACAATTATAAAACTGGAAACTTTCAAATTTCCAACAAGGAGAATCCTGACTGGAAAGACACCCTCGCCAGCGATCTTTTGCGTTTTCAGGACTCAACTACGAAGATTCTCATAAAAGAAGAGGAAAGTTTTGTCATTATCCGTCAGGGAACAGGACGTCTCGTTGAGAAGGTGGTTATTACGTATCTGCATAATCACGGAAAAAAGAATGCCGCTCACGCTCTAGTTGATTCTGAAACAGGAAAAATCATCACCATCTGGAACAGAACGCGATATGAGAATTTCATTCCAACAAAATCAGGCATGTTACCAAAGGGACAAATTTAAAAAACAAGCGGAACACTTACAGTAAGAATAATCTCATTACTTAAAAGATCCGGTTCCAAATCCGTTTTCTCTCCTGAAATAGCATCCTCAAAACGATCAAAGCGGAACATCCTGAATTCAAGATTCAATGACAAAAACGGAATGCCGGTAAATCCAATAGTCGCACCATAACCATCCCCCAGATAGGAATCCCCTGAACCCCGTCCCTCACCGTCCTCATATTCGGAATAAAGGTAATAACTCGCCCAGAATCTAAGTGGTATTGCCGGCAAAGAGACACCTGCAAAAAAGGAAAAATATGTTCCTGAATAATCCCTGGGTAGAACATAAACAGGCTTCTCTCTTTTGAATTTTAAATAGCTTTTTCCAAAGTCAAAACCAAGCATGACGGTTTCTTGAAAACCTCCCCTGATTCCATAGACAGGCCCGTGAAACTTGAAAGAGTCACCTGGGCCCTGTGTTGCATTTCCTGGAAAAAGATAACCGAGATAAGGATCAATTAAAACCCCGGCATCTGATTTTAACGCAAAAAATGAAATCATCAGTATCAGAAAGAAAACGCGAATTTTTTTTCTCATCTGCCCTCTTTCAATTTAGGTTTTTGCTGCCAGTTCCTCTTCAAGTTCCTTAATCACATCATCGTCTATTTTTGGAACAAGGGCCTTTGGCTTCACACTTACCTTCATTCCTTTATGGAATATTTTATCGAAAATTTCCGTATTACCACGATAAAGCTCCACCTCTTGATCACGAGTAAGGATATCGGAATAAAAGGAAAGTATCTCCCC
>JAGLPP010000144.1 GCA_023137315.1 Bacteriovoracaceae bacterium
GAAAGGTGACTATGTACGGTCATGGAGAAAGTGAAGCTTGTGGCATTTGTTGAATTTGCGTTTTGAGCAGTGATTATATATTCCGCTCTGGCACTGCTGTTTTCTGGTTTACCGCTTATTACGCCTGATTCCTGATTAAGTGTGAGTCCGTCCGGTAGGGCTGGAGATGCGGAAAAAGTGACATTTTGTCCCTCGAAAAGTGAGGTGTATGCTGAAAAATACCGGTTCACATACATGTTAAAGTGATGGGTCGATCTTGATGTTCCCACTTTCGCTTTTGGATTCACCCAGATATTTTCGTTGTCAATGGATTCACCTGTTCCTGTATGATCAGAACCAAACATGTTGTCGCCTGCTGTCCTTATATACAAATCATTATTGGTGGCATCTACATATGTAACAAATCCGACTCCGTCACATAGTGGGCCTGTGTCACCAAGGCAGTTGCCAGTTGCCACAGGTTGATTGGATACCTCCATACCGGCGGAAAAATTTTCAATTCCAACCCAGGCATAATAATTAGGGGCCCAACGATGGCCTGCAACCTGGCAATTTGTCTGCTTTGGTGCAACCACTGCGACTGCAACTGGAGGAGCGACAGTATCATCATAGCAGGTGCCTACGTTTTGGAGACAGGTTGTTCGTGTTGTGTAAGCTACGTCAGAACATCCGTTGGTTGGTTGTGAATATGTGTATGGCATAATTCTAAGGATTAAATTTTGTGCTTCGACAAATTCTATATCACCACGGTCAGTGGTTGTGTCAGTCCATGAATTATAAAGATCCAGATCTTTGATGAAATTCCCCTCTGTTGCCATGATGTACATTCTGGTTGCTGTTCCAGATGGTGGAGTGCTGTCAAAATATGCAACTACTCCCTTTCCCCATGCTGTAACTTCTGTACCGGAAGCGGCGTTACCTACGGCAGATAGTGGATCCTTTGTTGCGTAGACAACTTTTTTAACATTTCTGGCAACCGGACTTCCGTCAATGAGGTCAGTGGCGGTACTTTCAACGTCGTAATTGAAGGCATCCAGTTCAGCAGCAGGACTGTCGACAGTGAGAATCACTGATACGGAAATGGGATTATGTTTTACGGTTGTTTCCGTATTTGCATACACCTTGTTGTTGTCAAGCAGGTCGTAATTTTTGAATTCTCCCATGCTGACTTCCACGAGCATTTTTGTATCGGAGATAATCTCCTTGATTATTCCGAATGGATATTCTTCGTCACTTCTTGTTATTGAACACTCAATCTCGTCAGGGCAGTTCTTGGAAGCCGATACATATCCAAACTTTCTGAATGCTGCCGTTGAATTTACTACAAGGATGAGCATGTTGGAGACACCGAGTCCTGATGGATCTTTTGTGATGGAAAAGTTCATTTTCGATTCGATACTGCTTCCTGTGGATGTGTTTCTTGCGGAGACTGTATATTCCCTGCCGATTTCCTCTGTTGGTGTTCCTGAAATCACACCGGTACTGTAGTTGACCGACATGCCTGCCGGAAATGCCGGGGAGACAGCGTAAGTCATTGATGATGCCATGGATGATGGCTCAATGGTTGGTGAAAGACTTATCATTGCCTGGTTTGCCGTCAGGAAGTTTGTCACCTTGGTTATCTTGGCCTGATAGGAATAATAATCATAGTTCGCACTTACCAGGTCATCCTTGTGAAAGGTGCCGTAAAGAACCTTTACGTAAACGTATTTGGAATTTTGGTTGATTTCCGTGACAACACCACGTGCTGAAATAGTTTCCCCATCATCCGGTTTGCTGCTTACGTAGATCGGGTTGGTATTGAAACTGACTGACCCTGATGGTGGGAACTTGTTTTTTGGGATGGTTCGATTGAAGGTGACATCATCGATAGTGGAGGCATAATAGGTTGTATCGGAAACAAAAATATTATCAAAATCCATGGTGTCATTAATTTCCAATTGTAGCTGTATTACATTTTGTGAATACTCAAGGTCGGTGAGCGTGGTCGTGGTGGTGTCGTCATCATCACTGTCATCATCGCCCTCAAGAGAATCTTCATCGTAACTCAATGTTTTTTTGCTTTTATCCCATTTTGTTGTGCTATCTGGTAAACAGGAGGCGTAGGATACGATGATAAAGATGATCAAAATTTGATGTAATATTGTCCTCATAATTTCCCTCTCGTTCCCTTTACAGTTCTCTACCGTCATTATCGGCCTAATTATTGGAAATATTTAGGATTCTTTGTGCTTTTCTTTAAAATTAACAAGTTATGTTATTGAGTGGAGGTTGTTGTAAATATACCTGAGTGAATGAGTCGTCCATTTATATTGGCAAAACCGGATTTTTTGAAGAAAAAACGATCTTTCAGTTACAATGGAATACGAACGAGATTAATTTTAGGGGGCCATAATTGAAAAGAACATTTTTTATCATATTTTTATTTTCTTCCGTTTTTAACACAGCTTATGCAGGTACAGCTTGGATGGAAAAACTTAGATCTGTAAGTGAGGATGTTTTTGGGGATAAAATAACAGTGAGATTTTTTGGTGAAAAACCTGAAAAGATCAAACTCCCATTATTGCCACAGTTAAGTATGGAATCCAGGAAGGTGAATCTTTGCAGGAAATTTAAGAGTAAGACGATGAGTATTTCCGTAAACAAAAGGAAAAAATATGATTATTTGTTTTTACAGGAGTTGTATGTTGTCGTCAGGGGGGAGAAACCAATTGAGGATGATATCTCCAAATGGATGAATGCCCTGGATCAGGGGGCATTGAGAGAGGGTA
>JAGLPP010000145.1 GCA_023137315.1 Bacteriovoracaceae bacterium
CCAATATCCTTGGTGGTAAAAAATGGCATGAAAATCTTGTCAATATCCGTGGCGGTTATTCCATCTCCATTATCCTCAATGGAAATAACCGCCTTTCCGTCAATGTGTTCTGTTTTAAGAATTATCGATCCATTGCCATGATGTATTGCTTGAATTGCATTTATCACCAGATTGGTTATGATTTGTTTAATTTGGTTTGGGTCACAATTTACGTTTAAAGCTTGATTTGAATATTCCCTTTTAAATTTGATTCCTTCCTTGTGACATCTGGCCTCAAGGAAATATGCACTTTTCTTAATTTCATCATTTAAATCAATTTTTTCAATTTTAAGTGGACTTTGTCGGGCAAAATCAAGCAATTTACTTATAATTGTACGTGCATACAGACAGGATTCCTCAATTTTTGACAGATCAGAGAGGATCAGTTCCATATTATTATTACATTTTTTTGCAAGCTGGGCGAAGCCAAGGATATTTCCCAGTGGTTCGTTCAATTCATGTGCGACTCCAGCGGCCAGTTGTCCAATGGTTGCCAACCGATCTGCATGTAATAACTGTTGCTGAATCAGTTTTCTATTTTCATTTTCATTTTGTTGTTTAATAAAAAGACTTATTAGACGGGAAATTCCCTTTAAAAGATTGTATTCTTCAAAAAGAAACGGCCCTTCATATTCTTTTGGCATATCCCGGGCATAAAATATTTCAACAAATCCAATCATCTGATTATTGCAAATGATATCCTCTTTTAACATCCACGGGGATTCTTCGAATTCCTGTGAATGATAAATGTTATCATTAATGGTTATCCTGCATCTGACAATATCGTCGTATTTAAAACCATATGGTATTTTGGAAATGATTTCGTTAACGGCCTTCTTTGCATCATTCTCATCAACAATAATTTTGGCAACATCATATATGCAATTTAGTTCTTTAATCCTTTCCCTGGTATCCATGGATAGCTTTTGATAATTATTTTCGACTGAATTTAATACGGTAATTTTATCTTCAAGATATTTAACTTTTCTTTCCAATTGTTCTATTTTGGCTTGATGATCATTCATAATTTGTCTATAAATTAAACGAGGGGAGCGGCGTTAAAGCTCCCCTCTATGAAGTACAGGCCTATATTCGGGAATCAACGACTTCCCGTCAAGACTTTTCAGTTTATTCCCTGATCAATCATTGCATTTGCCACCCTTCTGAAACCGGCCACATTTGCACCCAATGCATAATTTCCCGGCATGTTGAATTCAAGGGCCGCTTCATGACATTGTGTATGAATATTTCTCATAATTTCATGTAGTCGCTTATCAACCTCATCCCTTGACCATTTTAAAAACAAGGCATTTTGAGACATTTCAAGTCCCGAGCACGCAACCCCACCGGCATTTGATGCCTTTCCCGGCGCATACATGGCATCTGATTCCTGAACTAATTTCATTGCCTCAAGAGTAAGAGGTAAGTTTGCCCCTTCAACAATACATTTTGTTCCATTTGCAAGAAGGGTTTTTACATCCGACTCATTCATTTCATTTTGGATTGCACAGGGAATTGCAATATCGCATGGAATTTCCCATGGTCTTTTTTCCCGCTTGAAGTCCACTTTAAATTCTGTTGAATAATCCGCAACGATGTCACGTCCACTCAATCTCATTTTCAACATGTAATCCACTTTTTCCCCGGTTATTCCTTCAGGATCGTATATATATCCATCGGGTCCCGAGAGAGTAACAACCTTTCCTCCCAGATCGTTGACCTTTTTTACAACGCCCCAGGAAACATTTCCAAAACCGGAAACAGCAACAGTTTTCCCGTCAAGATTTTCATTGACCTGCTTAAGCATCTCTTCCGTAAAATATACAACTCCATATCCAGTGGCCTCAGGGCGGAGGTGACTTCCTCCCCAGCCAAGTCCCTTGCCTGTTAATACACCGTCAAAAGAATTTCTGAGTCTTCGATAGGTACCAAAAAGATATCCAATTTCCCTTGCACCAACTCCGATGTCTCCTGCAGGTACGTCGGTACGTGGTCCTAAATGTCTCGACATTTCCATCATAAAGCTTTGGCAAAAATTTTGTATTTCACCATCCGTCTTGCCTCTTGGATTAAAATCGGAGCCGCCTTTGCCGCCACCGAGTAGCAATCCGGTCAGGGCGTTTTTGAATATTTGTTCAAAACCAAGAAATTTTAATGAGCTTTGGTTTACAGAGGCATGAAATCGCAATCCACCCTTGTAAGGTCCTAAAACATTACAAAATTCCACTCGGTAGCCTGAATTTACATGAATTTTTCCCTGATCATCTTTCCATGGAACCTTGAATGAAATAGTCCTGTCTGGTTCCACAATACGTTCCAGTATGCGATGATTTTGATATATTGGATTAAATTCCATTATATATGATATTGATTCAAAAACCTCTGTTACCGACTGGATGAATTCTTTTTCCCACGGATATTTGTTTTTCAAAAATTGTAAAACTTCAGCAGTGTACTTATTCATTGTTATGGTCTCCCTCATTAACGGTTTTATTTATATTCGTTGCAGAACATGACAGGGCCGTAGTCCTTTTTGTAACTACATCCATGTTGGTTGTCGCAGTTGTAACAAATTCCCTGTTTTGACGAGTCCTTGTGCTCTTCTTGATTGGTCTCATATTGTTTAGATGTTTCGTTATTCAAATTTGGCACGGCACTATCATTACACTCAAATTCTTCGCAAAATAATGTTGTTTTAGAGCTTGATTTTCGATAGCCACATGAATCTGAAAATTTACAATTTATACACAGTCCTCTGGGTAGTTCAGTATCAATCATAGGTTCCCCTTGGTGAAATAATTTTTAGGTCACAAATTTTGAAAGCAATCCTTATGCCAACAATGGGAGCGGGATGAATCTAATATTTACAATGGATTGGAAAATATGTTTGTAAAATATCGTGGGGAGTATTTCCCCACTGGGAAATTATGCCTCACAAACTGCTGATGCCGTATGTTATGAAAGTCATTCTTTGACACACCTTGTTTCTCTCCGTAAAATCAAAACAATACTTATGGTGGTGAAAATTGAAAATCTTTTCAGTTGATAAAGTGGCATCTATATTTTCGTGTTCAAATCTTAAATCCGATCATATGAGATTGGAGCAAGAGGGTGTTTTGCCGCCTTCTCGAAAATTCAAATCGGGAATTATCAACAGGAAGGGATGGGACTCTTCAAGTATGCCACTGATTGGAAGAGAAGTGGGTTTTATTAAAAGGCCAAAAAATCCACTTGCTGTTTGTGTGTTTACGACAAAGGGTGGGGTTTTAAAAAGCACAATAGCACTGAACATGGCACGTGTCTCAGCCTTGCATGGCCTCAAAACCTGCGTGCTTGGGCTTGATATCCAGGGGGACGTGACAACGGCACTTGGTTTTGAAAGTGAATTGGATGATTGTAAAAATATTGAGGAAATTATCGGTAGGATCGGGCAAACCAAGGGGCTTGCGGATCTTTTTTGTGAACAGGTTAGACTCGAGGATATTATTCACCAGCTGGATTTTCCGAATCTTTATTTAATCCCGGAAACACCCGAGCTTGCGGCCTTGAGTGATTCGCTATCCAATCGTAATAGAAGGGAATTCTGGCTCAAGGAATGTGTTGTAGACAAACTGAAAAGTTATTTTGATATTATCATTATGGACTGTTCCCCAAACTGGAACAAACTTACCACCAACGCTCTTGTCGCTTGTGATTTACTTGTTTCCCCGCTTGAGTGCAAGATTAATAATTTCAGAAATTTCAAGCTTTTTATGCATTTCCTGGAGAATTTTCAGAATGATATGCGAATGGATTTTGCCAATATTTTTGTTCCAACATGTTATTCAATGAATAAAAAGTTGAGTTTGGATATTCGAAAATGGTACAGGGAAAACATTTCGGCTTGTTCCCTGGCCGGCATCAGGGAATCTGTTGTCAGCGAAGAGGCATCTGCCATGAATCTCTCCGTTGTTGAGCATTCTCCAAAATCCGATTCGGCAAAGGAAATGAGAGAACTCATGGTGGAACTTTTTGATAAAATCAGTGAACTTCAAATTGGGACCTCTAAAACTGAAATTAGACGTAATGAGGCCCTTGAGAGGAGGTTGTCTCCGTGGCCTTAGATTTGAACCAGATTAAAGAGTCCAGAAAAAAACTGCAGTTTGTAAGTGATGATTCAAAAAAATGTCTTACCAAACCATGGGAGCTTTTTGAGGAAGCAGGGGATCAGCTTAGAACCTTTACGGCACAGGAGGCAGTGAAGAAGGCACGACGGATTGTCAAACAAAACGATGAACAGGTATCTCGTCTGAGAAGTAATGCCAGACAAATTGAAGAGGAAATGTTTCAAGAAGAGGATGAATTTTCAATGATTGATGATCGAACGTCAGTATCTGACGATGAGTATATTTTTTCCAAAGGATTCATGGGTTTAATTTCAAAAATACTTCATTAAAGGAAATGATATGGACAACCAACAGAATAATAAAAAAATTATTGAATTTACACTTGTTGCCGTTGTGGTGGGTATTATTATCGGTGTTGTAATGACGGCGGCTAATGTCTATCTTGGATTATATGCAGGAATGACTGTTTCGGCTTCCATTCCGGCCGCGGTTATCGCAATGGGGATTTTTAAAGGTGTGCTTGGGAAGAAAAACAGTATTCATCAAAGTAATATTGTGCAAACCATGGCATCTGCCGGTGAGTCTCTTGCGGCAGGTATTATTTTTACGCTTCCGGCGTTGATTCTTGTTGGAGCATGGAATGAATTCAAATTCTGGCCGACAACCTTGATTGCAATATCGGGTGGACTTCTTGGAATTCTTTTTATGATTCCACTTAGAAAGGCACTTATTGTTGACGATAAGGATCTTACTTATCCAGAAGGTGTTGCTTGCGCAGCAGTTCTTCAGACTGGTTCAAGTGACGACAAGGAAGGATTTATCTTGATTCTGAAGGGGCTGATGCTCGGGTCGGTATTCAAGTTTTTTACCGGCGGTATGAAGATCATCCACGCAAGTGTGGAAAAAGCGTTCATAGCAAACGATAGAGTCTGGTTTTTTGGGAGTGATATTTCTCCGGCCCTCATGGCCGTTGGTTATATTGTAAAACTTGAAATTGCCATGTTGGTTTTTATAGGTGGTGCTATTGGATGGTTTATAGGGATGCCCATTTTGGGGTTGACCGTGGACATTGGTAATAAATCCGCTTTGGATCTGGCATGGGAACTTTGGTCAACACAGATTCGCTATCTTGGTGTAGGTGCAATGCTCACTGGTGGTGTCTGGTCCATTATTTCTGTTAGAAAAGGTATTACGAATGGATTGGGTGAACTCAGGAAGGGATACGCCAAAAATAAAACGGGAACTGTCAGTCGAACAGAGCAGGATATGAGTCTGTGGTCGATTTTGATTATGTTTTTGGTCAGTATTACCATCATGATGTTTGTGTACCAGTATATGATAGGTATTTTTGGTATAACGTTGCTGGCAACGGTCATGATGATTATAGCTGCATTTTTATTTGTGGCGGTTTCAAGCTATATTGTAGGTCTTGTGGGAAGCTCCAACAACCCTGTTTCGGGAATGACAATTTCTGCCTTGTTAATGTCTGCAGCTTTATTTTTGGTTCTTGGCCTCAAGGGTGAGAACGCAATTTTGGCAACTCTTGGAGTGGCGGCCATTGTTTGTTGTGCCGCCTGTACTGCCGGAGACTGTTCGCAGGATTTGAAAACCGGAGTTCTGGTTGGTGCTACACCAAAATACCAGCAATGGGCGCAGATAATAGGTGTTGTGATTCCTGCATTTGTGATTGCACCTGTTTTGACGGTTTTGCATAAGAGCGAGGGGATTGGGGTTGGTCTCAAGGCACCTCAGGCCACTTTGTTTGCGAGTATAACAAATGCCCTGTTTGGTGATGGAAATCTTCCGTACAGGATGGTTGTTATTGGAATTATTTTGGGAATTGTGGTCATCATCATAGATCACTTTTTTCTGAAAAAAGCAGGTAAATTCAGATTGCATCTTATGCCGATGGCAGTTGGAATCTATCTCCCTATAACACTCGCTATTCCAATGGTGATCGGCGGATTTATCCGTTTTCTCATTGATAGAAAAAAAGGTGACGATTCCTCTGAAGTTGATAATGGTGTGCTTTTGAGTTCGGGGATCATTGCCGGCGAGGCCATCATGGGTGTGGTTCTTGCCATGTTGGTTTATTTCGGATTTGTCATGACAGGTGAGATCGCAAGAGAGGTTATTTCGATTGCGGCACTGGTTGCAATCAGTATTTATATTTTTGCAAAGGCAAAAAAATAAGTGTACTTATCTGAAAAGTCTTTTTAAATATTGCCGGATGGCCCTTCTTTTTTCCATTGGTTTTTTGTGATCGGAAGATTGATCATGAAGTCTTGTGAAAGAAAGATCATGCGTCATGATCCATGCCTTTTTTCCATCAATGGCAATATGTTGTATCCTTGCATTATTTTTCTCATGATCCAGTAGATGAACTTGTGGATGCCCTGTGACACTTTTGATAATGTCCGAGAGTTTTGAATCAGTATAGAGCATCGTTTTTTCAGGTCGGATGAAAACGGCATCATCTGCAAAGACAGATACTAAAGGCAAAAAAAGAAATATAAAGCAGAATTTCATCATTATGCATTCCATTTTACACTTACCACCCTTAGTTTGGAAGATGGTACAGATGTCAGGTTTGCCCGGCCTTACAGCTAAAAAATCCAGGTATAAAATATAGTTATTATGATAGGTTTGCTGTTTTGTTTGATATTTTCATTTTTTACCCCACTGGCTTCATTTGGTGTGGCGATTAAAAGCAGCGGACTTCCAGTAAAAATGAGTATTCTTGATATCAGCCCGACAGGAAGGACAATGGTTCTGGATCGCGGTCATTATGACGGGATACGAATTGGTGACAAGGGGGATTTTTATCTTTTCTTTAACCAAGGTGGCATTGTTGGAATAGGGGAGGCCGTGAAGGTTCATACGAAATATTCTTTTTGGTATTTCAGGAAAAATGTTTTGGGGGGGCCGGAAAACAAGGGAGAAAATATCTATTATTTTGCAAAAGAAATGTCAGGAGAGAGGCATGCAGGAAAAATGAGAATAAAAGAGATTGATGAAGTGGAATATAATTATCTTGATTTGTAACAGGCTTGAGTAATAAAATTAACCAATAGGGATTATGAACTTAATTTGAGAGTTCTGGATAAGTTGAAATGGTACAGTCAGAGATTCGTTTATCAGATTTGCTTTCGATGCTTGATCACAAGGAAGTGTTCAAGGAGATTTGTCATGTTGCAAGGCTTATTTCCAAGGGCATTGACTTTGTCAGGCTTGATATCGCAATAGAGGACGTCACAAAACTTTTTGCCGGCGAATATCCTGGATATCGGGCCTGTAATACGGAATATCATAATTTAATTCATACCACAGATGCCACGTTGGCCCTTATCAGACTTGTTCATGGAAGCGTTTTGAATGGAATGAAATTTTCCGATCATGACATACTTCTTGTTCTTGTTTCAACGTTGTTCCATGATTCCGGATATATCCAGGATGATGATGATGTTGAGGGTACAGGTGCAAAGTATACAGAGAATCATGTTGAAAGAAGTGTGGACTTTATCAAGGCATATTATCGTAAAAACGGGTTTACTACAGAGGACTATGAGAAATCGGCTGCAATGATTCGTTGTACCGGTCTTGGTGTTGATATTCCACAAATAAACTTTATTTCAAATAATATTATGGCATTGGGAAAAATGCTGGGGATTGCTGATCTTCTCGGGCAGATGGCAGACAGGTCGTATTTGGAAAAGCTCATGTTTTTGTATCATGAATTCGAGGAAGGTAATGTAAGTGGATTTGATGATGAATTTGATCTTCTTAAAAAATCCGTCGGATTTCATAAAATGACGGAGGAGAGATTTAGGGATGTTCTCGGTGGATATGACAAGAATATGATTTTTCATTTTAAGAAACGTTACGGAATAAATGATGATCTTTATGCAAATGCCATTGCGAATCATCTAAAGTACGTCAAAATCATTATAAAAAAATATCCAAACGAATACCGGGACAAGCTCAGGCGTGGTGGACTTATTGAAGGCCTGAGAAAGAGATACGGGAAATAATGAGCCGTGTGAGAAAAGTTGTAAAAATTTTTCGAAGGAATTTCCTTGAGTCCAAGTATGGCATACCCGTATTTATCATTCTGACTTATATTTTTGTTGCGGCCGGTATTATTCTCGGACTTGAAATTGGTTCCAACGAACAATTTAAAAATATCCTTGATGCACTTTGGTGGACCATTGTGACTTTCTCCACTACAGGTTATGGGGACAAGGTTCCGGTCACTGTCAGCGGAAAGATTTTTGCAATTACCACTATTCTTACAGGGGTGGGGATTGTGAGCTTTCTTTCAGGTACCATGGCATCAATTTTTGTTGATAGAAATTCAAAAGCAAGGAGAGGTCTTATGGATTATAAGAAGCTTAAAAACCATCTCGTTATTTGTGGTCAGAAGAATGCGATGCTTGATTTTTTACGGGAACTTTTGCGTTTTAATCCAGAGATTGATTCCGGCGATATTGTTATTATTACAAATGCCGAGCCAAAGAAAATTGAGAGTTTGAAAGAGGATGAATTGTTGAAATCGTTAAAATTTGTCAGTGGTGATTATTCCCAGGAAAAAACACTTCAGAGGGCAAATGTCAAAGGGGCCAAAAAGGTCATGGTGCTTGCAGATATAATGGAAAGTAGCTCCATTTCTGAAGTTGATTCAAAAACCGTCATGACAGTTTTAACAATCAAGGGGATATGCAAGGATGTATACGTATGTGCGGAGCTTCTTGATAAAAAATATGAAAATTATTTGAAGCAGGTAATGTGCGATGAGATTCACTTTAGTATGGATTATAATCGAATCATTCTTGGAAATGCTTCTGCCAATAACGGGATAACCCATGTTTTTTATGAATTGATTGGGCATGAAAAAAGCAAGTCAAAAATTGTAACGGCCGGTATTCCTAAAGAGTTCGTTAATAAAACCTATGGAGAACTTAGAAGAAAATATTTTGATGATGAGGACAGGGTTATCGTTGGACTTTTGGAAAACACTGGAACTCCGCGCAAGATGAAAAAAGAGGCACTAAGACAGGCACAAAAAACGGCCAATATATCCAAACTTCTTGAAAATCTTCAAGAGGTCAAGGAGATAAATATCAACGATCCAGTTCTATTACCACTGGATAGTCATAAAATAAAAGGCAATTCAGTGGCAATTTTTGTGGAGAGGATGTAATGGCAAATCAAGAAGTTGATATGAAGGCACTGGAACGATTAAGGGGAGTCAGTGTTTTTGAGAGGATCAAGGATAACGATGAATTTCTTTTGAGATTGATGGACGTCATTACCTACAGGAAGTTTGGTAAAGGTGAGTGCATAATTCGTGAAGATGAGATTGGCGAGGATATGTATATCATGATGGAAGGAGAGGTTAGTATTGAGAAAAAAACCAGGGGCGGTGACAGCTATACGGTATCGAAATTGAAGGCCCCGCAAAATGTGTTTTTTGGAGAGCTTGCCCTGATTGATGACGACAAAAGGTCAGCCACAGTAATCACCATGGTGGATTCAGAGTTTCTTGTATTGAACAAGCACGATTTTATCGGTTTGTGTGAAAAATATCCTGTACTTGGTTGGAATACAATTTTTTCAATAGCAAAAATGATTTCAAGTCATTTAAGAAAAACAAGCAAGGATATGCTTGCTATTTTTGATGCGCTTGTAGACGAGATTGATCAATAGAAATTTACTTCAGTGTCAAATTTAATTCCAACGCCTGTTTGAATGTTTTTTTCGCAGGTTCTGGCCCATACAACGGTGCCTTTGCCGCTGTGTGGAGTGATGAGATTGTTCATAAATCTGAATTTAATATTTTCGCCGATGGATGGTAAATGATTTTTTGTTTGTATAAACATTCCTTTTTGAGAGATATTGATGACTTTTTCAAGATAGGTTGTCCCATTTCCGTCATGATGTAGTTTTGCGTCAATCATCATGTTTGAGCGGTTATGCTTTCTTTTTGTTGGAAAATCCGGGTTGATTTTTTTGTATTTTATTTGCGAGATGATATTTTTTAACATGAAAACAAGATCTTCTCCACTGCATGGTTTTGAAATAGAACAGTTCAGTTGATTATTCAAAAAGAAATTTTGAAAGTTCATGTCATGCTTTATGGCGGAAATATTCGAACTAAATAGAACGAACGGAATGTGTGGAAAATTATTTCTAACATGGGAATAAAGTTTTCCTCCGTTTCCATCAGGCATGTGGTAGTCACAGATAATTACAGAGACATCAGTGTTGCTTTCAAGTTGTTCGATGCCATGTGGGGCTGACTGGGCATTTATAATACTTGCATCGAATTTGTTTTCCAGATAATGTGAAAACAATTCCCTGATATCTTCTTGATCATCAACAAATAAGAATTTCATATATCTTCCTTTTTAATACACTCCACCTTTTAATATTGTAACAGATAAAGTGAGCGAATGGGATCGAAAAAAATAACTAAAGTATAGGGATAATTCAGTCAAGAATTACGCAATGCCAAATGCTTAATGTCCAATGTATAATCTTGAGTTCGAGAATAGACCGTTGTTTTCGAGTGAATTTATGGTAAAAAATATTTGAAGAAATGTATTCATTTGATTCGGAGGGATATGATGTCTGATGTTTGGAGAAAATGTTCTGTTTGTAAAAAAGATATTCCTTTTGGCGGGATATATCATGTTTGCAGTATTTCAAGCTGCAGGAAGTCTGTCTTTTGTTCAGACAGTTGTTGGGATGTTCATAACGGAGTGATTAATCACAAGAGTGCCTGGGCCGAGGAAAAGACAGCTCCGGCCAGTGAAGGAGACGATCCAAGAAGGCTTATGGCCAGGAGTGATTCCGGAGCAAAAACAATAGCAAGTTCCAACGAGAATGTGCCAACGGATATTCTTGTTGTGGCAAGTAAGCTTAAAAATTATGTCAAGGCCAAACATGGAATGAATACCTCGAGCAACGTAATGGATGCCCTATCACAAATTATGCGCGTGATTGTCGATAATGCCGTGGACAGGGCAAGAGCCGAGGGAAGAAAAACACTAATGGATCGTGATTTTCTTAACGAAGATTTGTAAAGCTACTCTTCCTCGGTTTCCTCGAATTTAATTTTAATGGAAGAATCAAAAAGTGGTTCGTTGCTGTAGCGAAGAGACGGCTCCATGATACTTGCCAGGGAGAAATTTTCGGACAATGCCTCATTTTCTTTGAGAGAAGCTTTAGCACTATCAAGCATTTTTCGGCACTGATGTTCGCTGTCAAAATCAGTACAATCCCTTATGAATTCTTCCGGTGTACGATATGTGATCCCACTTGATATCTTTTTTGCCATTGCCGCGATGTATTTATTGTTTTTTCCGAATATGTCAATGAGATCAATGTGATGTGCGTTGTTGATGTTGATCCTTGTTTTAACCTTTTGTCCACCTCCTCTGAGCTTTCCAGCATACTCGACATAAATTTGTTCTGTCTTGTTCAGAAGTTCAATGATCTTTTCAAGTTCATGATTATCGTGAAGATTGACAAGAGCCTCGGTGATAATGTCCTTGTTTTTTGCAGCCGATTTTTTTGTATGGCATTTTTCTCGAAGTACCGGGTTCATGGTGAATCTTCCTCGGGAAATCTTGCAAATCTGATATGCAACACCGATTTTCTCGGTATCCCTTAATTGTTCGCTTGTAAGAAGATAACGCAAAAATTCGCCAATGGTTCCGGCCTGGGAGTTCTTGAGGGCCGTTATAAGCTCTCTAAAGGAAAGAAGGTAACCTTTCTCCAGTTTGGCGATTCTTTCAGTGCTTGTGGCAGGCATTCTTTTAGAACCAAGCCAGGCCCTCCAGGAAACATGTGTTGGGATTTTATGATCATGTCCGATCCATCTTGCAAAGTCCTTTTTAAACACCTTTCTTTTTGAAGGGGGTGCCATTGCAAGAAGTTCCTGGTTTGCAAGTGATCTTGTAGTTATATTGTAAATCAGTGTTGCAATAAATCCTTCGGAGGATTCGAGTCTTGAAGGTGAATTGAACTTGCAGTGTTTTTTCAGATGACTGACAGGAACAAGATCACCTGTTCCATAAAAACGGTCGTTGAATGATTCAAAGCTGAAATTATTTGAAGTGAAATCCATCAGGTGCTCAATACTTTCACCATTGCTTATAGCGTTTAATATGGCATTATAGTCTGCTTCCTTTCCAATGTCGGAAGAGTCTGTGGTATTGACTTTTCGGAGGGTGCATTTGGAAAAATCGTAAAGATTATAAACATAGGCATTTTTTCTGACGTACTCCTGACGGTTGATGAGAAAGGCGAACTTCTCGTCTGTTGGAGTTTTAAGATTTGCGAAAAAATGTCTTCTTTCCTGAGGGGTCATGGTCTGTTTTTGAACCATCATCCATCCAAAAAGGGCCTCTGCTGAAATAGCAAGGCCTTCAATGAAACCAAGATGTGGATTGGTAATAACCGGAGCATCGTGACCAGCTTCGGAAGCCCTGGACAGGACGGTGTATTTTGCCTTGTGTTCGGTATCGGTCACCTCTCCATGAAAAATATGCGTGAATTCATGTATAATGATGTCTTCTAAAATGTTCGATTTGGAATCGAAAAGAACGTTGGAGATGTCGAAGAGTCCATGATCGAAAAGGAGCATCGACCCTGATTCAGGAACCTTGTTCGGAGAGACACTCATATTGGGAATAACAACTTCCATGCCGTCAGGTTTTTTAAAAACAACCTTTCCCTGAAAATTGTTTTTCTGGTCTAAAATGCCGACAGGCATGGCAGCCGGTCCGACTTTTTGGGCGTTAAACATTGAGTTTTCATTTCTGATGGTGAAAAACGGAACAAATGGATTTATTCTGTAGGGGTGTCCTGCATTAATCTGGCGTGCATATGCCGTAAGTTTTAGCAAATAGCGTAGTGCTTTTTTATCGTTGAATTTTTGAATGATCTTTTTTTCAAGATCGTTATATTCGGAAGGTGATACCACGGATGTTCTTATTTTTTTGTGTCCTAAAAGTGTCATTCTTAGAAGATCCCTGATTTTTAGCTGTGTCTTCGCCGGAACTGGTGAAATTCCGCTCATGTCCTCAAAAGAGAAGTACTGAGGGACCTTGTGATCTTCTTTGGAAAGTTTGTAGAGCTGTTTTTCTTCCTCAGTCTGTGGTGGACAGGCGGTGAGAAGAAAAGCGGAAGTTAAAACCAAAAATAGCGCAAGAAATCTGTTTGAATGTTTCATGAATCTCTCCGGATTTAATTGTGATGGGTCTACAAGGCCATCGCTTTAATGGTAGCATTTGTATTTTTTTCATCCTAGTCAGGTAAAAAATGGTCATCTCTGTGTTATGCTGCAGTGCTTCCCCAGGAATTGCTTTGTTTGTGTGCATTTTTTGCTCCTACAAAAAAATCTTGACCGGAAAAACAACTTATTAATAAAATCGAGTATTGTTATCAATCATTAAGGAGACTGTTTATGATGGACGCGACTCGTGAAATTGCATGGAATATTCCCGGTTGGTATATCGTTGTGATGTATTCAGCGTTGATTGTTTGTACGTTCTTTTTTTTTAAAGGTCTCTACAGCAAGCTCGTTTTTGTAACCGGAAAGAATGGAATGGATGCCGTAAAGGGTTTTAAGGAGATTTTTCCCGAGTCGTTTAACCTGTTGTCACTTGTGAAGATTTTTGCCATTCAGGGCAAGGTGACACGGAATCTCTTGGTGGGGCTGTTTCACAGTGCCATCTACTACGGTTTTGTTGTTCTTGTGATTGCCACAACACTTGTCATGATTCATATGGATTTTGGATTTGAGGTCTTCAAAGGATGGACATACATAATCGTATCCTTCCTTGCTGATATTGCTGGTGTCGTTATTTTAGCGGGAATTTGTGTTGCCATTATTCGACGCTATCTTTTGAGGCCGGATTATCTTGAGGCCACTAAACCAGGACGTGAACTTATCATGTACGCTGCAATAATCCTTTTGATTCTGACTGGATATTTTCTTGAAGGTGCGAGAATTCTTGGAACAGATTTTCCGGTAAATGAGAGAATTTGGTCACCTGTTGGTTATTTTGTTGCAGTCGTTATGAATTCCATTACGGAAAATGTATCGTTCTGGCGTGCTTTTCATCGCTTTTTCTGGATGTTTCACCTGGCTATTACGATGGTATTTCTCGGAACATTTTCCCGGACAAAATTTTTTCATATTATTGCAGCTCCAGTTAACGGTTTGTTGACCCCTTTAAGAAGAGGTGCGGTTCTTGAACCGATGAATTTTGAAGATGAGAATGCGGAAACTTTTGGACTTGGCAAGGTCAGTGAGTTCACCATGAAAAATCGTTTGGATATGATTTCCTGTACTGAATGTGGTCGCTGTACACTGAATTGTCCGGCCTCCCTGACCGATAAGAAGTTGGATCCAAAAAAGATCATCACCAAGGCACGCGATCTTTTGGAAAAAATTCACGCAAAAAATGAAACTGATGCAGAGCTTTGGGATGAAAATCCTCTTTACGAGGCCAATGAGCTTGATGCTTGCACCAACTGCGGGGCATGTATGGAGGAGTGTCCGGTTCACAACGAGCATGTAAAACTTATCCAGGAAGCAAAAAGATACAAGGTTTTAACTCTTGGAGAAATCCAACCGGATGCTGCAAATACTGTAAATAATATAAAAGTAAATTCCAATCCATGGGGGATTGGGGGAAGTGATCGTTTCAAGTGGGCCAGTGGACTGGATATTCCAGTAGCGGAACCTGGAAAGCACGTTGATTACTTATACTATGTCGGTTGTGCGGGATCGTTCGATGCTGACGGACAAAAAGTGACCATGGCCCTTGTCGATCTTTTAAAAAAGGCAGGAGTTGATTTTGCAGTTTTGGGTGATGCTGAACTTTGTTGTGGTGATACGGTAAGAAGATTTGGCGATGAATACTCTTTTTACGAAATTGCTCTTGCAAACATTGAAATTTTCAAGGAATACAAGTTTGATAAAATTATTGTCACCTGTCCACATGGACTTCATACATTTGGAAAAGAGTACAAAAAATTTGATGATAGCTGGAATTATGATTTTATCCATCACACTGAACTTTTGGCGCAGCTTATTCGTGAGGGAAAACTGACTCCGAACAAGACAGTTAACGAAACAATTGCCTATCATGATCCCTGTTTCCTCGGCCGTCACCATGATTGCTATGATTCCCCGAGGGAAATTCTAAAGTCAATTCCAGGAGTTACGATAAAGGAATTGGAAAAATCCAGGGACCGCTCGTTATGCTGTGGAATGGGCGGTGGAAATATGTGGTACGAGGTCCCCGAGGGAACTGACATGGGTGAGAACAGGATGAAGCATATTGCAGATTCAAATGTTCCCAAGGTTAATACAAGCTGTTTTTATTGTTGGAGCAGCTTCAATGACGCCAAAGGTAAGGATCCCAGAACTGAAAGTTTAAAAGTTGAGGATGTTGCCATAACCCTGGCCAGGTCGGTGGAGTAATTATTTGTTGTTTGCGATCAGGTTTTTATCAACGTAGTATTACCTACTGGGGATATTGATGAAAAAAATGATTTTTCTTATATTTTTTCTTTTAGTCTCTTCTGGAGTGAAGGCCAGGAAGGTTGTTCTTATTTCCGACATTGATGATACGCTGAAAAGAACCCACGTTCTTGGTTATTTTACTGGCGGGCCTTATACCGACAATCCATATATTGGATTGCCTGAGCTTTTTATGGCCTTTATGTGTTCCGGAATCGAAAACAGTACTCGTCGTCAATTTTGTTTTGCCAATCGTGCCTATTTTCATGCAACCAACAGAAAAATGAAATATGTGACAGCGGCATATGGATGGTTTTCCAATTTTGGAAGAAGTTTTATAAAGGATTCAAATTTTCCAAGAGGATCGTATATTTTCAAACCGGATGGTGATATTTTAACTTTTGATTTTAAGGTTGATGCCATTACCAAAATCATCAAATGGCTGCCTGAAGAAGTTGATATTATAATGGTTGGTGATAACGGCCAGGTTGATGCGAAAGCGTATTTTGAGATTGAACGAAGATTTAAAACTGAAAAGAGAAGATTTTTTACATATATACATCAGGTTTATTCCTACGCTCCGGATGCCGACGAAATAGGGGTGCCAGTATTGTCCGGTCAAGGAAGATATTTGACCTCCTTTGAACTGGCCCTCGAATTTTATAGTCATGGCTGGATCAAGCGGGATGATCTTGTTACTGTCTCCGCTATTGTTATCAATCATCTGTCATCCAACGATGATGATATATACGAAAAGGTTCTGCCGGACTGGACAGATTGCAGTCAGTTTGTTCTAGAATATACAAGACCACAAATTTCTCTCGATTCATTACTTCTGGAAAGAGCGCAATGGCTTGAAAACAAGTTTTCAAAAATGTGTTTAGCTCAATAGATAGTCAAGCATCAGCACCCGGCATTCTACTTGTCGGATTAAAAATTATTTTTTTTCCTTCAATAGTACTGGATAACCAATACGCTTGTATGTCTTGGTTACTTTCTCCCAAATCGAGTCATGGGGTTTGGTCTCATATAGTTTCTTTTCATATTCCCATGCCAACTTGTCGTATTCAGTTTGATCCGATTTAACTGTATCCATCGTCTTGGATTTTTTATCTCTATATGAACCGGCATTTGAGGCTTTAGAACTTTTGGGTGATGATTCTGCGCTGCTGACATTGTCAGAACGCTTGTAGGATTCATAAACCACCTTGCCGCTTTTCTTTCCGGTACTGGTTGCTTCAGAACCACTTAAACTGTATCCACGATAGCCTGCTCCAAATCCATCAACAAAACTATTATTTAGATCATCTAATTTATATTCAGGTTTTTTAGCCAGATTATAAGCAATTTTACCACGAATCGACTTGAGGACACTCACAGCGTTTGGATCATATTCAAAATCTCTAAAATTTACCCCACTGATAGAAGAGGAGGTTGAACCTTTTGTACGCTTTTCCAGAAAATCTTTTAATTCACGTTCTTCAGTTTTTCTCAAGTCTGCCAACTTGATGGCCGACTTGCTTGTACCTATACCACTGCTTCCAACATAATAACCACTTTGCTTGTTTTTACTGCTATCAAGCACACGCCTTTGTTGAGTGTTTTTACCATCGGCTGCATTACTGGCATTGGTGTTAAAATTTTTATGGCCAAAATTTCCACCATCAGCAACAACCCCTTTGGCATCTGTAGGACCATCGCCGGAACCACCTTGGATCGCATTCCCAGTCGCATCTTTGGAAGTGCTACCACTTTTCTGCCCAATTACTGCCGACTTATTACCGGACATTGAATCAGCTATTTCGCCATATGTATTGGTGTCATTGGTCAGGCTTGGACGTGTCATCTTCTGGGACTCATTCACAACCACCTCGCCAAGCGACTTCAACAACCAGGTATAATCCACCCTGTTACTTGTATAAGGAAAGCCCAGTTGATTGTAATTGGGTGTATTGTATTCTTCAAGCTTGCTTTTAACCTTTGCCTCGTCACCGCCAGTACGCGTACGTGTCCTACTCTCCAGATATGCCGCCTTTATGGGATGTCCAACAAATTTAAATCCTCTATCGTCGCATTGAACCCGTTTTTTACAACTGCCATCATCATTATATTCTTCGCATGGATTAACACATAATCCATCCTTCTTGCATTCGCAGTTTTTGTGGAGCCCGGCCACCAGGCGGGCATGAAAAATTTTGGCCTCAATGAAAAAATCGAAAACCGAAGTGCCTCTAGCCATACCAAGCGCACTGTAATAGAAGTGAGATGCATAGGCACTGGCAATTGGTGAAATAAACTCAATAGCAGCACTTATGGTTGATGTAATTTTCGACCACTCCAACCAATTTTTTACTTTTGGTATGGAACTGCTGGTAGCAGGAATGATTACTTTCTCGTCCTCTTTGGGGACTTTGCAAATTAGATCAGTTTGCAGACCAGCCGCCAGCATTTCTCCCGCACAGCCCTTGGACCTTTCCTTCATTTTATCGACTTCACCCTTTGATGTTTTGATCAGATCTTTCAGTGACTCCTTGTCTTTAACTGCCTTGTCATTTTCATCGGTGGCATCCTGGCAGCAATCAAAAGATCCACCACAACAAGCTGCCTTGCGTGCCCCAGATATACTGACTCGCATACCGTCCAGTTGTTCTAGTAGGGATAATGCCAGGTCTTTCATGCCCAAATTACGTTTAGCCGCTTGTGCGGCCTTGTAGTTGGAACCACCTGATAAGACTGATGCACGTTTACACTTATATTCATAAACCGAAACCTGATCCACCCATTGAAACATTTCTCTTACATTTTCTTTTGCCATCTGTAGACGTCCGGCAAAGTCCTGTGTTTCACTTCGAACATAGACGGCCTGTTGTATAAGGTCGCGTTGTTGGTTACCAGCTTGCTTGATAGTTTCGGCCATATTTATAATGGCGTTTTGGTTTTGTACATAATCGGTTCGTATCCTGATATGCTCGGCCAAATAAATGGCAGATGATGCTTTAAAAAGAAAGTAAGATATGGAATCTGCCACAAACGCTTTTTCAAAATCGACATCATTTAATCTCTCACATTCAAAATCAGTGGCAGCTGCTGTGGTAATCGACAGCAAATCAAAGTTTTTATTCATCACATCTTCAGGACGATCGGACAGATTATAAACCGATCCCAATTCACTTTTATTAATCTTTCTATCACGAGCGGCCCCGGTGATTTTATAGTTATCATTCATACGACTGTTTAAAAGATCCATTGCCCACTTCAAGGCTTTTTGGGCATGGCCGCTGGCAATTTCAGCTTTACGATTATTTTCCTTGATAACCTTGTATTTACGCTTGAGATTTTCTTCAATTCCCTTATGAACGTTTTGAATAATGGGAGGGGCTTCTTTAAAAGATTCCAATGCCTCATTTCCCGGGCCTTCACGCAATTCGACTAGAAATGCATATTTGGGTTTGTGATTCAGTTCAAAAGATTTGATACAACGTTCTTTGAGTGACTCCTGAAGTCTGGGGCCATACTTTTCCGTTCTTCCCATACATGCATTAAACGCCAACACTCTGATGTCAGTAGTATCTTC
>JAGLPP010000146.1 GCA_023137315.1 Bacteriovoracaceae bacterium
TTGCGACCGTTTATAATATCAGTTAATTCATCATTATCGCTATCCGGATCGATGAATTTATTGATGCGATCGAGATATGCTTTATCATCACAACCAAACAGCGGTGGGACATAAGTTGTTGCAAATGGTTTGTCACTTCCAGTGCCATACCAGTGATTTCGAGTTTGATTTAACATGGACAGTCCAAGATATTTCAGGATGTCAGCGTAGTTATCCAGATTAAGACCGCTATCAATCATGAAATTATTTACAATTTCATTTGCGGGTGTTTGTGATTCATGTACCAGAACCCTTTTTTCATCTTCTTTGAAGTTGCAACCATTTTCGATTTTTGCCAGCTTGAGTTTTTTTGAAAGTTTTCCAAGATGAATCATGTGGGCGTTTTTGTTTTCCTGGTCCGATTTCCAGGATGGTGGTTCGTCTGGAGAGATACCAGAGATCTGTTCTGCCGGAAAATAAAGACCGGAGATTTGCTCATAACTGATTTTGCGATCTATTTTGTTTTGGTAGTCTTTGACAAATTTTTCCACACCATAAATTGGATTACCGTCTACGATGACAAGTTTTATGTCATTATCCGTGGCATCAATTAAATTGGAGTAGGGGTTTTTCTTATTTTCCCTGACGACAATTACTGATCCCATGGCACCGACAGCAAGTCTTCCTATTCCGTGTTCCCTGTTTTTTATATCAATATCCCAATGATTGATAAGTTTTGCAGGATTTTCTGTCACCATTTTATATAGTTCCTTGTCCAGATTTCTTCCGAAATGTTTTTTCAGACTTGGAAGGGAGGGTGTTTGTTTTCTGTCGGGATCTTCAAGAATGTAACGCTTGGCAATTTTAAGTTCATCCAGAACGGATCTTGTTCCGGTCGGCACCCAGTCTGATCCAAGCGCAACGGTAACGCCCGCTTTTCTTGCAGATAGAATATCGGCGGTTTCTCCATAAAGCATAAGATTGGAAAACGGGGACCAGACGAGTCCCATTTTTCGTTTTGCCATCTCCTTGTATCCTTTATGGTCGATTCCGACACCATGAACGACGTTGACATTTTCCCTGGCAAGTCCGACGAGCTTCATGATTTCAAATTCCAGTTTGTTGTATTTATCGTTTCTGCGCCCCTCTGCAAGATGAACCAGATAGGCAGATCGATTTGGAGCATTGAGCCTGGTTGTTCTTTTTGCAACGTCAGGGTGGTGGTAATACACGTACCGGATAAAACCTTCCGGGAAGTTTTTCATGTCCTCTTTTGTTTGTATTCCACATTCTTTTTTGAGTATTTTTTGATTTTTCAGTAGACGGAGTTCTTTTTTTCCGAAAACATCCGTGATTTTGTTTTTCAGGTTCGGACAGTACTCGAAAAGAATTTTGGTAAAGACTTCCTTGTAAGTTGGATTTTTGCCCTCTTTTTTCATCTCTTCCATTTTTGGTTTTATGGTTTTCCATATAAAAACGAAGGCATCCGGTAAAATCAGATCAGTAGGCCCCATTACAGGTGTCTTGTTTGTAATAAAGGCATCCGGAGATTCCACTCGATGGATACCATATCCGTCGGCGCAGATAGAGTGTCCCTGAAGATACGTCGTTCCCAGGGTCATGCTTTGAAGTTCGGTCCATCTGTAAGCTGCGCACCATGATGGATCACCGAAATTCACCCATGGATTTGCATTTTTACTGATTGTTCTTTTGTAATCTGGATATCCGGCGTAGCCGCCGTAACCGCGCCATTCAAAGCGGTTGTTGAATTGTCCCTTGGCCATATCCCAGATTGGAAACATATTACTTTTATTGTGGCCGTGAAGATCGATAAGTCCCGGATATATTATGTCGTACTTGTTTTTGCTTTTAACATGCAAAACCGGGATGCCTGTTTCCGCAAATGTTGCTTTTCTGATCGGAGTGATTTCCGTAATGACACTGTCTTCTATCTTGATTTTTGCCACATATGATTTTGTTTCACTGGAACCAAGATATTTTCCCGGAACCTTTCCAACCAATATGATTGAATTTTTGGCCCATAGATTGCCACAGATCAGGAGTGCTATTACGGTAATGAGCGGCCTTTTTTTAAGATCCATCGTTCATCCTTGTTAAAACACCAGTTTTTTACCTTCCATGATTTGAAGAAACATTTCCAGGCCGGTTTTTACAATGGAAGTGTTGTTAAACGCTTCCTTGAGACCTTCGATTGCCGCTGAGTCGGCAGGGGATACATCTTCAAGAGCTGTTTTCAGCCATGCCCACTTTTTTGAAGTGATGATCATTGCCCTCAGACCTTCAATGTCCTTTTTTAACCGGATCATATGATAAGAATCATTGTCATCCAGTTCTGTTTTCTTATCCATCACACCCTTAAATTGAATTCTGCATCCCTTGAGATAACGTTTGGCGCGTAGATATTTTTTTCGTGGAAGATAAACCCTTGAGAGGTGATTTTCCGCCAGATTTAAAAGGCCACTGGCAAGTTCAAGATTAGCCTCGGCGTAGTATTCATCAACAAAAACAATACTGGTGTTTTTCTTCTTGATGATTTCAATTGCAGCTGAGATGTTTTTTATCAAATTCATGGCCTCGTCGGAAGGTTGGGAGATCAACAATGAATCTGCCTCAACTTGATTGGCCATATTCCAGAAAGCTCTGTAGGCGGCATTGATTCTCAGTAAATGGTGATTAATTATTTTGGTTTGTGGCCATGGGGTATTATTTTGTGGTTTTTCAGTTTCCGAAATAATAAATTTACCGGAGGTTCGATAGACATCACTGAAGTAAATGGCAAGAATTCTTCTTGGATCACCTGGAACGGGAAATGCTTCCTCTAATTCCATGGTGACCGGCATATGACTTTTAATCACATCCTGGAGTGATGAGTAATCAAGACTGTGTCCGGCAATGGAGCGATCGGGTGCTGTCTCGTATTTTGAACATCCTTGTAGCGAGAGGACGAACGCAACGATGCAAATTCCCAAAAGTGTCTTGTAAACCACAAATTTCTCCCTTGTTATTTTCTATCCTTTACGGCACACCAGAACATTGGAAGTTCTTCAATGTAGTTTTTGCGCTCCTGATTAATTTGTTCAATCATTTCCTCATCCACATCAATGTCGTAATCGATATCGGGAAGAATTTCGTTGGCGTGGGAATACCCAAAAAACATCGGAAATTCCTTTCTTGCAGTTGTGAATACATCCCTTGGAAATGAAATGCGGTAAAATTCTGTAAGCCACACCTTGTCAGCATATTGCTGTGGAGTTTTTACGGTGAATTTTATGAATTCCGTACTTTCCCTTCTTTTATGGAATTTTTTATAATGTTTTTTCAAATCCCCAAAAATATAATCACTTTTCATCCAGATTTTTCCGCCGGTGTTTTCGTCAATTTTTCCACCAATCTGGAAAGTAATTTTCTTATACTCCCGATGGGAGCAGATAAATTTTATTTCCGTGGCGAGTGCTCCAACGGAGATAATTGATGCCAGTAGTATGTATGTCAGTTTTCTTGTATTAAGTTTCATTTTTCGCTCCTGCTCCGTTTTTAGTTAATCGGCCAAATCGGTTTCAAGAAATTTTTTATAGGATGCGTGTTCGGCGGGATATTTCGGTGCATTTTTAATGATATCACCTGCCTTCCATTTGCTGGCCCATTTTGGTGCATAGGCCTTGTAGTAGTTTGGACTGTATTTTTTGCTTGTACCATGTCCATAATACGCCTTTCTTGCCCGGTCTCCGCTTGTTCCCATCCACCATCTTGTGTGAGAGGGGAGATCAGCTCTTGGAATGATGGAAATCTTCCAGGATGATTTCGGTTTTTCAAATGCCTCGGTCCGGTGTTGGGTGCCAAATTCTATTTCGATTGGTTTCAGGATTTTTGCTGCATACTTTCCAAGAGCAATGACATGTTTGATCTTTTTAAAGTTGAGTTTGGAAATGATTTTATTTCTTGCCTTGATCACGTCCTTGTCCAGAATGATTTTTTCCCTTTGGGTGTCACTCAGGTCAAGAGTATCAACAGGTGCAGTCCTTATAATGAGATATTTCTTTTTCAACTTATTCAGATAACTTTGGAGTCTTTGTCCCGCTTCACCGGTTAACGCTCTTGCTGAGAATACATCGTCGTGAGAAAATTGGTCTGCAATAACAAGAATTTCAGGATCGTCAAAGGTTCCCCTGTAAAAACCATTCGGGCCGAAGGATTCGTGTTGGTTTACCCCCATGTCGTACCAGTCGATATCATTGTAGAAGTCCATAAGTGTTTTTGCGAAGTGTCCCGGTCCCGGGTCAAAATTCCTGCGTCCTTTTTTGCTTTTTGGACTTTCATAAGGAACATCCATGCTGGACATTTTTCTTGGTTTTTTTGTCATATCAACAGGATCATCATAGCTGACCCAGTCAGTTTCCTCTGAACATCTTCCATTAACAATTTTTTTATTATTGTAGCAGCCACCCCTGGAAAAGATTTGGATGGTGTGTGATCCACGACGATTGGAGCTTGTTCCCCACTGGCCCATTCTCCAGTTCGTACCGAAAGCAAAGTCGGCGTGAGGAATTGAGTGGTTGCCGTATTTGAATTTATCATCCATATCTGCACGTTTTGCGCCGTCATCAATTGGCATATTCATTTTTCCACTTTCAACGAGTCCTATGGCAGTTTGTGCCTTGTCATTAAAGGAACCAAGCAGTCTTTTTAAAGCGGCCTCTCCTCCGTTACGCGGACTTGCAGCGCCGGGGTGTGGGAGACCGATAAAGTAAATTGTTTTGCCGTTTTTGGTGACACTGCAGTACCCACCTTTTCTGGTCATTTTTGAGTTGGAGCAAACTCTTTTTCCGGCAAGATGATTGGCCCAGGTGGCCGTGGAATCTTTTCCGGCGGTTCCAACGCCGATAACCAGTGCGAGTGAATCGTTGTTTTTTTCGAACACGTGATCAAACATACGATGTCTGTGTTTTACAACAACGGAGTTTTTATCCTGTGCTATCCATAGCAGTCTTTTTCTTTGTTCGATTTTTTTTGGATTTTTGGCATCATCACCGAAAAGTGAATACTGGCCGGTGATTGTGTAAATAAATGTGTTCATATAGACGTATGAGCGATTGATACCAAGGTGATTGATGAATTTTTGCATCTTGGTTCCAGTTGAACCTGTAAAGGCACGGTTTGAAACATTTTCATCCTGTGCACCCTCCTGGCCTATTATGAAAACCTTGACCTGGTTTTTTCCGAGTCTTCCCCTGTACCACATCGGTCCCCACTTCCAGCGAAATTTTTCCCCTTTTCCTCCGATTACCGCCTGGCCGAATCCGCGGTAGTTGGGAGTTTCCGCAAAGATATCCATGTAGCTGTCCTTGTCATTATTTTTTGATGGGCCCGCATCGTATTCCCACTGATCTCCTCTGTCATATTTTGAAGAAGCGATCCAGCGAAAGGGTGATGATGAGCAGCCAACGTATAATAACGCTGTAACCAAAGCGGTTAAAATTCCCAGTTTTGTTTTCACAATTTTTCCTTTTTTTTAATGGTTAAACTCTGAACATACCAATCCATACTTGTCTATTATCGGCGTAATGACTCGTCATATTAAGGGGGCAGAAAATAACTTTTCAAACATACTCTTACTGGTGTGTCGTAAGAAGTGGAATATTGGAAATAAGTTCCGAATCCTGACAATACCTGACCGAAATAATCGTTGCTCAAACATTAAAATTACCGTACGATTTATTCCTAATCATGGAAGAATCGGGGTGATTATAGATGATCAAAATAAGAAAAATTTTATATATATTTTTTATTGTTTTTTTTATTATAAATTGCTCTTATGCCGTACTTTCGAGAAAGACAGTCTCGGTGATGTCCTACAATCTTGAAAATCTTTTTGATACCAGTCATGACGAAGGGAAGAACGATTGGATCTATCTTCCAAAATCCTTCAAGGATCAAAGCTCTGAATTACAGGAGTACTGTTCCGCTCTTGGCGAAGGTTACTATAAGGAGAGATGTCTGGGGTTGGATTGGAATGAACAATTACTTTCAAAAAAAATAAAAAACCTGTCTAGTGTAATCAAGAATTATGATGATGGTAGGGGGCCGGATATTTTGGTTGTGCAGGAAG
>JAGLPP010000147.1 GCA_023137315.1 Bacteriovoracaceae bacterium
CATAGTTTGTAATCAGAATATCTGGAAGATTATCCTGGATTTCTTCCCTTGACAGAATTTCACTATCATAAGGCTCCTTCCTTCCAGTTCGTTCCTGATAACTCCTGAGGGCTTCATCTCTTGTGCTTGGAGTGTCTCCTGTGTATATTGCGATCTTCAAACCTGACCCATTAAGTCTCTGGGAAAAATCATCATATTGAGAATTTGCAAGTGCATTCATAGGATAAATGAAAATTGCTTTAATTCCGTGAATTCCCTGCTCTTTCATGTCAAGACATTTGCTGACAACTGGAACACCAAAGCAGAACGACTTGCCTGAACCTGTTCCTGTGGATATGACCGTATTGTTATCCTTACATATTGACCGTATAGCATCACTCTGGTGTTTATACAGAGTAACTGGTGATGCTGATGGATCTGTAACTTCTACAGTAAAACATGAAGGAGTATCTGGATGTATGAGGTCATCTTCAACAAGTTTATCAAATGAATCACCCAATGAAAACCTGCGGTTGATCTGAATATACGGTCCTTTGTAAAGCAATGTCCCTTCATCGATTCTCTCATCTATCCATTCACGGATTGCCGGGTTTTTGAATTTCTGGAATGAACTTACATAGGTGCGGTAGTTATTTTTGATGCGGTCAAGTGCTTCAAGTGGATCAAACGATTTTGCCATTTAATTCTCCTCCTTGCTTACAGGTTCAATTTTTCCTTCATATTCGTCGTAATATTCTAAAATAAGGTCTTTTGTACGATATGTTCCATATTTTGCTTCGTCTTTTCTTTTTACAATCGGGAAAGTATCGAGTATATAGTCAAGATCATCTTTTGAAATCCCATAGAGATGGGCATAAATAGCATCAATTTCTGCTCTCAATTGCGCACGCCGTTCTTCATCCCACCTAAAAGGATAAGGTCTGTTATTTTGTAGTGGATTGTGTGCGAACCACTGGTTCCAGGTGTTTGCTCCAATTTCATTGAGAACATCCTGCGCAAATGGTTCGAGGTCCCAAGCGGTGTAAACAAGCTCAACAATCCGAGAAGTAATTAGCAGTTGTT
The DNA here is from genome assembly GCA_023137315.1 of Bacteriovoracaceae bacterium. Lineage (GTDB taxonomy): Bacteria > Bdellovibrionota > Bacteriovoracia > Bacteriovoracales > Bacteriovoracaceae > JAGLPP01. The sequence continues at coordinate 1,063 of JAGLPP010000147.1, forward strand.
CTTCTTGTGAATAGTAGTCAGAAGGTATAATTGGAAGCTGAGTGAGTATAGTCCAATTTAAATGAGAGCCTCCTACTTTTTGTCTCGCAAAGTAATCAAAAATAAATGAATTGAAATTTGCAAGAATTAAAGCAACATTTTTATCTTTTTCTATACCCAAGGCAGGACAAGTTACCGATGCTGCAGTTTTTGGGATAATGGTTGCTACTGACGTTCTTTCATTAGTTGCATTTGTTATATCTCTCCAAACTAATAAACAATTATGAGTATAATTTGAATATTTAGCAAATAATTTTTCTGATAATTTTTTATTTATAAAATATCTATTCTCTGATTTAAAAAAAGGATTTTTTTTCTCTTCAGAAGATACAAATCTGGGTTTACCTTTGTAATACGCAGATTTATCAAGTTCCATAAATGTGGATAATCGATGATCAAATGCCCATATCATTTTTGATTCATAGACAGGAATGTCCCAATTTGGTCCTTTGTCTTCCCAAGGAAAACGCAGATCATCAGCAAAATCCCCAAAGTGAACGAGTCTCATATAATATACACCCCAATGGTTTATATCAACCATTTCATTGATGAGAACTGGAACATTCCCATATATTTTTTTATTAATACGTGCATCAATTTTATTTCTGAAAATCGGACAATTCCGCGTATTTGGATTGATTAACTGGATGTCTTCAGGTGTGAGTGGAAAATGCCTCACCTCATCATTCAGATCATCAATGTCATGGAGAAAAAAAGCAAAATCAAATATAGAATAACCCATTTTCCCAGACATTGTAAGGAGGCAGAACTTAAAGCTCCTATGTATCGGAAAATAACCATTTTTATTTTCAAAATCATACATACTCACAAGTGATTTATTATCCACTATATCTCCGAAAAATTCTGATGTTGTTTTGTCTGTTGCAATTCCTGAGGGCACTATTATACCGACTCGACCTGTACTTTTTATTAAATTTCGTGCATGTTCAGTGAACACTGTGTACGTATTCGTATCCCCTTTGCCAGTTAGTGGGAACCTATTAGAATTCCTAAGAAATTTGGCTTCAGTCTCACGAGTCCGTTTTGCATTCTTAAATACTAATTCAAGGGATGGATTTTCTATATGGAGTTTTTCAATCAACTTTTTTCTTGCTGCCGCATTCTGAGCATTTGTGATTTCAGGAGCCAGATATTCAAAAAATTCTTTCTCCTGTAATTTGATACGTTCCCATGGCGGATTTCCGAGCATACAGTCAAACCCAGGATTCACATCACCAAAAACCTCTGGAAATTCCACGTGCCAGTGGAAGAAATGATATTCATCTGCAAGTTCGGATACCTTTTTTGTAATCTCAAAAGAAACGGAAGAGGCACCTTGTAAAAGTGCACCAGTGAAAACATCTTGAGTAGGGACTTCCATCTCTTTATTAGTCAAGTTCCAGAAAAACGCACTTGTCCACAAATCAGCCAGAAACTTCACTTTATTGTAATCAAAACTGTGTACCAATTGTTCATACTGCTCTTTTTTACGGTTTACTTCTTGTGGGTCAGATTCTTCTGCTTCATCGAGCTCCACAAATTTCTCAAAGCATATTCTTGAAGTATCTTCTCTACTTAACCACTGGGTAAAAGTTGTATTCTTTAGCTGCTCCCGGTTAATTTTCTTAAAATATTGTGCTACTTTCTTATCATCCCCCACAACAGGATTAAATGCTTCAGTTGGAATCCCCTTTTTCATAAGTTCAGCTGTTGCTCCAATGAGTGAATTACCACACTTTATATGGTGATCAAGGAAATTCAATGGTTTATCCCTGACAATAGCATTAATCCAGAGAGATACCTTGGCAAGTTCAACACCCATGGGATTTAAATCAACACCATAGATACAATGTTGCAGCACATCTCTCCTGGCCTCTTGCAATATATTTTGCGGTGGTAAATCTTCACCATACCGTAATTTTGCAAGTTCACTGCCCAGTCTATTGCAGGCTGCGATCAAGAATGCTCCACTACCACATGCTGGATCACATACCTTAATCGAAAGCAGCTCTTTTTCTCTTTCCTCAATGTTCTCTCCAGCATTTTCCAATCGGTC
>JAGLPP010000148.1 GCA_023137315.1 Bacteriovoracaceae bacterium
GAAACGGTGACGGAAACCGCAACCGCAACAGTCAACGGCTATCGCTTCAACAATCGATATCATTCAATATTTTTTTACCATTTTGTGTATAAATCTCCGGAAGTCTTGCCATAACTTTTTTAAATATTTCAAAATCAAAGACATCAAGTTCCAATATTTCCTTTTTTCCAATCAGAATATGTTTGCCGGTTTCAAATATATGAGCAAGCTGTCTGATTCCCGTCATAGAGCGTTTTTCATTTGAAGGCGGATTTTTTATAAGTGATGAGAGATTGATATCTGTTGTTTGAAAGTCAAGGCCCTTGAGAAAATTGATGATTCGTGTGGCAATAAACATTGTGAAAATCTGTTCTCGTGAAAATTTCTTCGAATGAATTTCCATTGCCGTAAGTCGTGATCTTTTTATTTCTGCTGTATTTTGTATTGGAAATCTTTTTTCAATCGGTGATGAAGGAGTTAGATAGAACATGCTTGCTCCGATTAAGACAGGCAGTGAGGCCAGCATGGCAAGAGTGTCAATCATGTTTGTAATGTTGTCTTCAGGATGTCCCAAAATAAGATATGCTGTAATAAAATAATTCATATCGAAGGCGTCATTAACGATTGTTCTGAATTTGTCGGGCGAATGAGGGCGTGAGTTTGCGATAGCAAGTTTTTCATTGCAAAAAACCAAGGCGATATTTAGATTTTTAAAACCAGCCTCTTTCATGGATACCAGAATCTCCTTGTCCATACTTTGATAAGCCAGTCCGTTCATGGCCATAAGCTCAATATCCTTTTTGGGAAAATTTATTTTTATTTTTTCAAAGAGTTCGAGTGCCCTGGTTTTATTAAAGGTCAGATTATCATCTTCAAAATCGAAAATGCGAACTCCTTTCAAGTATCCCGATTTCATTTCCTCAATGACTTGATCGCTCTTTCGTTGTCTGAATTTTTTGCCGAAGGTTGTGTGAACAGAACAGAAATCGCATTGCCACGGACATGATCTGGAGGTCTGTATAAAGGAAAGTGTTTTTTTATTATATTGATAGCGGTCTGTTGGGAAATCCGAAAAATCGGGAAATGGTATTTCATCGATATGAAAATTATCACATTGAGGATTAAAAAATAATTCCTCATTTTTTTTATATCCAAGGGACGGTACTTTTTTGTAATTTTTATCATTTAAAAATTCTTTTAAAAAAAGGCAGATTGCTTTTTCCCCCTCGCCAACGATGACAAAATCAACATTTTCATTTTTAAGCATGAGTTCCGGACATGCCGAAACATGGGCCCCTCCGAGAATGATCGGGATATTCATTTTATTCTTTATCTGTGAGGCAAGCGTCAAGACTTCCTCGTAGTAAGGGGAAAAGGAGGAACTTATACCGATAAGGTCTGGTTTTAATGTTTTCAAATCAGAAACGATATCAGGAAATGATGCTCCGAAGTGATAATATTGATGAAATGAGGAAAAAGGCCCTTTGTCGTAACCTGCAAAAAAGTGTTTCAGGTAATCAAGCTCTTTCGGGATGGGGATGGTTTTTTTGGGATATCCGTGGTGGTAATCCCTGATGATGATATGGGTGCCAGGAAATTTTCTTAATATTGATGATTTCAGATATGCGAGTCCAAGAGGTTGTAGTCTGATTTTCGTGTTATAAAAATCTTGAATTGGTGGTTGGATGAACACTATTTTCAGTTTCATTAACACAGGTTGTAACACCGATATATTAATGACGCCATACTCTTTTGACGTTTTTCCTCAACTATGATCGCTCATGGGAAGAATTTTATTTTTATATTTTTGCTGAATCTTTGACCGGTATAAGTTAGCATCTTGGGATAGATAATATTCAATTTGGAGGCACATGAAGGCATTATTCGTTATTGGAATTTTTATTTGCAGTGTTGGATTTGCCAAAGAACCTAAATGGATGTCATCCCCTGCTGAATTTTGTTCCGCTGCTGAATTGTGTGCAGTTGGAGAAGGTAGTGGGACGATGATGGCAGAGTCTGCCGCAAGAAATGAGATTTCAAAAATTTTTGAAACACGGATCAAGGCAAAAACCACCGTTTTTACAAATTCAGAATCACTTTCCGATGCTGACGGAATCATTTCGGCAGAGACAGTGGAGGATGTGACAAGTCAGGTAGAGGAAAAGACCCAACAGGTTTTAAAAGGTGTAGTAATCAGGGAGCGTTACGAATCAGATGATGCCACATTTGCTCTTGCCTCGTTGAATAAAAGGAAGGCGGCGAAGACTTTGAAAAGTGAAATGAAATCACTGGACAATGGAATGTTGGAATTTTTAAAGGATGGTACCAGGAATGCGCTTAATAAAATTCTGAAGGACATGAAAATTCGCGAGACGCTGAATTTGAAGTATGAGTTTCTTCACGGAGGGAAATATCCTCCAGTCGTAACTTATGCTGAAGTAATGAAAAGGAAGAGGGCAAAAAGAAATCTCGGAACAGTTGTTTTTATCAGTGTGGTTGAACCCGGAGAAACAAAGGAAATCAAGGAACTTATTATTACCAAACTTTTGGAAAATGATTTTCGTGTGGTGACAGATAAGTCCAAAAAATTCAAATACAGGGTGAAGGCCACACTTGAAAGTAAAAAACAGCATATGAATGTAAAAGGTTTTGAAAAGTACAAGTTTACCTTCAAAATTGAATCACAAACAGGCGGTGGACGACGGATAGGAAAGCTCGACTACGGGACGGCCCAGATGGGAAGAAATTTCAAACAAGCCTATGATAACGCCCTTCCGTTTATTGCGGAATTTATCTATGACAAAATTGGGGAACTTAATATCGATTAATTTTCATTAATAAGAGGAGTTGTTTATGAAATTTATTATTTCAATGTTGATTATCATGGTGTTTGTTTGTGGGTGTGCAAGTCACAAGCAGAAGCTTCCGGATGAACAAAAGTACAAGGAAATTCAAAGAGACTACATTGTAAGTGACCATAGTCGTACAAGTGGTGATTTGCGTCCCGGTTGGATAGACAATCCACAGCTTTGGGCCAAAGAGCACAAGGGTGACTTTGATACCACAAAGTATACTTATTTTGCCTATGAAACAGATCCAAAGGCCAGCAGAAAACTAAGCTGCCAGTTGGCAAGATCCTATGCTCGTGTTGATATTGCTTCAGAAATTGCCACATTTATTGATAAATCGCTGGCAGAATCCGATGAAGGTTCGGTTGCGATTGATGAAAACAATCCGCAGACAAGAGGACTTAGGAATTTTGTAGAAAATACGTTGGCTGAAAAAATACAGGCCTTGATTCATGGTTCTCGTCCACTCAAAATTCATTGGGAAAAAAGAAAATACAAGAAGAAGTTTGGTGCCAAAAGGGATTTTACCGCCTATACCTGTGCCGCTTTTATCAGAATGGATAACGGGCGTCTCAAGGATGCCATTGATGAAGCTGCAAATTTTGTATCCGAGGAAGCTGACGATCCGGCAACCAAGGCCAATGTGAAAAAAGCTCTTGAGAATGTGGAAGAAAAATTTGTTAAGGCAAAAAACGGTGAAATTTAAGGAGAAAATATTATGAGGAAGCTATCGATTGTAATGATTATACTGATGCTTGGATTATTGTCTTCTTGCAGCAGCTTCAAGGCTAAAAGAGTTGATGCGGCAGAGGGTGACGAGAAGGCCATGGAAATTACCGATCAGTGGGTTTTCGGAGATACGGAAAGATCAATCAGGGATATTGTCAAGAAAATGGAAAATCACAGGCAGTTTAGAAGGTTTGTAAAAAAACTTGGCCGTGCTCCGACTGTTTTTGTTGGTGAAGTTCAAAATGATACGGCAGAGGCCTATTTTCCGATTGATGATATGAATGATGAATTTTTGAATGAACTTTCAGCATCCGGTGATTTTTTGCTTGTTGATGCAGAATCAAGAGAAAATTTGTTAAAGGAATTAACTTATCAACATGATGGCATGGTGAACCCGAATACGGCCAAACAGATTGGTATGCAGGTCGGTGCGGATCTTATGATTTTCGGCCGTGTTCATATGAGACCTCATCGCAGAAAGGGAAAAACAATGAAGCAGTATTCGGTTAATATTCGTATGACCGATATAAAAAGAGGTGTAGAAGTGTTGAGGGTTAGAACCAAGATACAAAAATACTCAAGTCAATAGATAAGAGGTTAGATGAAAAAATTAATTTCTTTTGTGTTTATCATTTTATTTGTTGTTTCCTGTGGTTCGGGCGGTAAGTCCGAACGCAGGAAATTGCGTGAATATTTTGTGATTGGTAATTGGAAAAAGGCTCATGAGGTAATAGACAAATCAGATGTATACAGGCACGAAGATTCCCGAATGCTGTATTGGATGGAAAAAGGTCTTTTATATCATGTCGAAGGTGAATATACACAATCAATGACGTATCTGGAAAAGGCCAAGGAATTGTCACGAGAGCTTTACAAGTCAAGAATCTCCGGTCAGGTTAAAAGTCTGATAATGAATGACAACTACGATATTTATTACGGTGAAACATATGAGCGTTCACTGATTCATCTCTATCTGGCCATGAACCATTATCTGCTTGCCAAAAGAGGTAATACAAGAGCAGTGCTTTCAAAGAAAGGAAAAGTTGTAACTGCCGCCAAACAGTTGTCAAATAACGAGATACGCAAGGAATATGGAAGGGCGCGCTCTGAGATGATTGACTGGAATTCAACCCTGGAGACGTTCCAGATAGAAAAGATGGGTGAATCGGTTTTTAAGAACGATCTTCTTGCAAAAGTTTTCGGCGGTCATATCCATGAGATGGTGGGGTCAAGAACCGATATGCAGATTGCCTATCAGCTTTATAAGGACGCAAAAAAGCTGCTCTTGAGACATTACAGTTCATACAAGACGTTTAACTCAAAATCAAAAATATTCAAAAAGGAATTTAAAAAGGTTGAGGGCCTGGGGGATGGCGAGATTAAAAAGGATTATCTCGCTGAGACAAAATATTTCAAATCACTTTCAAGTTATCTGAATTATAAAATCCTGTCCCTTTCAAAAAGAATCAGGCCGGATGAATTTTCAAGAATGGTTAAAATTCATTCACCTTCCAAGACTACTCTTGGAAGGGTTAACAAAAATAAATCAGGGGCCAATGTTGGAATTATTTTACAAAAATCCATGATTCCAGCAAAAGTTCCTGAAAAATATTACTATGGGCTAGATCCGTCCAGGATGAAATCCGGTGCCGGCAAGGTTGTCGCGACGATAGGACATGCTGTACTGACGGCGTTTGCAGTTAATAAGCTTGGTTTGGGCTGGAGGAAAGGTGGCTGGTCTCCAGCTTCCGCCGCCATAGGTGTTAACGTCATGGCACTTGGAGTGAAGCACGGAGTGGCCATTAACTTTCAATTGCCGAGGATCGCTAACAAACCAACCTCGGATGAATCGTGGATCAGGGTTAAAAATTCTGCTGGAAAGCAAGTAAGAATGGAGAAATTGGCGATATTGAATCCAATGGGTGATATAGCCGAGGAGGCAGTGGCCGAGAAGGCAGCCTGGCGTTACGGGAGAACCGGAGCGAGATTGGCGGTAAAGTTTGCTGCTGCAATTGCCACGGCATATGCCACCTATTCGCTTGTTAAAAGTAAAAGTGGAGAGGGAATGATATCCAGATTGGCGGCAGTCATGGCCTTTGCTGGTGCAGTAAAAACGATTGAGGCATCTGAAAAAGCGGACACCAGATACTGGGGGCTTTTACCAAAAGACTTTCGTGTAAGTGATTTTTTTCTTCCAAAGGGTGAATACAATCTTGAGCTGGTTATCAAGAGAACAGGGAAGAAAGGAAATCGTGTGATCAAGATCGGTCCTCTCGTTATTAAAAACGAGAAGAAAAGACATTTGGTTAATTTTAGGACAAGAAGTTGACTTTTTTGTGCAGTTATTCTCCCGGATAAGTAAAAGTTTTCCTGAAAAAATCAATGTGATCTGGCATCCTCAATAGTCTATAAGGGCGTACCGATAAGCCGCTATGATGGTTGCGAGGTTTGTTGTCACCCTTATGTGCTTGTTATTCATGGTCGGGTTTGCGTATGCAGGTCACAGTCGGACACTTCATATCGACGAAAATCTAAATTGGAATGAAAATTGGGTCAGAAGAAAAATGAGTGATGATGAAAACATCCTTCGTCTTCTTCGAATTCTCAAGCGTTCGGATATTGGAGCTGGAATTATTC
>JAGLPP010000149.1 GCA_023137315.1 Bacteriovoracaceae bacterium
CCTATGTCCTGGCATTTCTCATCTAACCCTTAAAGGCTCTGTCTGGATTAAAAAAGGTATTGACGAAGAGGGGAAAGAAGCCCTTTGCTTGTCATTCGCGGATTTAAGAGATGGATTTTTAACCCTTGGAGGGCTTGGCGCTATTGGATACGGAAGTGTTGAGACTGTTGAATTTATGGAAAAACCGAGCTGGTTTGAACTTCCTGACAGAAATACTGCAATGATTGATTTTTCTGACAAGCGCATGCAGTTTTCTTTTTCAGAACCGAAAATAGAAAACAATGTGATTTATCATCCGCATACTTTTCTGAAACCACCTGAAAGAAATGTTGTGCGCGAAAAAGATCCTGTCTCGCACATAAAAAACAAGGATGCTGAAGGAAACCCTTTATGGTCAGGAAAAATCAGATGCAGTCTTACTACTCGTGGACCTGTTTTCATACCGGATACAAATAATGACGACTATTTTGATATGAAAGAAAAATATCCTGATCATAAAAATTACGGTTTTTTCAGGATAAACAATGAACCTGCCATACCCGGTTCTTCCATAAGAGGGATGATATCAAGTGTGTATGAGGCATTGACGAACTCATGTTTCAGGGTGATGGATCAGGCAAGATATCTGACAAGAAGTGAAAAACCTGATCCGGATGAGGAATTTTTACCAGGAAAAATTGTAAGAAAAAATGACGGAAGTCTCAGCATTCTGGAAATGGAAGAATTTCTCCGCCTGCCTCTTTATGACGTTGAAGATAATATTAATAAAATAAATGAAAAAGACTTTAGCTCAATTAACCAGCAGAAACTTAAAGCAGCAATGGACTGTAATAAAAAAATCGCTGAAGCAGCAGAACATAATCGCATTTTTCTGGAAAATAATTTTAGCTCTGAAGAAAGAGAGGAAGTTTTAAAGGGAAAAGCACCTGTCTTTTTTGTAAAGTATTCATCCCATGGTGAAAACGGGTATGACAAGGATTGGATTGCTTTTTTAACATTAGAAAAAAATAAGAAAGGTAAAAAGAACGAAAAGGCGAAAAAAGGTTATATAAAATTTACAGGGCCAAGCATGGTTAATGTGGATTCTGATATTAATAAATCAAATGCTGAATTATTTCCCTCTATTTTGGAACAAAAAGATTCAAAACTGAAACTGTGGGATCTTGTAACAAATTGCCTGCATAATGATAATGAAAAAGAAGGAAGAGCAAGCCAGAACAAAAAATATCCACGACCTGTTTTGAAACTCAAAACCGACACACATGAGTATTCTGTGTTAAAAAGATGCGAACATGTTTTTGTGAAAAAAACATCTGAAGAAAATATTTACGCCCTTCCTGAAAACATCCGCAAACAATACAATGATCTGAAAAAAGATAACAGGGACAATACAAAAACAATCCCTGAAGTTTTTCGTGCATGGACACCACATGAAAAACTGACTGAAGGAGATCTGGTTTATTTTAAACATGACAAAAACGACAAAATTACAAGAATCACGCCTGTGCGTATATCCCGGGGAATAGACGACAATCCCATGGGGAAAAGATTTACGAACAACAACGATTCATTACGCTCCTGCCATCACGAGTGCATTGAAAACTGCGATGAATGCCCTGAGCTTTGTAATAAAGTAAGTGACTATTTCTCACCACATCCACTCGGACTTTGCCCTGCATGTCATCTGTTTGGCACAGCACTTTATAAGGGCAGGGTTGGTTTCAGTACTGCATGGCTTAAAACAGACGATCCTGTATGGTATAAAACAAACAATGACAACCCTGTCAGAGGAGGAGCTCTGACACTTCCGCTTCTTGAGCGTCCCAGACCCACATGGTCTATGCCTGATAAAGATGCAAAAATTCCCGGAAGAAAGTTTTATATTCATCATCCATGGTCTGTGGATAAAATAAAAGAAACTGTTGTCAATGAAAACAACAGAACAATTCAGCCTGTTGGAAAAGACAATGTTTTTGAATTTGATGTCAGATTTGACAACTTAAGAAAATGGGAGATTGGTCTGCTTATTTACACGCTTGAACTGGAGGACAATCTTGCGCATAAACTCGGCATGGGAAAAGCGCATGGAATGGGAAGTGTGCAGATAAAGACAGAAAGGGTGTTATTAAAACATGCTTTTAAAAGCACAGCCAATATCAATAAACATGACAAGGAAGAAATCATAAATGACGGATTTAAGCATCTTCACAACAATTTGTTATCAAGTGTTTGTGCCGATGTTTTACAGAATGAATATATAAAACAGCTTCGCTCACTGCTGTGGCTTCCTGAAAAAAACAATGATATTCAGGTACGCTATCCAACCCTTGAAAAGGAAAATGATGTTCCAGGCTATATTAATTTGCAGGATAATTTAAAAAAGAATGACCGTTTAAAATTTCTTTGCACTCCCTGGGATAAATGGCACGATTATTCGAAAACTCCGGCTG
>JAGLPP010000015.1 GCA_023137315.1 Bacteriovoracaceae bacterium
CAGCATCACCAAGTTCATCGGTTGTTATACTGATGGTAGTGCCAGTTGAGAGACCACTTTTAAGTGTTGCGGTACAGGTCGCATTTGAATGTAAAAATACGGTGTTGCCGTCAACTACACCATTTACTTGAATCTCAGGAGTCTTATCGTTGCTTGGAGAACTCGCTGGATCAATAAGACTCAGTGATGTTGGGGCTGCCGGTGCGGCCGTATCGACAGTATAGTCAATGCCTGTTGCAGAACATGCGGAAACATTTCCGGCCGGATCAGTTGTATTTGCGTAGATTGTATAATCAGCATCACCAAGTTCATCGGTTGTGATACTGATGGTGGTGCCAGTTGAGAGACCACTTTTAAGTGTTGCGGTACATGTTGCATTTGAATGTAAAAATACTGTGTTGCCGTCAACTACGCCATTTACTTGAATCTCGGGAGTCTTGTCTGTATTCGGAGAGCTTGCAGGATTAATCAAGGAAAGTGTAGTCGGAGTTGCAGGTGCCGCTGTATCAACTTCGTATATTGCACCAACCAGCGAACAACCGGAAACATTTCCAGCAGAGTCCGTTGAGTTCGCATAAAATGTATAGGAGGCATCAGCGAGTGCGGAAGATACGACATTCTCAGTAGTTGCTGTTGCGACCTTTGAACCCTTTAAAACGGTACAGCCGGCATCGGTATAAATTCTTATCGTGTCGTCGATCTCGATACCCGTTACTTCAAATGTTGGAGTATCATCATTTCCGGGAGTCGAAGCAGGATCGCTCAGTGTTAGCGATGGAGTTGCGGGAGAGGTTGTGTCGAGAGTGTAGCCGGCACTTGCCGCTGAACAAACCGATATATTACTGTCAGTGTCTGTTGCGGTTGAGTAAAATGTATAACTTCCGTCTGGTGTGAGCGAAGTGGACAGTGTGACATTTACGTTGGTTCCGCTTGAGGTTGCTGAACCGACAACCGATGTCGAGCAATCAGAGTCTGAATAAATTTTAACGGTATATCCGGTTTCAATTCCACTGACCTGAATTTCAGGAGTGGTGTCGTTTCCCGGCGACGCGGTTATCATGGTCATTCCGCTTGGCGCGTTGACAGTGACGGCCTCGCTCGTTTCGCTGGAGGTACCTCCTCCTATGACTGACACTGTTAACTCATTCTTCCAGCACCCTGCGGATACAATGGAAAGACCGATTACAAATATCAGCGAGAAATGCATAAACATTTCCTTTGATTTTTCAATCATGATCTATTCCTTGTGTGCAGACGTACAGCTTAATTACCACCATTATATACCTGCTTGATATTTTATCGGCAGTTTTACGAAAAACTTAAGTTTTTCAACGGGTTAGGTCTATGTTTAAGATTTCGGTTTTTCTTGAAAAAATAAAAAGTGCCAATTTAATCAGCCACTTCCATGAATTGGTTTATGTTTTGTGTAAAGACCAATGGTTAGGTGTGAAATCTTATAGAAAAACCGGGATTAGTCTCGAATAAGCTCTCCGTTAACTACATATTTTTCGGTTCCCCTGGAGTATCCATTTTCAGTGAATTCGTGTGCTATATTTACTTTTATTTTTTTGGAATTTCCTGTTGTAGCTTCACCAAAGGTATTAAGTCTTATTCTGATTGATAGTATACTTTCCGAGTCCAGCCCCAATGCCCCCATTTTGGCGGTTAACTGCTCTCCATTTTGATTGACGTTAATTTTCGCAATAAACCATACATCGTCACTACCGGTATAGTATGCGTCCATTGCCTCAATCCTGACTGGCCCGCTAAAATTACTGTAGGGTCTTCCATCTTTTGAATTCAAATAAGCAGATAATTTCCCGTCAATATATTTGAAACTAATGGTATTATTCTCACCATAAAGTGTGTCGACGCTTCCAGGCAGTCTGATACTGATATCCTGAAATTCTGCCAGGTCAACCAGTTTGGTGGCATCAAATTTTGGATAAGGTTCCGTCTTTAAAACTTTTATATGATGTTTAACAATTTTTTCGTAAGTAATAGAATTATTAAAAGGATTCATTTTGGATTTGCCGATAAAGGAATTCATGGCATTCATACATGCACTTTTTGGATTGCCGTAAGCGAATGTTTTCAAAGTTATGCTTGCGATGAATAGAAAAAACAAGGCTATTTTAAATTTCGAAAAATGTGTTTTCTTCATGAAGATTGCCTTTTTTAATATTTCCAGATGATACTAATAATGTGAATAATGTAACATAGTGCGTTAATAATGTGAAATACTTATCTATTGTCATGTAAAAAAAACAGGATTTTTACAATCTCCACCTTTTTTTGCTATACAGTCAAATTCACACGCTCAGAAGGATGTTTTTTATGACTGGTAAATGTAGGGACGTAATTCAAACACTGCTAGGGGAGGCCCAGATCTATTCCGATCTGGAGCAAATCGAAAAATTTGTACAGGAAGGCCGTGATCTCAGGCATTTACCTGTTCAGCCGCTGTATATGGTGATGAAAAAAATGCCTGTGGAGACGGTTGCAAAATCGTTGGATAAATTCAGTCAAGAGCAGAGAGAGGCATTTTTAGATCTTGATCTTTGGGAAAAAGACAATCTTGATGTCGAGAATTTTTCGTTTTGGCCGAATGTTTACAGTATGTGTCCGTATGAACATATCACCACCGAATTTGTAAAAAGTGAGGAATTTTTACTTTTTCTGAAAGGTCGTTTCAATATCTGGACATTTGATTGTGAGGATCCAAACTATCCGGATCACGATAATTATTTTTTAACTGACGACAATCTGCTTCTTTTTGAATTTGATGATGAGTGTAAATATGTTGATGAGATTCAAAAACTTATTCGCCACTTTTATTCCCGCGAGGGGGTTGAGAACGCATATTCACATCTTTTCAAGATGGTCAGTGATTCATATTCCTCCATGCAGGAGGAAGAGTACAAACAAAAAAAAGAAAGATTGATTGATTATGGTTTTATTGATTACTACGATGCCCTGGAATTGGATTCAACATTTGTTAATCTCTCCGTTATGAACAATTTTATAAAAAAGAAACAAAAGAGTACGGCGAATCTTGATAATGTGGCAAAATGCCAGGCGCTCCATTCAACTTCGGTGGCAGCGTACAGGGACGGTCTGGAAAATATAGGCGACGAGCTTGGGAAGGTCGGTGATACCAAAAGACTGGACTATCTTCAATTCAATTTTATCAGGCTGGTAAACGGCACGATATCGCGTTTTGAAACATTAAAATCGGGGCAGGTTGCAATGACGAGAACGGGACTCAAAACCCGCTCGCTTCTCAATCTCGGTCTTGATTACATCAGATATTTTATTGAAAAGGAAAAGATTGAAAATAACGGGGAAGTTCTGTTTGAACTTTTTGATTTTATTGATTGTTTCAAGATTGGAAACACGTTGACAAAGGATGTGCAGAAAAAAATCAAAAGCTCTATTGCCGGGACGGTATTTGAGGGAAAGGATGAATATTTTCTTGGTTCGTATTGGACTGATTTTCTTTTTAAGACTTTTGATTCCCCTGTAAAAATAAATTTGAATAAAACCGGACATGTTGTTTCTTCCATGGAGTATTACAAACTTTGGGAGGAAAAAAGCAGAACATTTACCGGACTTGTTCCGTATGTTCTGAAATTTTTTGAGACATTTGCAAAAATCAGGGATGAAGGACGATTGCAGGATTCATTTTATTTCAATTACGCAGTGGATGAAATTGATTTTGAGGCCATTATTATAAGCAGTCTTGCCAACCACATGTTGGGAAATTACAAAAACGGCAACGACAAGAAAATGGGGATTACTGTAAGCGAATTCAAAAAATGGGCAAAAATGGTTCTTTCCAATGACGGAAAACTTGTCAGGTCTTGCGAGTTTACAAATAAACTTGCAGAGTTTTCAAAAACCTTTGGTTTTGATGGAGTTCATCGTTTTGTCTCCTATCTTGAGGATTTACTTGTTCACCATATTGAAGGTTATGAGCTTGAAGAACTTTCTTTCAAGGATTTTAAACATGTTGGAGGGCCGATTATCCTTGTTCCACGGTCTGCTAGTTGAAGGTTTTTTTCCAGAGACGTTTTATTTGTTCATTCATCGGGGAATTTTTGTCCACAAGCCTTGAGACAAGTTTTTCCTTGACCGTGTTTGTGTCAAGTACCTGCTCCAACGCAAGCTTTTTGGTTTGACCGGATTTAACAAGGCCGGGAAGCTTGTTGGTGAGAAAATTGGAAAGTCTGGAAAGTCTTTTATATTCCAATTCCATGAAGTTTTGTGCCTTTAACTGGATATGATGTCTTTTTTTTCCGTAGGATATTTTTTGGTCTTTGGCATTTGTTGTTGATGGTTTTATGTTGAAGTGATCAATAAATTCTTCAAAACCGTGAGAGGTGTCTTTTTTCTTGCTCATGGATTATGTCCGGAAAGATTCAGTTTTCTTATGATAGTGTTATAGAAATCCAGTTCCTTTGTCAGGTCGTGGAGTTTTTTATTGTGCTTAAAAATTTTCTTTATTTCCATGTCCTTGTCGCGTGGAAACAGATTTTTAATTTTACGGTTCATAAGATAAATTTTTTGCAAAAGTTGTACATCCTTTGAAGAGGGCCTTTGATCATAATCTATTTGATAATGTATGGCAGCTTCCTTGATGTCGGTTATTACCTCGAAAGATGGATGGCCTTTGATGATATTGGTGATAATGTAAACCGGATATGGCCAGGAAGGGTGAACGTCAAGCTTTTTGAGAAATTCCTCTAGGTGTTCAAGGAATTTTTTCAGCTGATTGTTGTCAAGTTTTTTAAGATTGATGGCGAGAGGGGCGTTTCCTATACCGTTTTTTAATAACATTTTTGGAAATTCCCCAACGTCTTCATTTGTCTTGACGACTATTTCACGAAGCTGTGGTATTTTGGTGGTCATACACCAAGGATAATAAAAAGGATGCCAAACTACAATGGGTGGTTTTTTTGGGACGCGTTTCACTACCAAAAGTGAACGAATGCCTATACAATGAGATCGTGCTTATATATCCAAACGTAATATTACCGGACTACTTTACTCGATTGCTGAGGGCAAATATACAAAATGTACCTGCGGCTTATAACGAGTTGGGTATGTATATCGGCAGCAATGATGGTTTTTGGGCCCTTTGCCAGAAATATTTTCGTACTGTTGATGAAAAGGGAAGGTTGGAAACAATCATCAAGGCCCTTGGATGGGAGGGGTTTCGTGATCGCATGGCCAGTATATTTATTTACAGATATACCAATGATGCCTGGCCGGAATCCATCCCTGAAGAATGTTGTTATGAAATTCTTCAGTTTGAGGGAAAACTCACCCAATATAAAACTGAAAATAATTCGCGTGCGTTTCTTCTAGGCCTCTATCTTGAGATGGCCGGTCGGTGGATTTCAAAAAACACTTCCGCAAATGGTTATGTCGTTCCTGAAATAACTGACGAGTTGATTGGACTTTTAAAATACTCAAAAACGAGGATTATAAAAATCGACTGGATATTGATTCTTCTTTTTCAATTTAAAACCTTTTTAGGGATGGATGAATTAAAGGGAATATTGAAATCGGAAGATGACTATTCTACAATTTATAAAAAACTTTCTGTAAAAGAACGGGAGATTTTCACAAAAAATCTTCTCGCTTACGGGAGTTCCATCAACGAATCTGATTTTTTTGTTGGAGAAGTTGTCTGATGTTACACTGGGAGTGAAACTTGGCCGGTAATAATTCAGTATGGGGTCTTTTGAACGATCTTTCCTCCAAGCAGGGAATTACCGAGATAATTATCAATTCACCTGATCGTATTTTTGTCGAAAGGGAGGGTGGATTTATCCAGCTGGATGTCCGTGTTTCCAGGAAGGATATTTTTGAATTTATAGAAGAGGTGGCAAAATTCAATAAAAGAACAATTGACAAGGGGAAACCTATTCTTGATGGAAGTCTTCCCGATGGAAGTCGTGTAAATGTTGTCCTGGTGCCTTTCGCCAGGGGATGTCCGGCCGTAACGATCAGGAAGTATTTAAAAAATATTCAGCGTTTTGATACGTCCAATGGTGTCTTTGGACTTGATTCCTTCTGGGTGACATTTTTGAAGGCCATTGTTCATGCGAGGATGAATATTATTGTTTCAGGAGGAACCGGGGTTGGTAAAACAACATTTCTGAATATGCTTCTTGCAGAGGTTCATGATACTGAACGTATTATCACAATCGAAGATACGATTGAACTTGATATTCCTCATGACAACTCCGTTAGATTGGAGGTGATCAATAATTTTTCCGAAGGCGAAACCCTCACCGCGAGGGATATGGTGAAAAACACTCTCAGGATGAGACCTGACAGGATAGTGGTGGGAGAAGTCAGGGGTGAGGAAATTTTTGATCTGCTTCAAGCGATGAATGTAGGTCACGAAGGCTCCATGACATCCATTCATTCCAGTTCGCCTTCCGAATGTATCAGCAGAATGGAAACTCTTTATCTTTTGTCCGGGTATGATGTTCCGAACAGGGTGGTGAGAAAACACGTTTCGGATGCAGTGGATTTTATTATCCAGCTTGGAAGAACCAGACAGGGACGAAGAATTGTCACCCATATAAGTGAGCTTACCGGAATGGAGGGGGATACCATTCAAATGTCCGGAATTGCCGTTTTCAAGGGGGATCATCTGACAAAGACAGGGATGACTCCATCTAAAATGAGAACTCTTCATCAGAGGGCGGGCCTTCCCATTGAATTTTTTGCAGGTAACGCCTGACATATCCTGATACATAAGGAACAGAGAATATCCGACTAAACCGTTTTGTTTGGTCTATAGACGCAAATGTCCTTTACATATTAGGAAGTGAAATCTTAAAATTTAAGATAGTTCTCATGGATGAAACTATTTTGCACAAGGAGGTGGTTGTGCTTTCAAAAATTTTGGCCGTTACGGCATTTATCTTACTCGCTCAATCTGCATTTTCTCTAACCATTAATGACATCAACAAGGCCATAGACGCCAAAGGGGCAAACTGGAAGGCCGGGAAAACTTCTGTTTGGAGCATTCCAATTGAAGGCAAAATGGAAATGATGGGGGCACCTTCTGTTCAGGAAAAAGAGTTTGCCTTTCACGTTCCAAAAAACGGTAGTAAGGATATTCCTTCCAAATTGGATTGGAGAAATAAAAATGGCATGAATTACATGTCGCCTGTTACTAATCAGGGACGTTGTGGAAGTTGTGTGGCGTTTGCTGCAGTTGGCGTACTCGAAGGTCAGATTAATGCCTCCAATGGCTGGCCTGGACTTAACATGGATTTTTCCGAGCAGCAATTATTTGGTTGTGGTGGAGGTTCATGTAACAGAGGATGGTATCCCGGTTCTGCCGCCAGCTACTTGAAGAAAAACGGTGTGGTTGATGAAGCATGTCTTCCTTATACAAGTGGTTCAACAGGAGAGAATGTTTCTTGTAGTGCCGCCTGTTCCAATGCCTCTTCGAGAAAAACAAGGATTTTAAGTTATCAAATGGTCGGTGGATGGTTTTCCAGCGATAGTGATGTCATGAAGGCCCTTCAGGACGGTCCACTTCTTGGAACGATGACCGTTTACGAAGACTTTATTGCCTATACCGGTGGAGTTTATGAGCATGTTACCGGAGGTCGTTTGGGAGGACACGCCATAACACTTGTTGGATATGACAACGTTGAAAATTACTGGATCGTTAGAAATTCCTGGGGAGCAAACTGGGGAGAAGGTGGATACTTTAGAATCAGAATGGGTGACTCATCGGGAGTTGGAAACAGTT
>JAGLPP010000150.1 GCA_023137315.1 Bacteriovoracaceae bacterium
ACTTAATAATAAAAAAAGCCGATCTTTAGATCGGCTTTTTTTATTATTAAGTTGGTGCCCGGAACTAGACTTGAACTAGCACAGGATTTCTCCCACTACGCCCTCAACGTAGCGTGTCTACCAATTCCACCACCCGGGCATGATACCTTTTGAAATCAATTTTCAACGAATAAAAGATAGCTAGAACATACCATGTTGGCAATTATTATTTGTCGGAGATAAATATTTCAATTTCATCAAGATAGAATTTCAAACGCCTTGTTGACTCCTGCAAAACAGATAACTGGTCATCCACATACTCCACAAGATCCTCATCATCCTCTGGTTCAATTACTTCATCATATAACTCAGAGGCCTTTTTGGAGGCTTTTTCGTATTCATCCTGAAGATCATTCTCAAGATCATTAAACTCATTGATAAGTTCCTCAACAGGATCATCAATATGATCATATGGCCTGAATTCACGAAATTCGAGGACTGCAGATGGTTGATTATTATTTGAACGACGTTTTTTCATAGTTTACAAATCCCCTCTATCTCAAGGATAAAAAACAGTTTCTGAGTACTCAAAATGCATGTGCTATGCCAAATTAATCCACTTTTAGATATGAAATATCGCGTAGTTACAAAAGCAACCTCAATATTGAGCGTAAATATCTTAACAACTTGTCAAATATTTACTCGCTTTGCTCGTGTGCTATTTTTGCCCTCTCCACTAAATAGGGTATAATGAGAAGAACCGTTCAGGAGATGCGTTATGGCAAAAAAAAAGATAAACTGCGCAAAATGCATTCACTATTTTGTCACATGGGATAACGATCTACCACGAGGATGCAGGATATATAAATCCAAGTCAAAACTTTTTCCCTCACATCTCGTGAAAAAGGAAACCGGAGAGGATTGTTTTTCCTTTCAGGAAAGACCAAAACAGGCCGGCAAGGAAAAGGACCTGGATTTAAACAGCGACGATATCTGGTAGAGATCTATTCATTTCATCATAATTTGGCCCTGTTCTTTCAACGATGGCACCTCCCAGACAAAGATCACCCTCATAAAAAACCACAGACTGCCCTGGAGTCACAGCTCTTTGTGGAACATCAAAAACAACGCGAAGTTTTCCATCAGACAGTTTATAGATCGTACAATCCTGGTCTTTTTGTCGATATCGAACTTTTGCCTTTAATTTTTTTGGAAAGCTCTCTTCCGGATTGGTATCAACCCATGTAACTTCTCCGGCAAAAAGCTCGTCTGTAAACAATGCAGGATGACGCGTTCCCCTTTCCACATAGACCACATTTTTTTGAATGTCTTTTGCCACTACAAACCACGGCAAACCAGGCCCACCAAGTCCAAGTCCCTTTCTCTGTCCCAAAGTGTAAAACTGGGCACCTGAGTGCCGGCCGACAACCTGCCCGTCAAGTGTTTGAAAATCGCCCTGCTTCTCCCTGATATATTCTGAAAGAAAATTTTTAAAGTTTCTCTCTCCAATAAAACAGATACCTGTACTATCCTTTTTGTCTTTTGTGGAAAGGGCAAGTTTTTTGGCAATTGCCCGTACTTGCGCTTTTTCAAGATCGCCTATTGGAAAAAGAACGTTTTTTAAAACATCGCTTTTAACCATATTAAGAAAATATGACTGATCCTTGTTCGTATCACGTCCCTTGAACAATTTTCCATCATTGTCTGTTTTGCAATAATGTCCCGTGGCCAGATAATCAGCACCAAGCTCCATGGTTTTCTCGTAGAAAACCTTGAATTTTATCTCCCTGTTACAAAGAACATCAGGATTTGGAGTAAGTCCGGCCTCGTAGTCGGCCAGAAAACCATTAAAAACATTATCCCTGTATTCTTTTATAAATTCGACGGTATAATAAGGAATTCCTATTTTTTCACAAACTGAAACAACATCACTATAATCTTTTGAGGAGGTACAATTGCCATTTTCATCCAACTCCTCCCAATTTTTCATAAATATACCGACAACATTATATCCTTCTTCCTTCAGGACCCATGCCGCTACAGAGGAATCCACCCCTCCAGACATACCAACTACAACAGTTTTTTTACTATTTTGTTTCTTTAAATTCATCATTTTCTATATAGAAATACTAGCGTTGGATGTCAAATGCCCAGGCAATGATTGATGATGCTATCAAGCGAAAACCGTTGTAATAAGTTGTAAAATTAAGTGTCTCCACAAAATCATTTGAGGTATGATAGCGCTCGTCATTAAAATCCTCTTCCCAATTCTGGGAAAACACCACCGCAGGAATCCCGGACTTCCAGAAATTTATATTGGAACCACTTGAAAAATTGTTATCCAACAAATCGAAGTTGATGCCATTATAGATTTTTTTTCCATTAAAAAGAAGAGTATTTGCCAGCCTCAAATCCTCCGGATGGGCCCCGGAATTTTGTTTTCTTATATACATTCGCATGTTGCCGAGCTTTTTTTTCTTGTCCGTTCGACGACTATCGTGTCCCAACATTAGAAGATTCACAAAACCGTGAAGTTTTTTTCCCTTCCCCTTGAACTCATTCGCATATTTTTTTATGAAAGCGCGGGACCCAAGAAATCCAACTTCCTCAAAATCAAAAAAAACGATCCTCACCGTTCTTTTTATGTTCAATTCACTCAAATAAGCAATAAGTTCCAGCAAGGCCGCCACACCAGTACCGTTATTATCGGCCCCGGGCATTTGGACATTTGTTAAAATTCTGTTTAATTTTCTGGAATGAACAATTGTATCGTAATTTGCTCCAAGAATAATCACTTCCCCCGGACTTTCCGTTCCCTTTTTTTCCCAGACAATATTTCGTCCAACAAGATTCCTGAAAGAATTCAAGGTCGTAATTATATTACTCGTAAAAGCACTCCACTTCTGATAAATGGGGCTTGACGGCGGATACTTTCCAACGATCTCCCGTTCAAAATCATCATCATACATTTTTATTGCGCTATCAATATCTGGTTTGAATTCGTCGACCACCAAAAGATTTCTATTCCCATCAATTTTCTTTATATGGTTGATTATCCATTTTTTCGCCTTCTCATGCCCCAACGTTCCTACAAGACGTGCTGGGCGTGACTCCTTCACAAACGAGCGAAGAATGCCGATGAATTTCTTTTTATGTGTATGTTTAAACAGGTTTTTAACATCTGACAGGGAGTCTGGAGTTTTTTCATATTTTCTAAGGACCACCCCAAATACCTGTTGGCAATCCAGACTAAAAACAATGCCCAGTATCATGATAATCTTAAAAATCACGCTAAAACTTGGTTTCATCAATATTCCTATTTTTTCTGTCTTCTTCCACTTCTGCCCTGGAGTCTTCATCGAGCATCCCTTCAGTACGATCCAATACGGAATAAATTCCGGAAACAACAGCAATCCCGCTGCCAATAACCTTTGCAGTGGCAGTATTTCTGTTAAACAATGTCACAATAGAACCTGCAGAAAGGGGGCCCACTTCCTCTGAATTGAATATCAGCGTTACAATGTTGTTTGTCTTAAATAGAATTTTACAGGCCGCCCTGACACCTTTGGCATCCCACTGTGCATAAGCATTAACCGGTTTGGTAAAATCAAGACGATTGATGAAGTTAAAATATTTCAGATTACAGTAGGAAAATCTTGTGTTCTCTTCTTTTTCCACAAAGACTTTTCGACTTTGGGGATCAATATTAACCACCGTATAATTTTTAAGATAAATTTCATCCTGAAGACTAAACCTGTTCTGTCCAACATAGTAGTTCTGAACCCCTTTATGTTCCGTC
The DNA here is from genome assembly GCA_023137315.1 of Bacteriovoracaceae bacterium. Taxonomy (GTDB): domain Bacteria; phylum Bdellovibrionota; class Bacteriovoracia; order Bacteriovoracales; family Bacteriovoracaceae; genus JAGLPP01. The sequence continues at coordinate 3,779 of JAGLPP010000150.1, forward strand.
AAAACATCCTTGCTGGAGGCGACAACAACGTCTCCTTTATTTTTAAGATCGTCAGGAGAATTATTATTAACATACTCTGAAACCAGTCCACTGTCTGCAAAACAATAGGTCTTCTTTTTAACCTCGTGGTAATCATACCCAAGAGTCCTACCAACTTTTTCCACTTCTTTTTTTCGCATATCACCCAGCGGAAGCATCAATCTGCTAAAATGTGTTTTTGTCAGCCTGGAGAGATAATATGATTGGTCGTCTGCAAGATCACTGGAGGCGTGAAAAGAGTACTCCCCTGTATCACGATTAAATTTAATTTTTGCGTAATGACCTGTGGCAATTCGTGTTGCACCCAGAATATTTGCCTTCTCGAGCAAAATATCAAACTTTAAATTATTACAAAAAACACAACTGTTAAAGTTCTCACCACGAAGTCTTGATGTCACAATAAAATCGAGAATATTACACTTATAAATATCCTTGGCATTAACAGCATAAAATGGAAAACCCATTTGTTTACAAATATTCTTAACTTTTTCAAGATCCTGAACCAGGCAGGTTCCAAACATACTTTCATCTGGATTAAAATCCCTGGCCTCTATATCCCCCAACACAATGGCAAGTCCGATACATTTGTAATCCTGTTTTGTTAGAAGATAAGCCGCCACAGTGGAATCAATGCTTCCAGTCATCCCTACGACAACTGTTTTATCTTTTTTTCCAGCGTTGGAAGAATTCATTTTTCTCTAAATCCTTGAAAAAAAAATTGAGTTGTTTTCTCATCCTATTATAACCATTTGAAAGAGTTACGCCAATATCCTGAAATATATAAATATTTTTTGTCTACACAAACAACCTCTCATGTTTTTTATAACAAATCCGATAAATGTGGCATGAAAAATCCGGAAATTTCCAAATCGGACATAGTATTGTTTCGTTCGAATGATAATCAGAATAGTACTGAGCTGAAAAACTTTCTACGTGCTCTGGCGTTTTTAGGCTATGAAAGGCCATATCGCTTCTCTTACGTTGAAAGAGATGGCGCACTAATTGAAAAAATGACATTAAAGGAAAACATCCTTCTTGATTCCATACCAAACACTCTTTGCACCTCAAAAGAATTCCAATTAAGCGAATATTTGACCAAAACCGGAAATGTCCACTTAATGGGGTTATTCAATCAAATCAAAAATCTGGACAAATACCCAGGCGAAACCGAAGACAATAAAAGAAAGCTCACGGCATTGATGAAAGGACTTATCCCAAAAACGAAATTCCTGTTCCTGGATCAACCGGAAAAAGGATTGGAGGAATTTCAAATAAAACTTCTTTTAAAGGCCGTAAGCTATCAGGCAAAAAATCAAAACAAGATTGTTTTTGTAAGACCGCTTCACGAACAACTTTGGAATAATCATATTACCAAGGAACTTATCAGGGAAAAAACAGGTACCTTCAAAGTTACCAAATTTGCCAATCATCAAATCAGGGAAAAATTTCTTGAAGGCAGGAAGACAACAGAAGGCTATTTAAAATTCATCCAGTATAAATATAATAAAAATTCAGCAGCATGATTAATTGACAATTATACTCCAACAACCCGATAATAAATCATGTTAAATTTTATAGATGTCTTTTCCGGTGCAGGCGGACTTTCATGTGGACTTGAGCTCGCAGGACACAAATGTCTCCTCGGAATTGATTTTGATTCACACGCCAGTGAAACATTTAACCGCAACCATGCGAACGCCAACGTCTTTTGCGGTGATGTTGGAAAGCTTACAAAAAAACAACTTCT
>JAGLPP010000151.1 GCA_023137315.1 Bacteriovoracaceae bacterium
GCCTCTTCCTGATTGGAATTCTTTTATTGTTACGACTGAATTTGATTTTACTTCTGATAACTTCATTATTAAGATTTATTAAAAATTTCCACGAGTTAGACTTCTCATATTTGTGTTTGATATGTCAAACATTTGTGGTAATCGGGGTTTTACGTTTTTTTAAAATTGTGTGGATGTGGGGAAAAATGGAAACTAATCTTATTCAAAAAATCAGAAATATAGGTATTGTTGCTCATATAGATGCTGGTAAAACAACGACCAGTGAAAGAATTCTCTTTTTTTCAGGGCAAACGCACAGGATGGGTGAAGTCCACGATGGGAAGGCCATCATGGATTTTATGGAGCAGGAGCAAAAGCGTGGGATTACCATTACTTCAGCTGCGATTACAACGAATTGGCGGGATCATCAAATTAATGTCATAGATACTCCGGGTCACATTGATTTTACGCTTGAAGTGGAAAGATCACTTCGTGTTTTAGACGGGATTGCCATGGTTTTCTGTGCTGTCGGTGGGGTTGAGCCGCAAAGTGAAACCGTTTGGCATCAAGCCGATCGTTACAAGGTTCCACGTATTGCCTTTGTGAATAAGATGGACCGACAGGGTGCTGATGTTTTTCATACGGTGGACCTGATGAATGATATGCTTGGGGCCAACGCTGTTCTTTTCCAGATACCAATTGGAAAAGAGGAGAATTTCTCCGGTATTATTGATTTAGTGGCCATGAAAGCAATTACTTACGATGAGCTCGAAATGGTTGAGGGCGATATTCCTGAAGATATGATTGAGATTGCCAGTGAATATCGTTTTACGATGCTGGAAAAACTCTCAGAATTCGATGATGACCTGCTTGAAACCATTATTATGGAAGAGGACGTGAGTGTTGAAACGATTCATAGAGTTGCCAGGAAAGCCGTTTTAGGTTTGAGTGTTACTCCTGTTTTTTGTGGATCGGCTTTCAAAAACAAGGGCGTAAGATTACTTTTGGATGCGCTAATAGATTATCTTCCATCGCCACTTGATCGAGGGGCCGTGATAGGCGAGGATCTTGATGATAGTGAGAAAAGCGAAAACAGGGCACCGTCGTCAAATTCTCCACTTTCAGCTCTTGCTTTCAAAATAATCAATGATCCCTATGTCGGACAGCAGACATTTGTCCGTGTTTATTCGGGAGTTTTGGAGTCTGGAATCCAGGTTTACAATTCCACTAAGAGGAAAAAGGAGCGTATTGGCCGTATCATGCGTATTAAGGCCGATGAACGAGAGGATATAAATTGTCTTAAGGCAGGTGATATTGGTGCACTTATCGGGCTTAAAAACACCATGACAGGTGATACTCTTTGTGACATGGAAAGGCCGCTTCTTCTTGAAAGTATAAATTACCCCGAAACAGTTATTGACCTTAAGATTGATATCAAGTCATCGAAGGATCGTGAAAAACTTTCGGTTGCACTTTACAGGCTCTCGCTTGAGGATCCGTCATTCAAGGTACATCATGAGGATGAATCCAACGAAACGATTATTTCCGGTATGGGGGAGCTCCACCTTGAGGTTTTGATGGAAAGACTTCGCAGTGAGCACAATCTTGATATTTTGGCCGGAAGGCCGACAGTATCTTTTCGTGAGACAGTAACGGAAGAGGTTGAACACAGTTATCGGTTTAAAAAGCAGACAGGTGGAAAGGGGCAGTTTGCCCATATCGTTTTCAGGTTGGGCCCGTGTGAAGGTGATGGAATTGAATTTGAAAGCAAGGTAAAAGGTGGCAATATCCCAAGTGAATTTATTCCTGCAGTGAAAAAGGCATTCATTGATAAAACACGCAGTGGACTTTTTGCCGATTACCCGATGGTTGGCGTAAAGTTTGTTCTTCTTGATGGAAGCTCACATAGCGTCGATTCAAGTGAGATGGCCTTTAGAACCTGTACCTCAATTGCTCTCAAGGAAATAATCAAAAAGGCCGCTCCAAGATTGCTTGAGCCGATTATGAAGCTTGAAATAAATACTCCTGATGATTACATCGGTGATATTGTTGGTGACGTGAATCGCAGAAGAGGACAGATTAATAATTTGCGCCGATATCGAAAGGGTTCTCAAAAGCTTACCGGGCATGTTCCTTTGATGGAGATGTTTGGCTATGCCTCCAATCTTAGAAATATCTCTTCAGGTCGTGCCAATTTTTCCATGGAGTTTTTGAAATACGAATTTCTTCCACCCTCCGCCGAAGAGAAGGTGATCGAGGAAAAAAAGAAAAAGTAATGTAATTTCCGTGGTGCCTTAGAATGGAAGCTCGAATGCCACGGTAAAATCAATCCAACCACCTGCTATAAGTCCATCCTTTGGGGTACCGTCGAATTTAATTGAAGGAAACAGAATAATTTCCTCGTTACTTTTCAGGACTTCAAGTATGTTGATTTTCTGGTTGAAAACGAATGAAATTTCTTGAAGATTTTTTTTTCTTATTGGTCGTTTGTAGCTTAAAAGCTTGATTCTTCTTTTTTTGAAGTCCGATTCTATTTCGTTGTTTGATAGATGTATTTTGACTGATTTGAGAAATTTCATATTATATGAAAAGTTCTTGTTTTCCTCTTTGGGATTGGCCACAAAAAACTTGATTTCGTTGATTTTGATTTTTTTGAATATACTCAGATCAAGATCATTTGGGATTTGAAAGGCAACTGGCTCCAGATCCATTTCAAAATTGACTCCGGCCTGCATGACAATAAAGGCCATGGTTTTTGTAATTGTCTCTACAAGATAGCCGATGAGGTTACTACCCTGGTCATCTGAAATGTTTATGTCTTCAATCTTGTAACGGATGCGCATGTTTACCAGATTTTTATCCAGTTTTTCCTCAATAATCATGTTCTTGTTACCGGCACCGATTATTGTTTCTGATGCATATGACGAGGTATACGCCCTGTTATTCATCTGCTCTGCAATGCTTTCAGGTTTATGTTCGATATCAACACTTTCCTTGTTTCCCAGACAGCCAGTCAAAAGGAATATAAGGAGTAGTAGGATCAGGCCTTTGCAAATAAAATATTTTGAGTTCATTAATTTATCCTAAAAATCAAAAATTGTATTTTGAAGACAAGTGATGCATAAATCATACCAATTTTTTTGTGATAACCTTTGTTGAAATAGGTATCTAATTGATTGAAAACAGGTGATCTCTAGAGAAGATATTTAGTGGGGCCACTGTGGCACTGGTGTCGCTGGTGGTGCCCTATGGCATCTTGAAAAAAATTCAAGATGCCGATTAGGATTGCTTTTTACGCTCCATGTCATATAATGCCCGCAAATGAAATTGACTTCAAACACCATTTTTACATACATCATAATGGCCTTTCTTATAAAGCTTTCAGCTTTTTGTGCCTATTGGGATACTTTGCCGAAAGGAGTCAGAACGCTTGTTTACAGACAGGTCTTTGTTCGCGGTCTTGAAGGGAGCTTCGATGATAAAAATCAGTATGATGCCTACAAATTAAATTTAAAACTGGATTCTCACACTCTTCATGAAATAAATAGTGCCACGAAAATGGTATTTGATGAATTGAATAGAATATCTCCTGAAGCGTATGAACAATTTTCCTTCGGTGAGTTCAAAGGGGAGGCAAACGCCGATATAAATGCCAGCGTTATTGGACTGGGCCTTGGTGTGAGTGATCGTATGAGTGCCTATTTTTACGTCCCATATTATAATGCTGATGTTAATATTGATTTTAAAAGAACTGTAGGCAATAACCACAGGCAGGTGGTCGACAGTATTGAGAATTCTCCTGTCAGGGATGATGTGTCCACACTTTTTGCGGGCATTATGAATAATCTCTGGGATGTGAATGAAGGAACACTTCAATCGGTTGTGGTTAATAATTTTGGATATAATCCTGTCGGCGATTGGCACGCAAAAGGTTGGGGTGATCTCGAACTTGGATTGATGTACCGGCTGACGAATTGGACAGATGCCGGACTTCTTGTTGCTGGTGGATTGGTTGCTCCAACGGGAAGAGAGGATGATCCGGACTCACTTCATGATATTCCGTTCGGGGATGGACAGTGGGATGTGTTTTTTGAGTTTGGCGGAGGGAGAAGGTTTAATCGTTTATATGGTGTTGATTCCTGGATACGTTATACCTATCAGGCCCCATATAAAAGGGAAATCAGACTTCCCGAGAGTTCATCCTTTCCTCTGACAGCAAGAAAGGGAGAGGCCAGAATAAAACGTGGTAATAAGATTGATTGGAATCTAAAAGGAAATATTTATTGTAGGGACTGGTTTACTGTTTCGCCATATTACATTTTTCAGTTGAAAACAGAGGATTCGTATGAGAGTGAATATTCAGATGCAGACGCGATTCTTTCTGAAGATTCAAACCTGATCGCCCATAGCGCCGGATTAACATTCACTTTTTCAACTATCGGTTTTTTTAAAAGAAAGAAATTTCCTCTTCCAATGGATATTGCAGTGGGTGCCTTGAGTATTTTTGCAGGGAAAAACACCGAACGTTATAATCGTTATGATCTGGAGGCCCGTTTCTATTTTTAGGTTAGTATCTTAAGACTCCACCGGCCCACGTGAATCCTGATCCAAAAGCGGCCAGACCAACAAGCATTCCAGGTTTTAGTTTTCCCGCCTTGATGGCTTCATCCATTCCAATGGGAATGGTGGCAGCAGTGGTGTTGGCATATTTTTGGATGGTGTGAAAAACCCTGTCAGGTTCGATGCCCAGTCTTTGTGCCAGTGCCTCATTGATTCTCAAATTGGCCTGATGGAAAAGATATAAGTTAATATCATTAACATCAAGTTCATGTGCTTTGCAGCTTTTCATTGTTATTTCACACATTCTTCTTACCGCATGTGTGAAAACCTTTTTTCCGTTCATTCGTCCAAAGTGGAGCTTCTTGTCCAGCATTTCGTGAGTAAGGCGTTCTTCGCCTGGTATGGCCGC
>JAGLPP010000152.1 GCA_023137315.1 Bacteriovoracaceae bacterium
AGGAGGATGTTTTTGTACTGTCCTCCACGGATAAAGTTGTCCGCAATGGAGAGGCCATACAGAAAACCGGTACATTGTTGTCTGATATCAAGTGCTGCAATTTCCGGTACTTCAAGCTTTTTTTGGAGGAAGCAGGCCGTTCCTGGAAAATCGTGGTCGGGGCTCAGAGTGGCAACGATGATCATGTCGATATCTTCTTTTTCAATTCCCGCGTGCTCCAATGCCTTTTTTGATGCAGCGAGCGCAAGATCGGAAGTGGATTCGCCGTCTTTTACCCAACGCCTTTCCATTATTCCGGTTCTTTGGACGATCCATTCGTTGGAAGTATTCATTAGTTCCTCAAGATCATTGTTGGTGACTACCTGTGGGGGGAGATACGATCCCACACCTGTGATTCGACTTCTTCTCACGATTGCCTTCCTGTTGGAGTAATTCAAGCTCAAGATAAATTATTACCTTTTTTTTCCCAATGGGCAACGCTTCGTTTGGTATGGATTACTTAATATCCAGAAGCTTTTCGACGGGTTCATTCCATTTTGTCATGAGGCAGCTTCTTTTTGACCTGAGCATTATTTGAAGATCACGGACAACTGTGGGTTCCATGTTATGTTCACGGATAAGCATGATTGGGGATAGGGAGAATTTTGCAATACTTTGTTTTCCATTGGTCGTTTTTTGTACATAAACATGAGGTTTTTCATTTTCCTTGTGTGCGTGAAAATAAAAATGGTGGCCCATAAGATCTCCACAATCGGAGTTTAAAAGAACATTGACGTCACCATAGATTGTTTTTAGAAGCTCCGCATGTTTGGCACGATCAGAGAGTTTTTTTCCCTTTTTGTCCTTGATAATGTTCTCAAATTTCTTCTTCAGTTCTTCGGTGAGTTTGCCTGCTATTGAAAGTTCCTTTTTGAAGGTTATACTGCCGTCTTCTTTTTTTATGGTGCGATAGAGGGTGTAGTTATCTCCTTCTTTGACGATGATTCCCTCTTTGTCCAGTGTCATACCTTTAATTTCACCTTTGATTCCATTGGAATTGATTGCATTTGACTTTAGTTTCTTAAAGTCGGTTTGAGTCATAACGGTATTATTGTTATCAATGATGGATGTCAGAACAACACCAACATTGGCATCACCTTTTTTATTGAAAATACGTTGACGTTCTGTTTGATCTTTTTTGAATGTATTACGGAGTGCCCTGGTTGCCTCGCTCTTGCCCAGCGTTTTTGTCGTCTGATGATCCGTGGCTTCAAACATGGACTGGTGGGCAATAACTGTACTCCTTGGTGATTCCACTGAACGGATTATATTTGCACCACGGGATGGCATGGAGAAAGGTGAAAGTGTCCTTGTTTTTTGTTCATAAATTTTCGATTTTAATGCATTATAAATCTGGCCCATCTGATTTGGGTTGAAATCCGAGATTTTGCTGACAGGTCGTGTAGTGTACGCTTGTGTAGTTGATTTTACCTTCTGATCTTTCTTTTTTTCTTTTTTTTCATTATCACCATCATCAATAACATCCGATTTTGGAAGAATTCCGTCTTCCTTGCGAGTAAGAAAAAATGACTTGTTGAATTTATCTATCTCGTCTTTCAGATCGGCGGTGGT
>JAGLPP010000153.1 GCA_023137315.1 Bacteriovoracaceae bacterium
ATTAATTACTTAACTATTGTATCATATTTTTATAATTTTTACCTATCGCACTATAAAAAAATGAATTATTTATACAGCAACGAAATTAATTCATGGTGCGTGGCGCTAAAATGAAAAAGGAGTTATAAGATGAAAATGAAACTAATAAATTTTTTAAAGGCCGTTATTTTTGCCTCAATGATGATGCTTTCCATTAAATCATTTCCAATGATCTTGGACGGTGCTGGAAGTAGTGGAGGAGGACAGGGAGTTGTTTATTCGAATGGACAGGTACGTTTTTTGGACTTTATTCATCCGAATGAAATGCCATCAATTGCCACTGGGAAGGATGACATTTATAAGTTTTTCTGGAGCGAGGAGCGATATACCAAATATGCGGGACAAGAATGTAATAATTTCTTTTCACCGGCCATTGAGATTTTTAAAACATGGTCAGAAGAATTTCCTGTGTTGAGATTACTGGTTGTTGAACTTGAAAAAGTTCGCCCTATTGCTGTCGAATTTCGATTAAAAAATAAACTGGAAAACATGAGTCCATCGATATCCTTCAATCATCAAGAACTTCTTGCGGAATATGATTCAAACAAGGTTTTTATTTCACGACGTCTGATTAATCAAATATCAGAAAATGATCGAATTGGACTATCTGTTCATGAGGGACTCAGACATCTGAATTTTCAGAATTTAATCAGCGAAATTTTGACTACAAAGGAAGTAGAGGTTCTTACACGACATTTTATGAATATGGGTTTTTCTGAAGATGATACTTTAAGTGCTTGTGAAAAATTGAAAAGCAGGCCTGAAAGATCACCGGAGTTGTTAAAGATAAATCAGATACGACAGCTAAAAAGAGAAGTACAACATAAGAGATATGATTACAAACTTTCACTACAAAAGAGAATTTATTGGGAACAAGAATATCTTCGCCTTGATCAGGAAGAAGATTTATTGATTTTGAAATTGATTGAATCGAAAGTTAAAAAACTGGAAATATCAGCAGGATATTTTGAATCAAATATTATAAACACTGTTCTTTCAACCAAACTTGGATTGTGCAAAATGTTTGATACCTGGAAGCTCGAAGTTGTAAATCGATGTTGGTAAAATAAATTAAGTTAAAAGTATTGATACGAAAGGCCGGTAATAAATGACTGGCCTTTTATGTTTTTTTATATGGAATAGGGTCGTCAATTTTGGCCTCTTTAAAACCCCTGAGTCTTAATACACATGAATCACATTCACCGCATGCCACATCCTGGTTACAATAACATGACCAGCTATATTTTAGTGGGGCCTGAAGCTCGATGGCCTTTTTCACTATTTCATGTTTTTTCATGTTTATTACCGGTGTTATTACTTTGATGTCACCTTCTTTTGTTCCTTCCTTGATAAGGGTGTTTAATGCCTTGTAGTACGATGGGCGACAGTCAGGGTATCCGCTGGAATCTTCATGAACGGCACCTATAAAGATTTTTTTTGCCCCGATTATCTCTGCCCACGAAACGGCCATGGCAACGATATGGGTATTACGGAATGGAACATAGCTGTCTGGAATTTCGTTTGATTCACCATTGAATTTTTTTACTTCGATTTTTTCATCAGTAAGTGAACTGCCACCGATTTGACGAAAATAATCCACATTGATGATCTTGCATTTCGACAGTGGTACATTGTAGTGCTCTGCGATTTTATAGAAACATTC
>JAGLPP010000154.1 GCA_023137315.1 Bacteriovoracaceae bacterium
ATAGTGGTTTCGTGATTTGTAATGATGTTTGGATCTCCTCCGATAAGGAGTTTTTTTATAAACGGGATGGAGTCGATGAGTTCCTGACTTATGGCCATGGATGGGAATTTTCTTTTTAGTTCGTCAATAAATTCCATTAAATTAAGTTTATTTGACGGGCCTCCTGTTTTTGCAATGATTTTTAGTACAGTACGTTTTAAATTATAAATGGAACCGATAAGAAGTTTTCTCATTTTCCATGCATTTTCATTATTGACGTCTGAAAAAATTTTATAGAGGACAACGGATTCCCTGTTAGCCGTTGATATCAGTTTGAAAATTGGTTTGATGTTATTTCTTGAAATTTTGTTCATTTGATCGTTCAGGAGGATCATGTTGATTTGAAAAAACAGATTGATGGATTTGATAATGGTTTCCGAATTAGTGTTGAAGAATTTTCGGATAAAGCGGGATAGATCGTATTCCGTAATGACATTCCTGTCCTTGGTTCTTACTGCGTTTAAAAACAGGTTGAAATTTTCTTCCAGGCAGGCGAGTTGTACGTTAATGTCCTTTTTCAGTATGTTGTCAAATGCATCCGGGTCAAGTACGCAGACCTCTCCAACTTCGTAGACCTCACTGTTTTTTGGTTTTTCATCGGAGAAAAAACCACAACCGGTAATTGAAAGAATGCAAAAAATAATAATGACAAATTTCTTCATACTATCTATCTGTTTGAATTTAATATAAGTTAAATCATTTCCGACGATTAGAGTAATGTAATTTTTCCATTAATGGAAGATTAAATGACGTGGCGAGTAATTTTTATTGTATATTTATACATATTAGTAATTAGACATTGAGTAGCAATAAATATTGTTGAGTAGCTTATGAGAAAATTCTTTTATGTCTTGCTGGTTTTGTTTATTTCCTCTGAGATTTTCGCTCATGAGGCCATTGTTTCCTATCAATTGCAACAGAATTTGAATGAAGCGTCCAACGAGTCCTCAGGTATTGGAAATTGGGTCTCGTTTGATTTTCATACAGGTAAGGCCGTTAAAAAAGTGGATACTTATTTGGACGGGGCCGTACGTTTCTTTCACGGAACTGACGATTATATGTACTCCGTTTCCGAGGTGTATTTTACTGCTGCTGATTCCGGCAGGGAAAAGGTTTTGAGCGTCGGCCGAAAGGTTGTGGACTGGAATATGTATGAGAAGTTCTGGGGAATGAATAATATCAACCCGCAGCGTTCGTTTGATCTGTTGGATACGCATCAGGAAGGACTTACCGGCATTCATTACGATCATCGTTTTACGAAAAATATCAGCGCATCTGTAATTTTTTCGTATCTTTATATCCCACAGTTGAATCCGTCTCTTGATATCAAGGACGGAAAGATTACAACTCCGGCACAATGGTATGTGCTTCCTCCAACGAAAACACGAATAAAGGGACAGGATGTACCAATCCATTATCAGGTGGACAGTCCGTCTGTTACAGATGTTGTTTTTCAAAAGACCATGGGACTTGATCTTTCATATCGGTGGGATGGAGGATTTTTTTCGACGTACGGACTTTTCAAGCCTGAAAATGAACTTCGAATCAATGCTTTTGGATTTTATGATCAGGATGTCGAAAAGGTTGTTGTCAAGGCCCAACCTGTTGTGAATTATCATTCAGTTTATGGGTTTTTGACCGGACATGACTTTGGGTTTATGAAAAATAATATTGGTGTTGAAGTTATTGATCCCAACGCTTCAATGATTTCAGAGCTTCAATGGTTGGACCCTCTTGATGTAAAACCAAGCAAGCGAACGTTCAATTCGGAATACTTCAGCATAGAGCCATCCTATGTAAAGGAAACCTACTTTCATTACGGGGCCGATTTTCAGCTTTTGGGGATGAATGTGAATGCCGGTTATATAAAACTTCTTTCAAAGGAAACTGCGGTTGGCGATGACTTCGGCTCTGATCCTGCGAAATGGAAAAGTGCCTTTGGCGTGGGAGCTGATTATAATCTTACAGATCATTTTCGTTTGCATGTAAAGTGGCAGTATGACTTTTCCCGCGAAGACAACATTTTAAAAGGTGAATTGGGCCATACATACAAGTTTTTAAATGTTGCCATAGGGGCCGAGTTGCTTGGGTCACCCAGAAAAGAATCTTTTTGGTGCAAGTATCGCACGAATGATTTGGTCTATACTCGTTTGGGTTACGTTTTTTGAAAAAAAAAAGACCTTGTGTGGAGGTCTTTTTTTTAAGTGATGAAAAAATATTAATCGACGTTCTAAATTCCATTTCAAAACGTCGACGATGTATGTTCTAAAATGTTTTTCTATGTTTAGATTCTAAAGGCGTATTGCAATTTATGGAAGGACCTTTTTCTTACATTTTATAACTTGAATAGGAGTGTGCGAATCGATACGGCGAACCTGTTGAAATCATGCTCATGAGATAAATATATTTTATATGAGTTTTGTTACCAGGACATTTTACTCAAGAGTAGGACCACTTTTTTTATAGTTTATAAACATATTTTCCCTGAAATGCATCTAAAATTTTTCTCTTCATATCATTGAGTTTCTCCGGATGCTTGTCTTTGATTTCCTCAATATGAAAAATAATTGCATCAAGTGTTTTTTTGAGATCATTGATCATGGAATTTTTCAACAAAGAGGCAAAGAAGCTATTAGGCTTGATAAAATTTTCGTACTTGATGATGGTGACATCCATGTAGGGAATGAAACGTATTCGTCCATCTGATTTTTCAACGGAGTCGGAATGAACAAGATACCACTCAAGCAGATATCCTCCATTTGGCAGACGTCTTATTTTGTTTCCTGTTGTGTAATGACTATTTGCCAGAGGCCAAGGTAGTTTTCTTTCGTAGGAAACATGAACATCCGTGGGTGTTACATGTTTTATTGGTTTTGATTTTATAACCTCTGGAACATAATTTTTTTGTTGATCGTAGGACGCATAGACGGCCATGGCATCGAAAGGATCGGAATCAATGACGGCATAGATGATAACCCGTGGCCATGGGCCGTCATTTGTCTTAATTGTATTTATAACAAGTTTTTTTTCAAAAAGATTTTTACGTTGATTTTTGTTCAGCTCGTTCAAAAATTCCGGCGTAACGGCACAGACACTTCCGGCCCAAATTAATGTTACAAGAATAATAGCGCAAAGTTTCTTCATTTTTCGCTCCAGCATGTTATAAGTGAGTATATGTTCAAGATGTTGCTTGTATCAATACTTATTGGATTTTTTACAATTTCCGGTGTTTTTGCCGAACTTCCGGATGAAAGGGATGCCTGGAATGATTTCAAGTACACCTTTTTTCTTGTGTTCAGGGGTGGATACAGGCAATTCACCGTCAGAAACAATCTATATTATGCAGGTCTTGCCGCACCATCGCTGTGGTACGCGTTCGATCATGATGATCGCATGGTGTCTCTTGCATCCTCAAAAGAGATAAAAAAACACGAGGAATTTACAGGTGATCTCGGTGTTGCCCTTAATTTTCCGATAATACCTGTTGCCACATATGTCATGGGACGAACAAAACAAAATGATAAAATGGTCAATTTTGCGGTTGAGTATGCGGCTTCAATGTATCTGGCCCTCATTGAATCGAATCTTTTAAGCTGGATTCACATTCATGACAGGCCCGATACGACAGCTCTTTCCTTTTGGGAGAAGGCGTTTCGTTCCGATTCCTCATTCCCGTCCGGGCATGTGGTTCCTTATGCCATTTTGATGCTTAAGGGATTTCAGTACTATGGCCCGTGGACATTGATTCCAACAGGTATTTTGTTTTACTGGAGTGCTTTTCAAAGGATGCATCGGAAAAAGCACTATTTTTCCGATGTTGTCGGAGGCCTGTTTTTATCCGCTTTTGCTTCGGAAGGGGTGAGGGCCGCGCATAACCATGATAAAAACCATCCCGTTTACAAGTGGATTTTTGAGCATGAGGTGAGAGTCGGGATTCTACGTCAAAAAGGTGCTGTCGGGCCCCTTGTTTCATGGTCATTTTAGGTTATTTTCATGAAAAGATCTCCTCTGGCGAATAGATGTCCCCAATGTAAAATTAATCGCAAGCTTTGTTTTTGTGAGGTGATTTCGCCTCTAAAAACCAGCACAAGAATTTCCATTATAGTCCATATCTCCGAACTGAAGCTGACAAGCAATACTGCCAATCTGGCAGATTTGATGCTTGAAAATGCGGGGGTGTTTGTTCGTGGGGCCATGGATTATCGTTTCGATGCCTCACAGGTTTTAACAGGCATATATACGCCGTTATATCTGTATCCTGATGAGAATTCCATTCCACTTGATGAGGTATTGGTGGAAAACAAAGGGCCATATCACTTGATTGTTCCTGACGGAAATTGGCACCAGGCCCACAAGGTTAAAAGACGTGAAAAACTATTTGGGGACATTCAATCAGTGCATCTGCCGAAAAATCTCACCAGTCTTTACACCCTGAGAAGGCCGCCGTTTTCCGGTGCGCTTTGTACGTATGAGGCCATTTCCCATGCATTGGGCATGATTGAAGGAGAAAGCATCACGCAGAAGCTTTTGGATGTTCTTTCTGTAATGGTGGAGCGTACGAAGATGGCCAGAAGAGGTATTTAGAGGACTTCTGGCCGGACATCTATAAATTCTTAAAAGTCAAATGGGACGCTGACACTAAGGAAAAATTCGTCTATCTCTGGTTTAGTGGTGTCGGAGGTGGGATAATTCACGGTCCTTGTGGCACCTCTGCTACTGGAGTAGTAGGTAAGTTCTTCAATCTCTATTCTCTTGTACTCCAGATTGATACTTATAAATGGGATTCCCGTGAATCCAATTCCGAGACCAAATCCGTTTCCTTCCCACTTGTCGCCTTCGTAGTCACCGGTGGTCAGATTTGTTTCAGGTATTTCCAATTTGTAATTCCAATAATAGCTTCCCCAGAATCTTACAAGTGGAAAATTATATCCGATGAATGCACTCATCTGGGTTGTGTCATAGGTCTCTTCACTACCGGTTCTTGTATACTCTCTATCGACGCTTCCCAGTCCATATTCCACACCTGCCATCAAACCGAGAAAATTGTACCCCAGTCTTAAACCGTAACCGTAACCACTTAAATCAAATTCGTACGTGGTATTTTCGCTGGTAACTTCAAAGCTACCTGTTCGATATCCAACATACGGATCAACTAAAATACCGGCCATTGCATGAGTTCCAAAAACAAGTCCAATTATAAGAATTTTTAATTTCATTTTTTACCTCGATTTAATTGACTTTAATTCTTCTAAATATATTTTATGCTAAGTGGTTTATTTTTCAAGGGAGGGGTTTTGCCTCGTAAACTTGTCAGATAATGTCAATAGAACATATTTAGTCTTTTCGCAACTAGCCGAAATCACATATTTTTTGAAGTGAATTACAACTCATATGACAATAGACATGGGTGATTAACCTTATCCTAAAGTGGTTGGCAATTAATGACGATAAACATGACGGAGAGTAGGGCCATTTATGAGAGTGTTTAATATAGTCTTTTCCATTTTGACTCTTGTTGCTTTTTTTGCGTGTATGCCAAAAGAGGGGAACAAGAAGGCGAACTGTCCCTCAGGAGAGACATTCGATTCTGTAAGTCGCAAATGTGTTTCAAGTTCGTCCGGCTTGACAACAACTTCGGATGATCCAGACGAAAACCACGCTCCAGTTGGTACACTGCTTACAATTACGATTGACGAGGATTCCACTCCCATTACACATGAGCTTACATTTACCGATCAGGACGGGGATGATCCGATATCATGTACAATAACGGAGAACGATCCTTTCGGCGTTGTAACTTTTCTCAACATCGGTGTTGGCGGTACAAACTGTGAATGCATCGGTCAGAAATGTTACGTTTATATTTCCCCGGATTCAAATCAAAACGGATTATCCGGATTTACCTACAAAATCCGGGATGATTATGGTGATTGGTCTGCAGAGCAATCGGTTTCCATTACCGTAAATGCGGTCAATGATGCTCCGTCATTCGCTTCGTACACATATGCTGTTCCAGCAACGCTGGATGAGCCATTTGATACGGAGTCGATTCCAACCCTTGGTTTCAGTGTTCCGACTGCCTCAGATGTGGATTCCACCAGCTACTACTATCAGGTGGTGACCGATCCAGGAATGGGAAGTATTGCAAATTGCATGGGCAAAAACGGTTCTCTTCTGACAGATGTTAATTGCGATTACACTCCAAGCAGTGGTGATGTAAACGGAGTTGATAATTTTACATACTGGTCATGTGATGGATATTTATGCAGTGATACGGTTCAGGTCAGTATAACAATTAACGCAACAAATGATTCGCCGGTAGCGGCCTCATTATCCGATACTTTTACAGGGTATGAGGACGGTGACAATAATCCGTCCACAACAGTCACTGCAATACTTACAAATGTCACTGATCCTGATGATGCCAATTTGACGTTCGAGATATTATCAGGCCCGACGTACGGTGCGACTTCCCTGAACGGGGCGACTTTGAGCTATACGATCGGTGATGGAGACGTAAACGACAACAATGTTGATACCAAGCTTGGAAGAAGTTATATCGACACCTTTACCTACAGGGCGTGCGATGTTGCTGGACTTTGCTCGGCAACCGTTTACGCAACAGTCAGTATTATAGCTAAAAATGATGCTCCATATGTGGCAAGTCCCGGAGGTTCCTGGGCCTATGATTCTGTGAACAAGATTCTGACTTACTCAGCCTCTGAAAGTTCAACATACACGGCCACACAATATATAATTGATATTCCGGTACCGACAGACGCTGAAATTCTTTATGAGAGTGGTGGGGCACTGTCATATGGTTATTCGACCATAAGTGGATTTGGCGGAACTCTTGATGAGGTGAACTTCACAGGGACCCCGTATTTTAAATATACGCCGGAGAACGGAAACATTACAGGTATAGAGTCACTTTTTAAATACAAGGCCTTTGATGGTGAGAACTATTCTGATGAGTACACGGTAAAATTATATATTGAGCCTGTTAACGATGAACCGATTATTTGTGAATATTCCGGTTATGATGATGCACCTGAATGTGGGATTTATGGTTGTTATGCAGCAGGTTCACCCATAGACACCGTTGTTCCGTTGTCTGCGGATCTGTACTACTTTGATTCATATAATGGTAATTGTTATAGGAGTAACTCCTCCAGTGGCTGGGAAATGGTGGCCGGTTCCCATATCGCCAATCACTCCATTAACGAGGGCGACAGTGTGAGGATTACAAGGATTCGTGTTGATGAAGGTGGCGGTTCAACAACGGAAGATATTCAAAGTGTTTTTATAAAATCAGTTGCATCATCAAATACAAATCTTGTTAGTCCGGAGAACGTTATTTTCTCCTACAACAGTGTCCAGATTGGAACGGGTGCCGACGCTCTTATTGATATCACCGACGGTATAACCAATTCAGGTTCAGGTGCCATGAATATTGAAGTTATTCCAAACGGGGGTAATTTTGGTGATGCCACTGTAAGCTTCACCCTTACTGACAGCGGAGGGGCGCCTGGAGGCGAGGCAGATGTATCATTTGTAATTACGGTCAATCAGGTGAGTGCATCCCACCAGGGGTGGGCAAATATCAAGGCCTTCGGCCCAAGGGTGAACAATCAGCTTGAGGTAAGGGATAATCCGCTTACCTGTACATATAATCTTACTGAGTGTGATAACGGAAACGCCTGTACCGGGGCCGGGGCACCAACTTCGCTGGCGGCTGAGGCCGATGGAAAATATGCCGTTTTTTACGATTCCGCAAACGACAAATGCTATTATAGTGATGACGACCTGGAAAATCCGGGAAGTTATGAGTGGAAGAAATTCAATTCAACAAGGTATCAGAATCCGAATGATGCCGATGATACACATTACCAGCTATGTAACGTGTCCCCGACGGAAACCTCCACGGAGTGTGTCAGTCTTGGTTCGGATGTGGTTAGCTGCGTAGGTGACGATTCGCCTGTCAATCTTGCAATAACCCCGTCAAAACGTAATACGTTCTTCTATGACAAGACAAACGACAAGTGCTATCGATCAACCGGAAATTCTGCAAGTACGGATTGGCAAAATTATGATGCAACCGGAACAGTGGAGCTTTCCTGGAATGATTTTCTTGTATATGGGACGGGGTCGATTGAAGGATTCAATGCTTACAGAAGACTGGCAGGAGAGTCCTTTGATTACGAAAGTCCGATCAATAAAACCATAATTCCAGGTACGGCAACTGTATATACTGATAACGGGCAAAATTCCTGGACCGGTCCTGTGCCCAAAACGGTTTATTACTACGAAATAAGGCCTGTAATAAACGGTATTGCCACGGATACTTCAGGGCCGAATAAAACAGTAAGGGTTGTTGTTCCACCAGAAAATATGGCATTTGTCCATCGATGGGCCGTCAATAAAATGATGTGTGACATGATTAATCAGACAGACGATCCAACCAATAATCATCGTTGTTCGTATTTCGGCCCTGGAAATACAATAGTTGGATCAAGTAGATACTATGACGCTGCTGAGGATTTGATAGTTGATCGTTTTGAGGCCGGATGTAATTATTCAAGACCAGTTGATTGTGTTTTTGCGGATGATCCGGATAATTCCAAGTCTTGTATTGGTCTCTCAGATCCAAACGCAAATGTGACTGCATTACAGGGGAAAATTTACTATGACCGTCAAACAGGAAAGTGCTATCGAAATAAGGACAACGCAACCACATGGGATGAAATCAAGGATGTGATTCTTACCACTCCTCCAAGCGGTCATCACTACGCTGAACTTCCACCGCTGGTTAATGTAACCCAGAATGATGCCTATAATTACTGCAATACGAGGGAAATAGACGGTGTTGTCGGTCTGACGATGGCGGCAGCAGGAAATCTGCCAACCAGAAAACAACAGATTGCTTATTCCATGTGGGATTCTGAAAGCATGACTGATAATGATATTGTGTCCCTGGAAGCTGGATATTCAATGAATTCTTCAAGCAAATGCAATTCTGCCCAGGCCAACGGTGTGAGCGATAATTTTACGGATGACAGGGTTCCTGCCAGCTCCATTTATTACACCATTCCTGCAACCAGTGGTTTTCAGGATGGAAATGGAAATTATGTGCGTTCCGTTTACACGGGAAGTAGTCTTACTTCCTCATGCGTTTCACGTTTTGGAATACAGGATGTGGTTGGTAATGTGGCAGAGTGGGCAAAGGATACCGTAAAATGCAGCAACAACTCATGTGTGGCCATGACGGGGCCTGATGGTAATCATACCTTGAAAGTCTGTGATGGTGCCCTGGTCGGTGAATGTAATCCTGCAACTGATTATGAAAGTAATTATGATTATTTCAGATTGAATGATGAGGATGCCACAGGAATTCCAACTTTTATGGGGCCTTGCAATGATACAAGTGGGGCGGATACAAACTGTGATGGAGATCTTTCAAGCTGGGATATCGAGGATGAACCCTACAATGCGACCAGATTTTTCATACCAGTCGGTCTTCCGGTTCATGAAAAATATCCAACCAAGTATCCAACCTCGCCGGCAAATCCATCCAATGCGGACCCTGTTTTAAGTTATATTTTACAGATAGGTCCGTCGTCCGGGATTACAGTTGAGCAGTTACACAATGATAAGTTTGTGTTTAATTTGAGCGAACTTACAGCGGTTGCGCCGGACATTTATGGATATGGTGCTTTTTCCACTGGAGGAAGTTATCTCTCCGATACCGCCGCAGGAGTCTGGTATGTTGAGACAGTACACAAGGATAATGGAACGACAGATAGAAGAATAGATCTTGGTTTTCGCTGTGTGTATCCAATTGATTCGTCAATTTATCAATAATCAATGACTTTGCTGTCCCCGTTTTCTCCTTTTGCGCGAAGGGGCGGAGCTGACGGTGGAAACTTCATCAACCACTTCTTTAACAATTTCTTTTTCTTGTTTCACAAAGTTCAATCTGATTTCTTCATGAAGATGACCTAGAAGTACAAGTTCCTGGCGGAGTCGTTTGTGGTCGATGCTGATTTTGACGGGGTTTTCATCATCCATGGCCCATAACAAGTGCGGATAGTGGAACGACAGGATAAGAAAAAGAGGAAATATTAATTTTTTTATGTTACACATCGTAACCTTATGATGACACAGACGAATGAAGATTTAAAGCTTACATCATACGATTATGAGTTGCCGGAACATATGATTGCGGAGCGTCCGGTTGTTCCGCGGCATGATTCCAGGCTTTTGGTCTATAATAAAGAGACCGATGAGGTGATCCACACCCGTTTTCTGGAATTGGACAGGTATCTTCCGAAGGATTCCCTTTTGGTTTTAAATGAAACCAAAGTGTTTCCGGCGCGCATGTTGGGGCATAAAATCAGTGGTGGAAAATGTGAGGTGTTTCTTTTGTCGCCGCTTCCGGTTGGAGGTTCCTATACAGCGCTTATAAAAACCGCAAGCAGAAAGAATGTTGGTGATGAGTATTACTTTGATTTTTCGCTGAATGATGACGAATTAAGGGATTGTGATGTATTTAAAGGCCCCATGAAGCGTGAAAAGCTTATGGCCAGGATTACCCGCATTAATGGTGATAATACTTTCGGTGTCGCATTTAATGGCAAAAACATGGATAAGGTGATTAATGAGTTTGGAAAGGTTCCGATCCCTCCTTACGTCAGACGCGGAAATTCAGACGGGGCGGATATATCGGATTATCAGACAATCTACGCCAGGGGAGAGGGGTCTGTGGCCGCGCCAACGGCCGGATTTCACTTTACCAACGATGTTTTTGCAAGACTCGACAAGAAGGGGATTGATCGCGCTTTTGTTACTCTTCACATAGGTTTGGGGACATTTGCTCTCGTCAAGAGTGAAAATATTCTTGAGCATAAAATGCATAGGGAAGAGTATTGTGTGACAAGAGAAAATCTTGAGATGATACGCAACAGGAAGATTATTGCCGTTGGAACAACCACGTTGCGTGTTCTGGAATCGGCCATTGATGAAAAAAATGAATTTTCCATTGTGCCGGACAAATATTATTCCACTGATATTTTTATTCATCCCGGAGTGGATGTAAGATCCGTAAGCGGTCTTGTCACCAATTTTCATCTTCCCAAATCCACTCTTTTGATGCTGGTTTCCGGTTTGATTGGACGAAAGAAGGCGCTTGCATTATATGAGGATGCCAAAAGGGAAGGGTACAGGTTTTTCTCCTATGGGGATGCCATGCTTATTTTACTTGAACGTGGGGCCGTATGAGTTTTTTTACAGTAGAGGCAAAAAGCGAAAACAGCAGGGCGGGGCTTATAAAAACCTCACATGGTGAAATACCAACTCCTGTTTTTATGCCTGTCGGAACACGTGCCTCAGTCAAATGCATGTGGCAGGATGAGCTTGAAAAGATGGATGCGAAGATTATTCTTGGAAATACCTACCATCTTCTTATTCGTCCTGGACATGAACTGATCGAACAAAAATTCGGTTCCCTTCATGAATTCATGTCGTGGGAAAGGCCGATACTGACGGACTCCGGTGGTTTTCAGATATATTCTTTGGCCAAACTGACAAAGAAATCGGAGGAAGGGGTTATATTTAGATCCCATCTGGATGGAAAAGAACACAGGATCGGGCCTTTGGAATCGATGGAGATACAGAGGGCACTGGGATCGGATATTGTAATGGCATTTGATGAATGTCCGGCACTTCCTGCAACAAAAGATGAACTTCGCTCAAGCATGGAACTGACGCTGCGGTGGACGAAAAAATGTCGTGAATTCAGACTCAAGGATCACCAGCATCTTTTTGGGATTATCCAGGGAGGACTCCACATCGATCTTCGCAGGGAATGCATGGAGAGACTTCTGGAAATGGAATTTCCGGGCCTTGCTCTCGGAGGACTTTCCGTTGGAGAGAAAAATGAGCAAATGGTGGAATTTTTAAATGATTTTACGCCAACAATGCCTGAAGACAAACCACGTTATCTCATGGGGGTTGGGACTCCGTTGGATATTTTAAACGGCGTGAGGGCCGGAATTGATATGTTTGACTGTGTACTTCCGACGCGCAACGCAAGAAATGGCCAGTTTCTAACCCACAAAGGGCCTCTATCCATTAAAAAAGCACGCTTTCTGGATGACAGACTTCCGCCTGATCCAGAATGTAATTGTCGTGTTTGCCGAAGATATTCAAGGGGTTATATACGCCATCTCTACACTGTTGGCGAATATCTGGCCGGTCAGCTTATTACATATCATAATCTCTATTTTTATTTGGAGATGATGCGGGAAATACGTAAATCGATTTTTTCAAACTCATTTGACGAATATTACTTAAACTTTTATAAAAACTACTTATTAAACGAGTGGAACTAAATCTAGGAGATATCTCATGATGGAATTTTTTGTATCAAGTGCCTTTGCCCAGGAAGCTGCCAGTAAAGCTGCTCCAAATCCAATGATGTCACTTTTACCCTTTGTTATAATTTTTATCATATTCTACTTCCTTATGATCAGACCTCAAAAAAGAAAGTTGCAGGAGGAGCAAGCGCTTCTTTCAAGTCTTAGCAAGGGCGACGAAATTTTTACCAAGTCTGGAATTATCGGGACTATCAGCGGAATAACCGACAAAATAGTCACTCTTGAAGTTTCCGAAGGAGTGAAGCTAAAGATTCTTCGTGGACAGATTGGCGGTAACGCAAAGAAAATCTTTGAAAAGGAAGAAAAGAAAAAATAATTTTTCTTCCAAAATTTGCTTTATTTTTCAAATATTTAAATGGACTT
Organism: Bacteriovoracaceae bacterium; assembly: GCA_023137315.1. Classification (GTDB taxonomy): domain Bacteria; phylum Bdellovibrionota; class Bacteriovoracia; order Bacteriovoracales; family Bacteriovoracaceae; genus JAGLPP01. Next base: position 12,837 of record JAGLPP010000154.1, read on the forward strand.
TCGTTTCGAATTTCATATATAATTCGTTGTAGGTTTTTGTCTAAAAACATCGTTCTGTTGTTGTAACGTATATAAGGAGAATCCTGATGAACAGAAGCTGGTGGTTTCGCTTTGTTTTTCTATTGATTTTAGTCGTTATCTCTGTCGTTTCGGTGATTCCAACCGTTTTCGATCATGATGAGGAATCAAAATTCCCTGTAAAAACAAAAATCAATCTCGGACTTGATCTTCAGGGTGGTCTGTACATGATTTTGGGAATCGATTTCAACAGGGCTTACAAGGATGAGATAAGAGGTTGGGCCAAAAAGATCGAATCTCGTCTCAAGGATGAAAATATCGCTGTTTCGTTGGGTGATATTGATTTATCAGACGTGGAGGACCCCAAGCACTCACTAGTGATTGTGGACCCGAACAAGTTGGCGGAAGCTGAGAGAATAGTTAAAGAGTATTTTAGAGGAGTCCTCCGTCTTACCGGGGAAACCAAGGATGAATTGACGTATGGACTTTTGGGTTCATGGAAAACATACATTCAGGAGAACTCGGTTTCCAAGTCTATAGAGGTTATCAGAAATAGAATTGATGAATTTGGAGTTACCGAGCCTGAGATTATTTCACAGGGAAACGATCGTATCATTATACAACTTCCCGGAGTAAAGGATATTGATCGCGCCAAATCACTTATTGGTAAAACCGCAAAGCTGGAATTTAAAATAGTAAACGATACT
>JAGLPP010000155.1 GCA_023137315.1 Bacteriovoracaceae bacterium
AAATTGAACGAATTTTTGAAAAAGGATCTTCCGAAGGGGTACGAGCTGGCGTTTCAAAAGAAAACGACTGTTCAATTAAAGGATGAAACCCAGAATTTGATTCCGTACGTTGTGGATATTAATTCACGTCTTGATGGAGATGATCTTCAGGATGCGAGGGTTCGCATTGATCAGCAGAAAAACCAGCCATATGTAGGGCTTGAGTTCAAGTCGTCAGGGGCCAAAAAATTTGAAGAGGTCACAGGCGAAAATATAGGCAAACGAATGGCCGTTATTCTTGATGGTAACGTTTATACCGCTCCTGTTATCCAGGCGCGTATTGCCGGCGGTCACGCGCAAATAACCCTTGGTTCCGGTGGTTTCAACAAAGTTATGAAAGAGGCAAGGGATATAGCCCTTGTTCTTCGTGCCGGTGCACTTCCTGTACAGCTTGATTTTGAGGAACAAAGAATTGTCGGGCCGAGTCTCGGACAGGATTCGATTATAAAAGCCAGAACGGCTTCCATTATCGGTGCCATTTTGGTTTTTGTGTTCATCCTCATTTACTACAAGCTTTCCGGTGTGATGGCAATTTGTACACTTAGTATGAACATACTTTTTGTTCTGGCAGCTCTTGTGGGATTTGAGGCAACGCTCACTCTTCCAGGTATTGCCGGTATTGCGCTAACAATAGGTATGGCCGTGGATGCGAATATCATTATCTACGAGAGGATACGTGAGGAAATCAGAAAGGGTGTCAGCAACTACAAGGCCGTTGAAGGCGGATTTGCCCAGGCGTTTTGGACAATTATTGATGCGAATATAACCACCGCATTGGCGGGTTTCTGTTTATTTAATTTTGGAACCGGGCCTATCAGAGGGTTTGCTGTAACTCTTCTTATAGGTATTGTTGCCACAGTTTATACTGCCTATTTTGTAGGAAAGCTTTTCTTCGAGTTTTATATGAATAAAGTTGAAGGACAGGATCTTAGTATTTAAGTCCGGGAGAAAAAAACCATGTTGGAAATTATTAGAAGTGGAACCAAGTATGATTTTGTAAATAAATACAAGTTTACTGCGATTATCTCCGCTATTATCGTTACTATATCCATAGTTTTTATCTTTTCCAGTTTGAATTATGGAGTTGACTTCAGAGGAGGGGCTGAGGCTCAGATCAAATTTGCAGAAAAAATCAGACTTGATAGTCTCAGGATATCCCTGAAGAAGGGTGGTTTTCGCGGAGTTGGTGTGCAAACCATCGGAGAGTCATCGAACAACGAGTTTTTGCTCAAGGTTCCTGCATCGGAGAAGGATCTCAACAAGGTGTCGCATGAAATTAGTATGCAGTTAAAAAAGGACTTTTCCGGAAGTGGAGTCGAGATAAGGAAGGTTGATATTGTTGGGCCGAAGGCCGGTGCACAACTCAGGCTGTCCGGATTTATGGCCATGTTTTGGGCACTTCTGGCGATAATGGTTTATATTGCCCTTCGTTTTAATATCAAGTACTCGCCAGGGGCCATTATTGCTCTTTTTCATGATGTTTCAATAGTTCTTGGAATTTTTGCCCTGACTGGAACTGAATTCACTCTTCAAACTGTCGCAGCATTACTCGCTGTTATTGGTTACTCGGTGAACGATACGGTTGTTATTTATGATCGTGTTCGGGAACATGAGACAAAATATGTTGGAGTCGAACTTAAAAACCACATAAATAATGCCGTCAACGAAACACTTTCAAGAACGGTTTGGACATCCGGAACCACTCTGTTTATCTCTCTTTCAATGTACTTTTTTGGTGGATTGGCGATAAGGGATTTCTTTCTGGCCATTACTCTTGGTGTTGTTGTCGGTACATATAGCTCTGTTTTCGTAGCTGCCCCGGTTACATTGTTCTTTGACAGAATTCTTGGGAAGAACAAGGCCTGAATTAGTATGAAATTTAAAATCTGTTTTGGACTTGCATTGCTTTTGACGATGTTCATTATCCATGCGCAGGACAAGCTTGATGTTAAAGAGGTTGAAAGGCCTGGGAAAATTGATTCGATAAAAAGTCTTGAAAATGATCTTCAGCAATTTAACGTTGATCAGCAGCAGATAATGGAAGCGGCCAGGGCAATTTTTAAAAAGAAGCAGGCAAAAACGCGGGCCAGATCAAACGTGCAAATTCCAAATCTATGGAAGGCAATTAAAAATAAAAAAATAGCTTTGGAAGTGGATAAAATGTTGAAACCGGTAAGGGAGGTTCCGGAAAAGGATCTTATAAAGTTGTTTAAAAATTCTGAAGGTGATGTGGTTTCAAACTTTGTTTCAAAAAGACCAAAATTTATAAAATTCCTTGTAAAATTCGTTCGTGACAGAAAGGCCCCTGCATCGGCGGCCATGTTTTTGGAAAGACGACAGGAATTGTTTTATTATTTTTGTTTTGTTATTTGCACAATAATTCTTGGTTCAGTCCTTAAACACAGGTCTTACAGGAAAAACAGGTCTTTCATTAAAAGTTTTACGTTCGGGATCATGAGATCGTTTTTCTTTAATGTTCTTAGAATCTGTGTTTTTGTATTTATCTTCTGGGGGAATTTCAGTCCCACGTTGCGAATTATCAGGGATGTCTATTTTTCCTAATCTAATCACCAATGGATGGGACGCATCCAAAAACCTTATTTGGTGGAATCAGACTTGTTCGTGGGATAGAGCTGTTTTGTCCGTCTTCCGTTGGATTGTAGACGGTATAGATTTTTTGATATGATTTTCTGGTGTAGGGTTCATTTTCGTCAGGAGGATAGTAAAACATAATTGTTCTCTGTCCGGCGATGGTATCATCAGGAACGAAATGTTGCCCGTTTTCGTAATAGAACCAGATTTTTTTAAGCAGGGTTTCCCTGATTATTATAATGTCGTCTGGTGCTGTTGTGACAGTTCCATCAGTGTTTGTGAGGCTCATGGCCTCTCTCTTGGCAAAATACACGCCTTCGGTATCAACTCCAACAATCTCCTTTAAAATTTTAAAAACCGGAGTGGAGCTATTGTATTGCTGTTGTTTGGGACAGAAACCGAGCTTGCTCTCGCTGTCTATCCATGGCTGCATGTAATATCCCTGAAGGATGCTGCTTTCGGATGACGAGCTAAAAGCTGCTGACGGAGCGTAATTATATATGAATGGTTGAAAGATGCTAATGGTCGAACTGACGTTGTATTCGTCAAGTAGTCTGTCCTTAATGATGTCGTTAATATCCAGGACACTGTTTTGTGGATTTGTGTCATATAGTCTGACGTCGGTTTTATCCCACAGGGCAAGAGCATTTGGAACAAGTTCCAAGCGCGGAAACAGCGGCCCGTCATTTTCGCCGTAGGTGTTGATGTCATGACAGAATAAAAACGTGTTACCTGGTGGAAGACTTGGCGGCATTGTATTTGATGGAAAGTAATAATGGATTCTCGCCATATCCAGGTAATAATTATCACCGGTCAGGATTTGTCCGTTTCTCTGTATACAGGAGTATTGCGAGATAGGCATGATCTTCAGTGGGGAGTTGTCGCCGGTATTTTGTGAATCTGATACGGCACGGAGCTGGAATGTTTCACTTTTTGCACTTGATTCGGTTTCAACTATTGCGGCAACGTATGTCTTGTTTTTGGCCATCTGGGATAGATCAGTAGTGAATGAATTATCACCTGTAAAATTCAACTGAACCGAGAGTGTGCTTACTCCATCAAATAATTGTAATACGCATGATGGAGCGAAGTTACCGTCGGAATCAGGCATGGAGTTTTCACACCAGCCTTTCAGGTTTTTTAAATTTTCATTTAATAAAATATTTGTTCCAACAGTGACATTTACATACAGTGTTGGAGTAGTGCTTGATTTGCCGGAACAAAAGGATGAACAGTCATTAATGATAAATGGTTCACCATTTGCGCATGCACAAAAACTCTTGTCGATGTAAACTTCACCGTCCGGTCTTGCTGCAGGTGTCACCGAGCAAATACCTTTTGCGTGATCCACAATTTCCTGTAGTTGATCTTTTATGGATAATTCTTTATCGGCATCCCCTCCTGATTCATCTTCGGCGTAAGCGTCGATTTCCTCTTGGATTTCTTCCTGTGTAGCCTCGTGATATCCCTCCGGGCACTGACTGTAACAAATGTCCTGGTCGATTTGTGTGAAATCGGTACAAAAATCGGAAACGGCCGTGATGCTGGTGAAATCCTTGATTGTTGGGCGGCCTTTTTTGGGCCCTCCTTCCATACAGGAAGAAATGGTAAAAATACAAATAAAAATGGTACACAGATGCCATGCCATAGCTTCACGCCTCCACCATTCTTATCGGTGTAGAGTGGGAAAACTTGAATTATTTCAGTCAAGTTTTGGGATACAACCGAGTCTTTTGTCAGCGGCCACGATTTTGGTTCTTGGAGCGAGTGAATCACTGTTTTCCTGGTGAAAGACTGTGTAGACGTATTGGTCGCTTTTTCGCGTCAGGGGGGCGTTTTCATCAAATGGATGGAAAAACATGATGGTTTTATTCATTGATGTTTCATCGTTGTGTGGGTGGAGGATTCCGTTTTCCACATAAAACCAGATTTTTTTAAGCACGGTTTCTCTTATAAAAATATAGTCATCAGGAGCGGAGGTGAGGTCGGATGGTTCTCTTTTCGCGATCCAGACAGCCTCGGTATCAATACCGACTTTTGTTTTTAAAATTGAAAAGATCGGGATGCCGCTGTCGTAGTTTGTTTGGCCCGGACAAAATGGCCGTCCATTGTCGCCGATCCACGATTGCATGTAGTATCCCAAAAGCTGCTGGCCGCTGTATGGAGAAGTGTTATAGCTCATCGGTTGAAAAAGGTTTATTGTCGAACCGTCATTAAGTTCGTCTTCAATTTCCTTATTAATATCCAGCTTTCCGTCATTGTTTGCATCATAAAATCTCGTATCGGTTTTATTCCAGAGGGCGTAGGAATTGGGAACCAGTTCCAGGCGTGGAATGGTCGGCCCGTCATTGCTGCCGTGGATATTTATATCGTGGCAGAATAAAAAGTCGTTTTCCGGAGGTAGTGGTGCAGGCAATTCCCCGGAAGGGAAAAAGTAATGGAGTTTTGTGGCATTTTCATAGAAGTTGTCACCATCTTGAATGACCCCACTTCTGCTTATGCAGGTGTATTGTGAGACAGGAGTCATCTTAAGTGGTGTTTGATCAGTGATATTTTCCTCAGGCATTCTGCGAAGTTGGATATAATCTGATTTTGCTTGTGACGTCACTTCCTTGATTTGTGCGCGGTATGTTTTGTCCATGGCAAGCAGCGAAAGGTCGGCCGTGAAATTGTTGGCCCCGGCAGGAATGTTCATCTGCACACTCCATGTATTTTCACCATCAAAAAGTTCAAGGACGCAATCCGGGGCAACGTGGCCGTCATCAATTTCCTTTTTGCACCAGTTGTGTAGATTTCCCAATTTATCGTTGAGTAAAATATCCGTTCCAAGATCGACGCTGGCGTACAGGGTGGGGGCGTGGTCATTTTTAGCAGCACAAAATCCTTCGCAATTGTTCATTATGAAGGCCTTTCCATTTAAACAACCGCAAAAATTATTTTTGATCCAAACCTGATTTGTGGGTCGTGTAATGGCATTTTCAATACAGATTCCATTGGCCAGCGAAACAATGTTTGCAAGCTCGTTTCTCAAGTCGGATTTATCAGGGTTGTTCTGCACTAGCAGGTCTATTTCGTCGTTGATTTCACTATCGGTTCCGACATGGGTTCCGTCAGGACAATTTGCATAGCAAACCTCCTCTTCAAGTCTGGTATAAAGAGAGCAGATGTTTGTATCAACAGTATTGCTTTTTAAGAAATCACTGATGATTTTTTTGCCCTTTCTTGGGTTGGAATTGGGAACGCATCCCAGGGAAGTGAGTAGAAAAAGTATCAGAATAATGGAAGTGAAATAACGCACGTAAAACCTCCATATTCATTTTAATCCAGTTTGAAATTTAATAGATAATTTGTATAAAAATATCGTAAAAACAAGTAGTTATGGTGAATATTATTCGTAATTATTCATGTGAGGATGCCACTAAATTTGGCCATATTGACTTAAATAGGATTATTTGGAAAGAAACTAAAATCAGCCTCTTAAGTCTTTTCAAGAATATCCGATAGGTTACATACATAGTGGACATAATTTCAGTCTCTTTCAAGGGGAATGAGCATGACAAAAGCAGATCTGATTGCTTCAATTGAGAAGTCGGCAAACATGACACACAAGCAGGCCGAATCGGTTGTTAACATTTGTTTCGATTCCATGATTAAAGCTCTCTACGACGATGAGAGAATCGAGATCAGGGGATTCGGATCTTTCGCCAACCGAAATTACAAATCTTACGAGGGAAGAAATCCTAAAACCGGCAAGGTTGTAAAAATTCCTCCAAAGAAAGTTCCTTTTTTTAAGGTAGGAAAGGGATTGAAGGAAATGATCGATTTAGGCAAGGACAAATACGTCATTCGTGAGGCCTGATATGGAAAAGGTCATTTGACAAAAAGTCCGTCATCTATGATTATATCAAAAACTTGATCTTTTATGGGGTGACGTGCCTGAGTGGTCCAAAGGAGCGGTTTGCAAAACCGTACAATCGCCGGTTCAAATCCGGCCGTCACCTCCA
>JAGLPP010000156.1 GCA_023137315.1 Bacteriovoracaceae bacterium
TATCAAAAAAGATTGCACTTTTTTCTAATTAAACAACTCCATGATCCATCATTGCGTTGACGACTTTCATGAAACCAGCAATATTGGCACCGGCAACGTAGTTGCCTTCCATGCCGTATTCTTTTGCTGCACTTGCAGAGTTGTCGTGAATGGATTTCATGATGATTTGTAGACGGTTGTCCACTTCTTCTCTTGTCCAACCCATTCTCAAGCTGTTTTGGCTCATTTCAAGAGCGGAAACGGCAACACCACCGGCGTTGGCAGCTTTTCCCGGGCCATAAAGAAGTTTGTTTTCAACAAATGCATTAACCGCGTCCGGAGTTGAAGGCATGTTTGCACCTTCTGAAATAACGTAGACACCGTTTGAGATAAGGTTTTGAGAGTCTTTGCCGTTGATTTCGTTTTGGGTCGCGGATGGGAATGCAGCTTTTGCCTTGTGGTTCCAGATTGGATTGTGATCTGAAGAGCTGTCGTTAGGAGTGAAAACCGCAGAAGAATATTTTTCAGCATATTCCTTGATTCTGCCACGCTTGACATTTTTAAGGTGCATGATGAAGGCAAGTTTTTCACGGTCGATTCCCTTTTCGTCGTAAATGTATCCTGAAGAGTCGGAAACTGTGACAGGTTTTGCTCCAAGGTCAAGAAGTTTTTCGCAGGTGTACTGGGCAACGTTGCCGGAACCTGAAACAAGACATGTTTTGCCATCAAGTGTTTCGTTTCTTGTTTTAAGCATGTTTGCTGCCATGTAAACGGCACCGTAACCTGTAGCTTCAGGTCTGATAAGTGAGCCACCCCAGTTAAGTCCTTTGCCGGTAAGAATGCCGGTAAATTCATTTTTGAGTTTTTTGTACATACCAAACATATAACCGATTTCTCTACCGCCAACACCAATGTCACCGGCAGGAATGTCTGTGTTTGGTCCAATATGACGGAAAAGCTCCATCATAAAACTTTGACAGAATTTCATAACTTCGTTGTCACTTTTTCCCTTTGGATTAAAGTCGGAACCACCTTTTCCGCCACCTATGGGAAGAGTGGTAAGAGAGTTTTTAAATATTTGTTCAAAGGCAAGAAATTTCAAGATTGAAAGATTGACTGAAGGATGAAATCGAAGTCCACCTTTGTAAGGTCCCAATGCGGAATTCATTTCAATTCTGAATCCTCTGTTAACCTGGATATCGCCCCTGTCATTTACCCAAGGTACTCTGAATTGAATAACTCTTTCGGGTTCAATGATTCTTTCGATAACCCTGGCTTTTCTCAGTTCAGGATGTCTTTCAAGAACAGGTGTAACACTTTCAACTACCTCTTTTACGGCCTGATGAAATTCAGGTTGATCCGGGTCTCTTTGATTTAACAGTGATTGTACTTCATTTAAAATGTCCATAAAACCTCTCCGTAATATGGTTTTTAATAAAACCGTTGATAAAATTAACGCCTATGGTTTCAATAACCGTTAATTTTTTAACATTCGTAGAATGTTTTGGAAACACAAAAGTGATGTTTTATTACCTGACTAGATGCCTATTTCATCTTTTGGAAAAGTTCCATTTGATGCAACACTCCTAGGTTTTTTCATGGTGATTGGGGAATTGATGATTTCGTCAGCAAATTTTTTTCCCTGTTCGTGAAAATCAAGGTCGGAATTCATGGTGTCAGTCTCTTGAGTGGCCTCGTTATTATGAAGATGAAGTGTTTGTGTTGGGAAAGCGAATTCCACGCCCATTTCGTTTCCAAGTCTAAGAACGTCAATCAGCAGTCTGTGTTTTTCCGCAAGCTCGGTACTCCAATCAGGAACCTCCCAGAAAACATATAAAAGGATGTCAAGAGAGGAGGAACCAAGGTCGTTTAAGTAGACGTGAAAATAATCTTTTCTTGTAAAGCGGTGCTTTAAAATTATTTGTCTGATTCCTTCGCAGAAAGCTTCAATTTTTTTAGGCGAAGTGTCATATTGGACGCTGATTTTTGTCTTAAACCTTCTGAAACGTCTTTGTCCGAAATTGTCGATGTGAACGTTGGTGAGTTTTCCGTTTGGAAGGGTGACAAGGGAATTGTAGAATGTTCTGATACGTGTGGAGCGAAGGCCAACTTCCTCCACCATCCCGTCCACTTCTCCTCCGATGTTTACCCAGTCACCAATTCTAAACGGACGGTCGAGAAGTACAGTCAGTGAACCGAAAAGATTGGAAATGGTGTCCTTTGCCGCCAGGGCAAAAGCGATACCACCGATTCCCATACCGGCGATAATACTTTTCATATCCAATGTGAGACTGTTTCCAATGAAGACAATTCCTATGATGACGACAAAAAATTTGAGTGTTTTTCTTATCAACGGTACAAGAATATCGTCGAATTTATTCTGTGATTCCCTGGCAAGTTTTTCAAAATAAAGGGAGATGATGTTTACCGCATGGTGCGCTGTTAAAATGATTGTAACGGTCAGAATTATTTTTCCACCACGGGAGATAATGGCCAGAAATTCACCAGGAAGGTTTAAAAATTGTACGGCGCAGACGAAAACGCCCGCAAAAACCATTATACCAATTGGTGAAAGGGCCCTTTTTTTGTATTTGTCGGGAATATCAATATCGTAGCGTGACATGATTTTGACCGTTATTTTGGATGCAAAGTTTTGCGCAAGACGTTCAATTGCAAAAGCAACAAAAATGATGACAAGTATGCCAAACCATTGCCAGTTGGAAAGGAGCCAGAATTTATGAGTGAGCCAGGCCGGGAGTGTGAGAGTTTGATAATTTAACATAATGTATCTCCTACTAAAAAACATTTTATCAAGAGCCTAACCAAAAGAGAATGGCATTGTGACAATTTTTCCCATTTTCATTTTTCAGGGGAACGCTATACGCTATGATTAATATCAATTGCCATGTGTGTAAATGGTGATTAATCAGGGGTGAATAATGTCAGACGAAATCGTAGTGAAAAAAGATGAATATCTTATGAGGGAAGGCGAGGAAAGCGATACAATGTATTTTTTAAAATCCGGTACTATGGGTGTTTTCAAGATAAAAGGTGGACGTGAACATTTGATTGGAAATATTTATTCCGGTGAACTTGTTGGTGAGATGTCATTTCTGGACAAGGGGCCCAGAAGTGCGTCGGTGAAATCAATGAGTGAATGTCATATGATTGTGATTCCGTCGGATAAATTTGAACGGACATTGTCCCAACTTCCAAGCTGGTATCGTGCGCTCGTTAATACCTTGCTTGATCGTTTGCGTCGCGCAAATGCCAGGATTCGGGTTTAGAATATTTTAATCTGCCTTTAGAACACAGCAATCCGCTTTGATAGAAACTCCGAAAATCATGTATAAATTTCAAAAAAGACGCTATGTGTTGTTTTTTATTGAATAAAGTTCAGAATTTGCTATTAGTAAAAATGTAGAAAAGAACAAAATTTCGTGAAAAACGACTTATTAATTAAGGATTATTCTAACGAGTGGAGAAAAAAAATGAAAAAATTACTAATAGGATTAATTTTATTATCATCAGTAGCAGCTTTTGCAGGAAATGGTTTTGATTTGGCCTGTTACGAAGGTATGGGGATTGGTGGTGAGTCAGAGTCAGGTCGCTGCGTACTTTCCCAAGCTGGCGGTCGTAATGGAGAGGGTGTAAGAAAGCTTCTACAGGCATGTGCAGATGATGGAGATTTAATTGATGGACTTATTCCACTGAAAGGTGGTCATGGCCTGAACTCCGTATATGTTGCAATTATTTGTAAATAGAGAAATTTAGAATAGTTAAATTAATCGAATAATAATGAACTCCCGTTTTTTTACGGGAGTTTTTTTGTTTTGGTACGGTTTAGTGCTTAAATCCTGACGGATTGTTGGAGCAAAATCCAAAAAGATTGTAAAAATAACATATGGCATCATTTTTGTGGAAATTAATCACACATACTGTTATTTTTATTGTACTACAATGGCGTGTGGGTATGGACTTATTGAAAATAAGTCGGATTTTTAATATTAATTCGGATGGAAATATTATGAGAAAAAAAATTCATTTCCTATATACGTTGTTGATATGTTTAATTATTTACTCTGCATATTCACAAGAACGATCGATTGTTCCTTTAGGAGAGGAAGCAGGAAAATGGTTGCTGACATACACTGTTGGCGGCCCTGTAGACGCTGAACCAGCTCATGCATTAAAAAAAGTGTTGAAAAAGATATTTTCCACCAATAGGGGGGGAGGGTATCAACATATCGTAGATCTTTCAGATAAATTTAAAGCTTCCAGTATGACATTAACAAAAAATAATTTTTTTGAATCGATTAATCAATTTAATAAAATTGTATTAGATTACAAACATTCAAATCCTGAAAAACGAACCATGGCAACCATTGGACTAACCGGCCATGGACAAATAGATTCTCAGGGAAATTATGTGTTTTCATTGGAAGATGGTAAAATTTCAGGAAGGGAACTCGCAAAAAAAATTCTTTCAATAGCAACTGACGAAATTATTATTATTATGCAATCATGTTACAGTGGTGAAATTGTTAATAATGATTTTCCCGTCTTGATAGAAGAATTTAATGATGAATCCAAACAGGTTGAGATTCAAACAAAGAAAAAAATCGTAGTGGTTGCGCCAACCAGCAAGTATTTATCTTCACCTTTATGGGCCTGGGAAGAAGTATTGGAAAATTCTTTTGAAAGTACGTCAGTGGATCATAATAGTGATGGAGTTATTACATATGAAGAATGGAAAAATGAAATAATCAGAATAGCAAGCCGCCATTTTAATTTTTATCCTGAAATACAAGTTATGAATCCGAACATGCCATATGTACAAAAATCCGGAATAGATCCTAAATTTTTTGAATTTGGTATTGATGCGAATTTTCCACTGGCCTTGAGTAATGCCGGGCTTGAAAGATATAGTGAGGGGATTTTGGAGTTGCCGGTTATGAGAGGTTCAGCTGCCCGGATAAGTGAAAAAACAAAAAGTATATATGAAAATAATTCAGAACTTTTCGAAAGGATTTATGTAAGTCATAAGTCATATTTGTATCGAAAATTGTTAAATGGAACCAGATCAGAAAAGAATAAAATACTATTTGCATTAAGAGGGCTTGATTTTGAAATCATTAGCAGTCGTATCGAAATATTTTCCCGGATTGCAAGGCAATCTGATCATATGACAACGCAAACGCTGGCAATTTTTTTATTAGGGAAATTGTATGAAAACGAGGATGCAGCAGAGATTTTGTTGGCAATATTTAAAGATGGCAATCAATCGGAATCTGTTCGAAAAGAAGCATTTTCTGCGCTTGTTCGCACACGATCTTCTCTAGGAACAGGGGAGTATACTAAAATACTTCAAAATACATCACAAGATGCATACTACAGGATATTGGCCGCAGAAGGTTTGGCGTCCTTGAATATGGTTGATTCAGTGCCATTGTTTGTTTATTTAATAAAGAATGATGAAATGTCCTTGGTTCGTTTTTGGGGTTTAAGATTGTTGGGAAAATTAAAACAGAAGGAACAAATAGATTTAGTCGGGAACGTCTTGCTGAAAGATGTCTCTGAAAAAGTACGTTTGGAAGCGGTATCCACTTTATATTCAATAGGTGGCAACAAGATCAAAAAATATTTTTTAAAGGCCTTAACTACCGAGATGGATAGAACTGTAAAAATTAATATAATATCCCGTGTCGGAATGTTGCGGATTTTTGAAGCAAGGGACATTTTAGAAAAGATGTCTTTAACAGAAGACGATGAAGGTATACTGAGATCAATAGCGTTTGCGCTTGCTCAAATCTCCGGCTACTAATGCCATTCGTATTACGTTTTTTTTCATAATAAAAAACCGCCCCGCACTTGCGTACGGGACGGTTTATGGAATGCCTCTACATTAAATCGTTAAGTAATGTCTTGATATGTTCAGGACTTGTTTCGTTGGCATGGGCAGCAGAGTCTATTAAATCCAGATATGCGCTGTCATCACCTTCGGCATTACTTTTTAGTGCCTTTTTGGCAGCGGAAATATCAAAACCCAAAAGTTCTTCGCTAAATGCCTTTGCATCGGCGTCTGTCATTGACCTTTTGCTTGAAGCATTTTTCCAATTGTACATTAGCTTGGCAACCTTTTCAGAGCGTTCTTCTGAGAGTCCATATTTGGCGGCCAACTTGTCCGTCATTTGTTCAAATTTTCTTTTTTCAAGACGGGCACCAATTTTTTCGAGATCCTTGGAAACCCCGGAGCTTTCCTCGTAATAATAGTCGTAGCTATCATCGGAACCATCATAATAACCGTCGTCATATCCCCAGTCGTAGCCATCATCAAGTCCGTCGTCATATCCCCAGTCGTATCCATCCTCAAGTCCGTCATCATATCCGTCATTATATTCATTGGACATATCATCCATGGCATCGTTGTAGCCGTCATCATATCCATCGTTATGGCCCCAATACTCACCGCTGCTATATCCATCGTAATAACCGTCATCGTATCCATCATTGTAATCGTGCATTTGGCCATCATTCATGCCTTCCTGATAACCGTCCTGATAGCCTGAGTCGTGAGCGGCTGCGTACCCTTGGGAGAAGCCTTCGGAATATCCTTGATCCTTTCCTTCCAGAAGTCCCTGGTCAAAGCCTTCAGCATGTCCTGCTTCATTGCCGAGTTCCAGGCCTTCCTCATAACCGGCCTTGAATTCCGGGTCCTGCATTTTTATGTCAAGCACTGCCTGGTCATAGCCGCTGTTGTACTTTTCATCATATTGTTCCTCTGCTGTTTCCTTTTTTACATAGTTGTCAACCAGCTCCTGTTCAGAGATTCCAGCATTATCTGAATCCTTGCTACAAGCGACCATGGTTGAAAGTAGACACAATAATAACCATAAAGATAAAAAACGTTTCATGTTTCCCCCTCCTATTTGAGATACAAGTTTCGCTCATGGATAGCTTTGTTTTGTGTAATAAGGCAAAATCATTTATTACGATTATTTTGTTCTTACATTTGGCGATCTTGTCGTGCATTTTGACACCAATTATTGAAAGCCTTGTAATTGCTAGGCTGAATGGGGTGTAAGAGTCCTTTTTATTTTATTTTATTAGAGAGAGTTTTGGTTTGTTTGTAAGTTTTTTTTTGAATGAGGATATAATCTGGTATCAAAATGCGTCTTTTATTTTGCAAAATTC
>JAGLPP010000157.1 GCA_023137315.1 Bacteriovoracaceae bacterium
CTGCTCAGGAAAAGTATCACGTACCGGTAATTTATTTATTTTTTAGCTGCTGATCGCAAGCACTGCCTTTCAAGTGGATAAGTCGAGGTATTTTCGCACGCCTTGGCCATTACAGGAGAAACCCCAAGTCGAATACAAAGCTTCTCCAATTTTTCAGTTGAAGTATAGTCTATGCACCCTTTAACGATTTCAGGAGAGATTGTATTCGCTGATAGCAAGCACTGCCTTTCAAGTGTATAATTCTGTGTATAAATCGAGGTACTTCTACACGCTTTGGCCATTATAGGAGAAACCCCAAGTCGAATACAAAGCTTCTCCAATTTATCAGTTGAGGCATGGTCCCTGCACCCTTTAACGATTTCAGGAGAGATTGTATTCGCTGATAGCAAGCACTGCCTTTCAAGTGTATAAGTCGAAGTACTTCTGCACGCTTTGGCCATTACAGGAGAAACCCCAAGTCGAATACAAAGCTTCTCCAATTTATCAGTTGAAGTATAGTCCCTGCACCCTTTTATAATTTCAGGAAATGAGTTGGCGAATGAGAAGCTCGAAGCTAATAAAATAATCCATATAAATAAAAATTTCATAAATATACTTCCTGATGATATTACATTTTCCTTTATATACGGGGCTGACGCGGAGTGCCAACGAATTGTAACTTTTACCTCCTCTCCTTGAAATATTTTCACCAGCGGAATAATTATCTTAACGGGATTTTCGATAGTAACAATCTTAGATCAATTCTGTTGCTGAATTAATTTTCTTCCAAGACCTCTATCCTGATAATCTGGCAGAATATAAATTCCATATAACTCTACGTCAAAATAAGTTATCTGATTAGAACTCTACCTTTTTGGACAAACCTTTTAGCCTTTTCGTCTACTTGAGTCTTATCGATAACTTTCTTTTTTAAAGAAGAAACTTTTACTCCGCTCTTATGAAGAAAAGCGGCCAAACCACTGACATATGATGCCGCAAATGACGTTCCCCCTCGAATAAACTCAACTCCTCCAGGATACTTTCCTTTGTACATATTTCCCGTCACCATTAAATCTAATTTATCAGAAGACCAATTACTACTTCCCCTGCCAAAATCTGCACTAATCTTATTTATATTATCAAATGAACCAACAACAATAATGTTACTATTATTCTTCCAAGAGCAATCTGCTGGATAGAAAGGATTTCTTTCAAAGCTTGCCCCATCATTACCTGCCGCAATTATAACCAACTTTGTTTTGCTGATATCTTCGATTTTCTTGCATACCCTGGTCACCATTTCCATTTTTGCTGGATTTTTCCCAAACTTCTTTTGACCAATACTAAGATTAATGATTTTACCTTTTGCCTCTCCTAATGCTCTCAAGAAGCTCTCATCAATATTTGTACTTACTTTTAATGACTGTACCTTCTCATTCTGCAGTCCTGATTTTTTTTGAATAATACTTTGAACAAACGTACCGTGCCCATCAATATCGCTACTTTCAAAACCAGTGTCGATAATAGTCACGACAGGATTTTCAGCAAAGTTATCATGGTTTTTCAACATTACTTTTCGTCCAAGCTTTCCATTATTATTTGCCCATGCCTTGGCAATGACTCGTCCCTCACTATCAAGCCACAGCTTGTGCTTTACCAGTCCATCTACATTATACTCCGTACGTATTTTCCCTTTTTTATCAACGGACTCTCTTGCTGCAATAACACCATACTGAAAATATAGAGTTTCTTCTGTCTTCTTGTTTTTTAACAAAGTAAGATATCCTTTATTAATTCCAGTAAATTCCCATCCATGACCACTTACCACAACCTTTCCATTATTTTCTTTAACTTTTGCGCCAGAAATTGCTTCACCAATAAAAGAAAAATCACCACACTTTTTTTGTTCCTTTTTTTCATAAGATATTTTTATCCACTCTTCTTCAAATGCTCTCGGTTTAACTTCAGTATCTGCTTTTATTACCTCCAACAAGAACTGTTTTACAATATTTGTCAGCCAATCTTCTGCTTCTTTTCTTGTATTGCCACAATAAGTCTTTAGATCAACCTTCAATTCCTTCCAAAAGCTCTGCAAAATTGCATCCCGTTGTTTGTAGTGAATTGTTTCATGCTGGTAGGTTGCTTCATATAAATTATAGTCAGGATCTTTTTTCCTACACCTGAAATCTTTTAGCTCTTTCCATCTTGGATTTGGATATCTACTCCCATCTGGTCCCTCGACCATTTTAGGTCTGATATAAATCGTAGAAGTAACATTCCAACGACTTATTTGAGGTCTAAAACATTTAGAAGAAATCATCTTATAATTTACATCAAGTCCTCTCAAATAATCTGTTAGAGTGATTGCACTATGTAGAGATGGCCTTTTTACATTTGGATAAACTTTCTGAAGAATAGTTTCATCCAAAATCTTAATATCTTTTTCCAATACATGGCCCCACTCTGCTGCATAACAAAAGCTGCTAAAAAGAAATACCAGTACAAAAAATCGCATTCACTGTCCCCCAGTAATTTAAACTATTTAGACAAATTATAACATGAAACTAATCTTTGCGCATACAGGTAGGAAAAAGAGCGACTATTTCATACTACTTATCTTTCCACGCTTATAAAACATACAGGTCAGAGGAATATTTTTTTGACAAATTTTCTTTTCCAGATTCCTTTGAATCTCTTTCAGGCGAATAGTACAATAGTTTAACTTCTCATCGATCGTATATTTAGCAGTGTCATTCATATCCATAATATAAGAAGTGCAGCTTTGCATAATTTTTTTCTTATCAACGCTCTTAGAAACAATCGCCTCCCCAATTTTGCTCCATTTTGCTAACGTAACTTCTAGTAATTTGAAAAATACAATACTCTCCATATAATCAAAGCAAAGTTCTTTTAGCTCTTCATGATCTTGTTTTGATCCCTCTCTCACTTTCTCACCTTCATTAAATTCATCGTTAGTCAGTGGATTACGAATAAGCTTCATAAGAATATCTTGATTAATCCTGCTAGATGTCGCCTCTTGTTGAAGATAACGAACAGAATCGTCACGACCTTCATAAAGATTTTTAATAAAGGGATGATCATGTTTTTTTAAATCGACTTTTTTTATCTTAATTTGTAATTTCCTTCTCAAGGAACAAATATCATTGTACCCTTTTTTCTTGCAAACTTGGCCTATCAAAGAATCTAAACTTTCATAATTCTTACCAGCTATCATGCAAATTTCGTGGAATTTTTTCAAGGTAGCCATATCCTTATAAAAATCTTGGCAATTATTTGCTTTAAGGTATTTTAATGCGAAGTAAATCCGAGGAATTTCCCAACAATCTTTGTAAGCCTCAACTGAAAAAGATAATAATAGCAGGAATAAAAAAGTGTATTTCATATATAAAACTCCATTATTTTTCTTCATGATAGCAATTGCTAAGAAAAAAAACATTAATAAACCGTACGTGGCCAGATTTTAAGCGCACTGCTCAGAGAGAGTAGCCACGTACAGGTATAAAAATTGTCAATCTTTACAAATAGTGTTCAAATAGCTTCATGAAAAATGACAGTATTTCCACTCCACCCTTCAAGTTTGAAACCGAAAGACTCACTCTGCGTAAGCCTTCATTGGATGATGCTCAACATATTTTTAACGAATATGCTCAAAATGCCAAAGTCACAAAATATATGAACTGGTTACCCCACACTTCCGTAGAGACAACCCAAAACTTTATTGGAAATTGCTGCCAATGGTGGGAAAACGGGGAGGAATTTTCCTGGGTTATTACACATAAAACCGAAAATACCCCTATTGGTATGATCAGTTTACGCATCAATGATTTCAAGGCCATATTAGGGTATGTCCTTTCTGAATCCTATTGGAATAAAGGATATATATCTGAAGCTGCCAAAATCCTTATAAATTGGGCCTTGAATCAATCTGAAATACACCGTGTTTGGGCCTTTTGTGATATTGAAAATCCCGCATCAGCAAAAGTCATGGAAAAAGTTGGAATGAAGAGAGAGGGAATTCTCAAACGATGGGCCTTGCACCCAAATCTACCCAATAACCCCCGTGATTGTATATGTTTCGCAATAACCAAATAAAAACTACTCGCGAGATTTAGAATCTATCTTTTTTACAATCACCTTTTCTCACACGTCAGTCCATGGTAAAAAATCACACCAGTTTCGAGTCAACATTTTAAACGGAGA
Source organism: Bacteriovoracaceae bacterium (assembly GCA_023137315.1). Classification (GTDB taxonomy): domain Bacteria; phylum Bdellovibrionota; class Bacteriovoracia; order Bacteriovoracales; family Bacteriovoracaceae; genus JAGLPP01. Next base: position 4,201 of record JAGLPP010000157.1, read on the forward strand.
TAACCTGTAATGAAACACATAATTCTACTTGCCATGTTGCTTTCAGTTGGTATTTCTTCAAAAAGTTGGAGTCATGGACTTGGTTCAGGACTCAGAAAAACCATGGCCCTTTCCTGTGCCATAGTTCTAACCTGCGATGAAAGTAATTATTCCGAAACTGATGTTGCTCTCATAGTGATTGGCATGCGATATACTTTTAGCAATCAGGACCGGAAAATTTTCAAAGAATTCAACCAATCATTATCATCACAAGAAGATATTTCTCCTCACCAATATCTCGAGTTGCTAAAGGCTAAACTTCCAAATGCGATTCACAATTTGAAAAATGATGGGGTTTGCCAAAATACTCGACATGATGGAACGTTAGATAGATATGCTGAGTACGCACCAAGGAAAAGTTGTCTAGCGCTTTGATTTTTCATATGTAAGGGGGAATTCTATTGAGATCCCCCCCACACAATATTCTACATACACATTTCGTTGTCAGGACTGCAATTCATGGCAAACTGCAAACCACATAATAAATATTCCATAAGCTCACCATCAACAAGCTTGAATGAAAACTTATGCTTAAAGGCGACTCTATTTGATTTTACAAGAACATCTTTCTTCAGTTTATCAAGTGAATCTTCCGATAAAACAGTTGCCAGATAATCCAAAACCTTCTCAATATTCCTCTCAGTAAGAAGGACAATATCGTCATTGACGGCATTCATAAAATCCCAAAAAGTTTTATAATTGTGTTTATAAAGTAAACTTTCAAAAACAATCTCCTCACTGTTTTCCTTTGCTAAAATTGCCTTAAAAACATTTGTATCATGAATTTGCGATACTTTTTTCAAAATCAAATCTGCTCCAAATACATTCCATTTCCTTATATACTCCAGAAATTTTTCAAATTTAGGTAATTCATTCTGGCTCATTGGTTCAAAAATCACCTGAATAGCAAAATGGATTTCATTTAAATCCGAATTTTCATCACATCGAATTCCATGAATTCCGTACGAACCAGCTTCCATTCCTGGATCCATCACCTCTTCCTGAAACTTTTTAAAAAGATCTGAACACTCAACTTGTTTTGCCGAACCTTCCACAAAAGCAAGATACGTACTACCAACAACGGCCTCCCTTCCCAGTCGATTAAAATTCCATTTACCTGAGTCGCTAAATGAAACTGTGGCCGCCGTACAAACACTACCTACAACAAGAATAATCAATAAAAAAAATGATTTAAACACAATAACTCCTTTTGTTAGTTCACTTTATTTTACACATTTAAGTTTCATAACTTTTCGGTCACTTCTTCAAGATTTTTTCTTTCTCTTTTTAGGCACAAACGAGACATATACTCTTGTTTGCATGGAGATAATAAATTGCTTGAGCATTTTATTTTACTGGATACATTGAATTTTAATGGAGGTTATTGCCAACGACAGTCGGTAAGTTCAAAATCCTTGTCTTGGTTTTTTAAATATAAATTTCCAGTAAACGATGACGACTCGTCACCATTTTTCTCGAATTCAATATGCCCTACAAGTTTGTGGGAATTATATATTTCAAAATTTGACAGCGATGAAATAAACTTTTCTTTCGAGGAAAGACGTCTTACTTCGCCGTGAAAAACATTTAGCAGAATCACAGAAAAAGAAGAATCTTCAATAAAATTACCATCATAATCAACTTCATTGATTATTTTCAGAACAGATATTTCATGCTCCACTACATTTTCAACATAACATTCAATCAGCGGTTTGGAATTGACATCTCCACCACCTATTAAACCACCTCCACCAACGTAGGAAAATGCACCGCCTGAAACAACGGAAAGTGTTAATATTATTGATAAAAGATTTAAACTTACTGATCTCACGTTGACTCCTCTATATGACAAGACATCTCTATTCGATTTTTATAGTAGACGAGACTTCTTTCCAAGATTTTTCTTCTCTCTTTTGGGATAAAAGAGAGATTTTTTCTCTTGTTGCATGTTGTTTAATTTGTTAAAAATTCGCATGGATATTTACCTATTCAATAACTATGTAAGTTTTGTTGAAAAATGCTTAAAAGGGGATGGTGAAAAACGTCCTCGTGGAAGAGTTAAAGGCCTTGCCGATTATATCGGTTGTCATTCAACATTTATTTCACAAGTTCTTCAGAAAAAAGCAAACTTTAATAATGAGCAGGGCCTTAAATTTTGTCAATTCATGGGTTTGAGTGAAGACGAAGTTGATTTTTTCTTCCTACTTCTGGCAAGAGATCGTTCAGGAACGGCTGATTTAAATTCCTATTATCAAAAAAAAATAGATAAAATTATTTTGGGCCGGCAGGATTTAAAAAAACGTTGGAACATAAAAGGAGACGATTTAAATCGTGAACATGAAATGGAATATTTCAGTTCCTGGGCATATCAAGCGGTACATGCCCTGATTCAAATAGAAAAATATAATACTCCAGAGCTGGTGGCCGATATTCTCGGTCTTGATGAGAAATTTGTTTTTGATATATTGAAACGTCTTCAAGAATTTAATCTTGCCAGGAAAAAAAATGAAAAATGGCAGGTTTGCAGCAACTCACTTCATCTTGGGAAAGACTCATTAATGATCAGGACTCTTCACACGAATTGGCGTTTAAAAACATTGTCCGATATGCATTCTGGAATTGGAAAATCGGGATTGCACTATTCCGGTGTTGCCAGTATGTCAAAAAAAGCGGCTTCGGAAATAAGAGAAAAATATCTTAACTTGATAAGTGATATCCGTGACTGTGTCCATGATTCAACTCCCCAATGTCTTTATTATATTGGGTATGATTATTATCCACTCCTCAAATAATTTCCAAGAGTAAAAATCTTTTTTCTACGAGAAAGAAGATTGTAAAAATCTTGAGAAATCCCAAGAAGATGTTTATATCTTTGCAAAATGAAATCGAGAAGATTTTAATAATAAAAAAATGTAAACAAACCAAGGAGTTTTAAAATGAAAAAATTAGTTCTAGTATTTTTCGTAATGATTCTTTCAACAGTGTCAATGGCAAAAGTTGTCTTAAAGTGTCAATCCGCCGTTTCGGAAATGCCATACTTTGAAGTGGAAGTTGATACGAAAGTTAATGTAGGTCCGGTTCCAGAACCGCCAATGCCAGTTCCACTACATAAATCATGCAATTACGATAATTTTTCAGTTGAAGTCAAGAAGACCATGGATGGACATCATGGAGCGATAACAATCATGAAAACTTTTGAAGTAACAGATTTTCTTTTGGGAGAGGAATCCTCTGTTCTTACATTTGAAAACGGTTCTCTCGTTGTTGTTGAAACCGATAATCCAGATATGCACAATGCATTACTCAACATATCCCTTTATGAAGAAGAGTCCGAAGTTGAGTTGACCTGTCAAAAGTTCTAATCTAATTTACAGTCATATTATTAGTATATGTCGACCAATTCAGGTCGGCATATACAAAAAGAAGATTCATGTCGCACCACCTTAACTATATTGGTACTTGGAATTTAGATATTCTTCATAGGTTCCCTCGTAATACTCCCCACTTTCCACATCAAAAACGCTTCCGGCCAATTTCTCTAAAAACATTCGATCGTGGGAAACAAAAATAATCGTACCTTCAAAATTTTCAAGTGCCTGCTCTATTGCCTCTTTTGCTGCTATCTCCAAATGATTGGTTGGTTCGTCTAAAATAAGAACATTGGCCCTACTTAAAATAGTCTTTACCAACGCAACCTTACTTCTTTCTCCTATGCTCAAAGTATCAATCTTTTGAAAAACCTTATCCCCCTCAAGTCCAACACAACCGAGTGTGGTTCTTCCCAATGTTTGATTACAATAATTGTCACCAATTACTTCGTCGATAATACGACTTTCAAAATCAAGATTTTCATATTCCTGAGAATAGTAAGCGAATTTTACGGAAGGTGGTAGATAAACATCTCCAGTGGTTGATTTTTCAAATCCTGTAATAACTTTTAAAAGAGTTGATTTACCACTGCCATTTTTACCAACAAAAGCAACTCTGCTTCCACTTTCGACAGATAAGTTAACAGGTGGAAAAAGTTGATTGGAGTAAGTCTTTGTTACATCTTTAATAGATAGTACAATTTTACTCATGGATTTTTTCCCAGTCGAAAACATTACATTTCTTTTTTTGTCAATCCTGGGCATATCAGCCTTTTCTTTTTCAAGCATCATATCCATCCTCTTTTCAAGTGCCTTTGCTGATCGCATCTTTTTTGTAGGATCAGCCTTTTCCGAACCTGAACCTTCATCTCTTTTACAAATTCCTCCATTTTTTTTAACTGATCGTGAGAATTTAAAATTCTCCATTTTATCGGCAGAATTCCTTCTGCTTTCAGTCGCCTTTTTCAATTGTTTGATTTTTTTCTGTTGCTTTAAGTGGTTTTCCATTTGGGCATTAAATTCAGTCTCCTTTTCTCCTTTAAACAATGAATAGTTGCCGGAGAATACCCTAAGCTTTCGATCCTCTATTTCCCAAATCTGATTAATACATCTATCCAAAAATTTCCGATCGTGACTTATTATCAAAAAAGGAATTTCAACATTTTCCAAATAGTCCTCAAGCCAATTCAGTGTTTGAATATCAAGATGGTTTGTTGGTTCATCCAGGAGAAGAAAGTCTGGATTGGTTAAAACTATTCTAAAAAGTGCCAATCGTGTTTTTTCTCCACCACTAAACGTCGAAATGGATCTATTCAGCATCTCCTCACTAAAATCAAACTTTATTATCATTTTTTGCAGTTTAACTTCAAAGTCATATCCACCAAGCTCATCGTACCGGGAAAAGACACTAAGATCGCGCATTCCTTGGTTATCGTGACATATTTGATCAATAGCCTCTTTCAATTGCCAAAGCTCTCTTTTGGCACTCCAGAGATACTCCACTCCCATCATTACTTCATTGAATCTTATCTCTTGAGGAAGATGACCTATTACAATATTGTCTTTAAAGGAGATAGTCCCATTATAATCCTTTTTATTTCCAAGGATTATTTGGAATAGAGTGGTTTTTCCACATCCATTTTTGCCAACAAGGCCGGCCTTGGTGAAGTCATTTATAAAAAATGAGACCTCTTCCAGAATTCTGGATTCACATCCTTCGTATTTAAATGATATTTTATTTCCTTGTGCCAATAGCATAAATTGTTACTCCTGTTTTTAAATTGATTAATTGTCTTTTTTGGCATCAAGTTGTTGTTATCCATTAATTTCTCCTTGTTAAATTTGTAAAAAAAGCAAAAAAAAACCCGGGTCTGGCCCGGGTTTCATATGTATTAAAAATAAAATAAATACTCAGGACACCTGGACCTTACCTCTCCTTGAAAAATAATTTGTTGTAATGATCACTGGTATCTCCTGTAAAACCTAAAACAATATCGGTTGGTTTAACACCTGACCTTAGTTTTAATTGTCTTTTGAATCAAAGTCAATAGATACAGAATAATACTCAAGTGGCCGACATTCCACAGGGAATAACTTCCCTCCTCGACATTTTCCTGAAATAAAAGTTAAAATACTGGCTCAACAGGGATGTTGCATGAAAAAAAAACTGATTTTAGCTATCATTTTTGTAATAACTTCAACTGAAGTCTTTTCTGATTGTCGTGGCTGCTGTTCAAGACACAAAGGTGTTGTATGTTCACAAGCCGGAGTCACTCAATGTGGTGATGGAACCTCCTTGTCCAGCAAGTGTCGAAGTAAAAAATGTAATAAGTGTTCCAGAACATCAATAGAAGTAACTGTTGCCAGGTATAACCGAAAACTTTACAGGCACTGGATTGACAAGGATGGTGATTGCCAGAATGAACGTGCTGAAACATTGATAAGACACAACATTGGCCAGTTGAAGTTTAAGACCAAAAAACAGTGTATGGTTATTGGCGGTAAATGGATCGATAATTACAGCGGAAAAATATTCACCAAAGCAAATGAACTTGATATTGACCACGTGGTAACTCTGAAACATGCACATAAAATGGGTGCAAATAACTGGAACAAGAAACAAAAGATGGAGTTTGCAAACGACCCTGACAATCTTCTTCCTGTCTGGAAAAAGTTGAACCGACAAAAAGGAGCAAAGGGCCCCACGAAATGGCTCCCACCAAACAAGTCTTTTCACTGTACATACTTCAAAAAGTGGAACGAAATAAAATCCAAGTACAAACTAAAACAAGCAAAACGAGAAATTGCTTCAATCAGTGAACTTTCAAAATCATGTGACTTAAAATAAATAAAAAAGATGTGCAAACAAATTCTATTCGTATGCACAAACACCCTGGAGCTACTTTATGCCATTTCCTTATAAACTTTCCATCCTTTCGTTATTAATGTTTGCTTTGGTATCATGTTCTGATTTACACAAAAACGATAACAACAATTACTCATCTATTAAGTTTGAAGACTTTCAAAAGGTTCTTTCCCCAAGAAGTTCCCTGTTCCCCATACCAGGGAAAGATAAATCCTTATTGCTAATGAGAATGCCTGGTGATGAATATGCAAAACTTTACAGTCTGCAACACAAATCTAAAAAATTCACACTACTTTACGACGCCAGTAAAAATATCTCTGATATTTTTAGAGATCCAACCCTGAAGAATTACTATCTGCTCATGGATAACCATGGTGACGAAAACTACCAAATCTATAAATTAACCAGCGACTACAAATCAGTAAAAAAAGTTTTTGGCAAAAAGGGATTTAAAGCAATCATAGTAGGCTTCTCGATGGATGGAAAAAGAATATACATCAGATCAAACCATCTCAACAAGAAGGTATATTCCATTTTTGTGTTCTCTACAAAAAATCAAAAACTTTCATCACCTCTAACTCCAAAAAATGAAAGTTTTGACGGCGCAGTGATTAGCAAGAATGAGAAATATGCCGCCCTTACAAAGGCAATCGGCAATAACGAAACGCATCTGTATATTTTAAAAATAAAAAATAAAAAAATAAAAAAGTTACTTGCTAAAAAAGCAACAAATTTCGATCCTTCGTTTTTTCACCCACAAAATCCGATCCTTTACATTGAAACAAATGATGAGAAAGACAGGACAGGCTGTGCAAAAGTACAATTCGAAAAATCAAACAAAATCGAATGGCTATATACTTCTGATAAAAAAGATTATTCTTGCGGATACAGCAAAGTTTCCAACTACTCAATTCTTGCGGAAAGATTTGAAGGCAAGAGAAATGTCAGAGTTTTTAATGGAATTTATGGCAAAGAATACATACTCCCCATTCCAAAAAATGCTGTCGTTTCCCAGGTTACTTGTCTACCGGGTGACGACTACGCCTATACACGCTTTGTAACTTCAAATTCACCAGGCGAATTTTACAAATTCAATATTACCAAGGGAGCTTCAGCAAAACTTATTCCAGTATCCTCTTTAAATCTCTCTGGTCTTACTTCTAAAGATTTTGCCTCGTCATACGATCTTCACTACAAAAGTTTCGACGGTCTGGATATTCACGGAATTATTTATGCAAAAAAGTCATGGCTCAACGAAAAGAAAAAACATCCCGTAATACTTTGGCCACATGGCGGACCAGATGGATATGAAATGCACGTTTTTCATTCATTTTTTCAATACTGGGTATTAAATGGATATGTAGTTTTCGCTCCAAATTTCAGGGGTTCTTCAGGGTATGGCAAAAAGTTTGAAACATTAAATGATAAAGACTGGGGAGGGGGCCATATAGCAGATTTAATCTGGGGTAAACGTGCTCTTGAAAAACTATCTTATGTTGATAAAGATAGAGTTTTCATTGTCGGCGCAAGTTTTGGTGGTTTTTCCACGCTTTCGGCAATTACTGAATTTCCCAAAGAATTTAAAGGTGCTGTTGCAATCGTTGCGCTTGCCAACCTATTTACTTTTTTCAAGTCAATTCCACCGGACCCTGCCTGGCAAAATGAATTCTTAACAGAAATGGGACACCCGGAAAAAGATAAAATACTGTACAGGGAAAGATCGCCATATTTTCATGCACACAAAATATCAATACCTCTGAAAATATATCAAGCTGAAAATGATGTAAGAACCGTTAAATCGGAGATGGATAATTTTGTAAAGAAAATGAAGAGTTATAATCTTCCTGTGGAATATGAAGTTCTAGAGAATGAAGGTCATAGTCTTGCAAAGCGAGAATCCTGGCAAAAAGTTCTTCAGGGAACCGTTGAATTTCTGGATAAAATTTAGTTTGAAATTCATCCACTCCATCTATACTCCAGATTGCCTGTCATAATTTCGAGTTATTTCCTTTTTGGGAGAATTTTTAGATCACTTCGTCCTTGAGTAATAAGCGCCTCATTAATTTTTTCCTGACGCTTACCATCTTTGGAAGTTACAAAATTAAAAACATCTCCCAATCTCCCTGCACGACCAACTCGTCCACTTCTATGAAGATAATAATCTGGTTCGGATGGAAGATCAAAATTCAAAACCCAATCAAGATGAGTAATATCAATTCCTCGTGCAAAAATATCTGTGGCCACCATAATACCACCGACTTTTCTAAATTTATCAACAACAGCAACACGATCTTTTGTTTCAAGGTCTTTATGGAGTAGAAATGTTTTTTCGTGACCAGTTTTTTTAATCAGTTCAAAAACATTTTTTGCCCGTGCTTTATTTCCCATAAAAATTAAACCGTTTCTTTTATTTTGCTTTTTTACAAAAGTTTCAACATAAATAAACTTTTCCTCATTTTCCATGGGAATATTATATGTTTTAACCCTGTGACTTAGTATATTTTCTTCCCCCTTGCCAACTGTCTTGAATTTTTTCCCTTGAAAAAAACCTTTTATTAATTCCGAAAAACCGATAGGACGAGAGGCACTTATTAAAAAAATCTGCACATTTTTATTGTTAATAATTGAAGTCAATTCACCAACAGTCTTCTTAAAGGAGGGCTCAAGTAACTGGTCAGCTTCATCAAAGACCAAATATTGTAAAACGTTTGCACGTAATTCTTTATTTTTAAAAACACGCAGGCATCGGTCAGGTGTTGTAATTAATATATCAATTTGAGAACGATACAGATTATCCAAGGATTTTCCCTTGTCCCCACCTACTAATTTTCGAATGCGCAACTTCGAGAAGTGTGATATTCCTTTTGCAATTCCAAATATTTGTAGTGCTAATTCTCGAGTAGGTAGTAAAATAATAGATTTTGGTTGAGCAATATTCTTTTTTTCATCTTCGGTCTCTCGCTCTTTTAACTTTTCAATTATTGGTAATAGATAACCTAAAGTTTTTCCACTTCCTGTACGGCCTTGAACAGCATAATTGCCACCATTTAATAATTTGGGAATACAATCTTCTTGAACCTGGGTGGGCCTTTTTATTGAAACGGAACTTAAATAATCCAGTAAGCTTTGATTCGATATAAGTTTGGTAAACCCGGATACTCTCTTTGAATTCATAATAACACCTGCTCTTGTAAGTGAATGCAATAGCATTGATCCATAAGGGATTCATAGTACAAATAAATAAAATATAAGATTTACAAACCATAAGGACCAAATATGAGATGACTCAGATACTTTCTTTTGAAGCGAACTGTTTTGGAATATGTAATTTCAAACAGTTACAAATCTTACATGTGAACAACTGTATGTAAGGTTGTGAATAAATTTTCTCTTTCCCACCAAGGAGAGAGAGCTTTCATGAGGGAGTAAATGAGATAATCTTCAAAATATTCTTACTGGATTTCAACTTAATTTCCGAAATTTCCAGATTCTAGAAGCAATTTTAAATACTGGAATCATTTTCACTTCTTCCCTTTATCTTTTTTAAGTAAATTAGTTATTTCTTCACACAATGCAACTGATTTCCCCAAGAATCATGCATTTTGAAACATACAGCATCATCAAATTCTTCTCTCACAATTCCATAAGAAGCCGGAGTTCTTTTATGAAAACCAAACTTTTCATATCCAACCGAAAGCCAATAACTAGAAAAGCCTCCGAATATAGCTCCTATTGCAAAAATACTTGCCCCAATCACTAAGTTTTTCATTTAAAACCTCCCCCTGTTCAGTAACATATCGTAACAAAAGGAAATTTCTTTAGTAAATTATCCATTCATAAAAAGCTGCCAATTTTTTGCCAGCTTTTTTGTCGCTTTATTTAACCTAAGTTTAACCACACTCTTAATTTGAATTTTTATCTAGTAAGATAGAATCCCTCTTTTGAAGGTTGCTTATATAAATATTACCACTGGAATTAAACAGTTATACCCTAAGCAGAAACACAAAATACCACAATAAACTACTGATATTTTTAAACTTTACTAACAATCGTCTTTAGTCCGTTGTTGTCCACTTTTGAGCGTTTTTGAAAGTTTTTAACCAGATTTTACCCAGTTTTTTGTTGTAAAGTTGCCCAATACTAAATTATTTCGATGAGGTCAAAATTGAAGATTCTTTCAGGAAAGCAAGTTATACTAATCCATCACTTTCCCATCCAATTTGGCTTTGTGGAACTCCGATGTCTAAGGCATATTGTTGAGCCTCTTTTAACGTTTCCTTATCTCCCTTTAAATATTTAAAGACCTTGTTATGAAAAACAACATAGTTGTATTTTGCAGTAGAGATGTTTAAAAACCATTTTGGCTTAATTCGTTTTGTCATTTCGTCCACAACAGTATGAAGATTTTCAAGCAAACCTTCAAATGTTATTGCCGTCCATTTTTTTGGTTGCCAATTAACTGCATTTGAAACATTCCATATTTCTCTCTTCTTGACTGTAACCAAATCAGTAACTTCTTTTAAGTTTTCTGATTCAAAGCTTTCTTCTAAAAAAAGTCCTTCAAAGTTATCCATTGATTACCCAATTAACAAAGTGCTAACCCAGCATATTATTTCAGGAAATTTAGGCTGCCTCCACCTTAATTTTAAGTTTAAGGTTTGCATACTTAATTTGTTCCTCAATCAGTTTTGATACAAATAGAGCTTCAGAGTGCCCTAGGGCCTTAGCAAGTTTTGCAGCAAGTTCTAAGGTTGGAAACCCCGGGAAAATCAAATCCCACTATTAAAACATTATCAAAATTGTCTGAGGTTCTTGAAGCCGAGCTTGAAATTGAGTTGGTAGCTTAAAAGTGTCCCCGTCGGTCGACAGTGAAATTTCGTTTTTGTGGGCCTCATAATTACCTAAAAAAAAGACTTCCGAAGAAATCTTTTTTTTATGGTACCCCTTAGCAGTCGATTATCGAACCAGCGTGATGGAAATGATCAAGCAAAATATTGATTTCACGTTGTGATATTCTTGAAACCTATCACCCACGAGAGGAGGTCTCGAACTAAAACTTATTTTTGAGGAAAAAGGCCTCCCCAATATTTTTCAGGATCACAACCAGTGTCAAAATATGCTTTGCATCCTCTTTCAGTTTCAAGTCTGATGAAAACCCAGTTTTTCATATATGAATAAACCTTAAATCTTTCTGGAACTGGATCAGTTTTTAGAGTGTTCTTCTTTTTCTGAGAAGGATCAATTCCAATTAATCGAATTCTTGACACATCTTGAGTTAATTTCCGATATTTTTTTTGCAGTTTTAAGCACCAGTCCGTCTTGGAAATGCTACGAAATAAGAATTCATGAACTACATTGTCCTCGATAGCATAAAATGACATTATCGACTTGCTTTCTTTTTTATCAATATCTGCACAAAATAAATAAAAATCTTCTTTAGAAACCTCAATATCAATAAAGCGATCAGATCTATTATAAATTTTCACAGAATGACTCGAACAACCAATAAAAACAACTAAAATAAACAATATCTCAAAAAATTTCATTTTGTACTTAACCTTTTATATCTCTCTTTCAGTTTCTGCATGATTTCATCTGATCTCTTTACTTTTCCAAGCTGAGATAATATTCCCTTATATTCAGCAATGGCCTCCATCCATGTTGCTTCACGTTTTAAACGGTGTGAGGCAAGATATTGTTTATGAAATAACCAACGAATTCCTGCTGCTAAATTGAGATTGGGGTCATAAAATTCCTTTTTTGATAATGTGATTAAAAAATCTTTTAATTCACCATCTTGATCTGTGAGAATTTTTCTTGTTTGTTCAGTAACTTGAATGAGGCCCCTCGCCTTACCAATAGTGCTGTTCGCACTTATATTAACATCAAAGCTAGATTCTGAAGCTATCAAGACTTTGATTAAGTTTGGATCAAGTGGCTCTTTTGGATTAAAAATATCATTCCAAAACTGAGTCCATCCTCCAATCAGTTCATCAAAATCATTGCCATGTGGGTATCCCAATTTGTCTGCTTTTGGCATTGTTTTAACATTCTTAAAATATTTCTTGGCAATCTCATGAAGTTCGTCCGCCACAAATATTTCATGATGACTTGGATTCTTTCTACAATGAGCTTCTACGATAGTTACTCCATCAAGATTCTTTTCCGATACTCCAATTTTTCTTTCATGCTCTCTTACCCAGTGTTCACCAATTGGACATTTCCTCCACGGGTGTTGTTTTTTATTTGTCATTTATTATTACCTTTTCTCTTTTTGTACACAAAATAGGTTCCGGCCCCTTTCCCACGTCTTTCAAATATATTTTTCTCTATCAAAGCATTTATTTTTCTTGTTGCGGTATTTCTGGAAACGCCTACTCTGCCCACAATATCCTTTATTCTTATTTCATAAAAGTTCTTGCCTAGCTCAACAATTTTTTCCTCATCGGTCAATTCTTCTGGAATCTCTTTTTCAAAAAAGAAAGTTAGTTTTACAAAATCACCATCTTCGCTAAAAACAGGCTTTCTTAAGCTGGCATTACTGCATGAATCAAAGATCAGCCTTTTGCATCAGTCAATAATAATTGCACCAATATTATTAAAATTGGGCATACAGAAGCGGGTCAACCCCTTTATTCCGG
>JAGLPP010000158.1 GCA_023137315.1 Bacteriovoracaceae bacterium
TTGAAATAAAAGAATTTAAATATGCTTGCCCACGATCAGACAAGCATATTTAAAAATTATCTTGTTATAGTTTACTTACCACTAAGAATATTTTCGAATATGTCCCTTATACTATGATGCCACATTCTGTCGCAAGTATGGTTAAACTGTCCCCAGTCGCCAAGATGCTGACCGGATAGGATTTGAAGGTTTTTTCCACGAAGACTGCTCGTTGGTTTGGGAGTAATTGCCAACGTAGCACTTACCGGCCATGTGTACATTGTCAGAAGACCGATTTCCGGTATTAATCTGTAGGATGAGCGACTTCCAACTTTTATGCTTTCAATTTTTTTTGCAATTTCAGCAGTCTCGGCGTCGTTATATTCGTCCAAAACTTCGTTTACAATCTCAAATTGCTCTTGAGTGCAATAATTCATGTGATCTCTCATGTATTTGATTTTTTTAACTGGAATCTCTGCAAAGGCCGTAAAAACGCCAATCAAGGAAATAATAGCGATAAGTTTTTTCATAATATTCCTCCAAAGAATATGCTCAATAGTAGTAATGTGGCGAATATACCATTGGTACGTATGCGTCGCAATATCTTAAAAGGGATAGTGTAATTAATTCACTATGAGTAAAATCAACGGATTATTGTGTGGTTTTTCTGTTACATTCGCTCATTATGAAAAATCCGTTCTGGGCAGATTATAATGATAACGATCTGATGGAGCTTTCTCTGTCTGAACTAAAGTTATCCTTGAAGGGGAGCATGGTTGATCGTGCCATTGGGCAGGTTAAAGCGGAGCTTACCAAGAGGAAGCTCTGGTTTAAATTGAATTTCTGGCCCGGTACCGAATGGTTTTGTCCTGATGGATATTCAGGAATTTCTGTTCCATTTTATCTCATTCATCCGCGGCTTGTTCGGCTTGAAAAAAAGATGGTTGGGTATGCCGAAGGTGAAAGCTATGAGAGGTGCCTGAGACTTTTAAGGCATGAAACAGGTCATGCAATTGATAATACTTTCATGCTGAGAAGAAGGCGGGACAGGGTGGGGGTTTTTGGAAAAAGTTCCACCCCATATCCGTCTTCCTACGAATTTAAATTTTTCAGTAAAAGCTTTGTAAAAAACCTGGAAGATGGCTATGCCCAGTCTCATCCAGTGGAGGATTTCGCCGAGACCTTTGCTGTCTGGCTTGATCCTGAGTCAAACTGGAAAAAGAAATATATCGGATGGCCTTGTTACCGCAAGCTTCTTTATATGGATTCCGTAATGAATGAAACGAAAAATATGAAACCCATGGTTGTAAATTTGGAGGAACATGAACCTGTTTCCGGGATTGATATGACATTGGGGAAATATTATGAAAAAAAATGCAGAAGATTGTGTGTTGGTGATTCCTTTTGGAAAGTGCCGCTGAAAAAGGTTTTTATTTGCGATAAGAGTGCTTCTTCAAATTTTTCCGCTATAGGATTTCTTAGAAAGTACAGGACCGAACTGATAGATGATCTTCGTGTTCATACAGGTTACCCAAAGTACAAGGTCAAAAGAATGTACAATGATTTGCTGTCACAATCCAGTGGCATGAGATTTTCCCTTTCAAAAGATGAGTTGGAAATAAAAGATGTTATGAGTTATCATTTAAAAAGGAAGGCAAAAAATTATTTTAACCAGGGAAGGCATCAGATTATTTTATGAGGAAACTTAGAGTTCTTGTCATTGTTCATCCAAAACTTGTTCCACCAGAAAATACAAAGGGAATAATTGTTAATGAAATGCCGTGGAGAACGGAGCATTTTGTTATCAACCAGCTTAAAAATAACGGACACAATGTCAGAATTCTGCCGGTGGGAAGTGATCTCAAGGTTATTAGAATTGCCAGGGATGAGTTTAAACCCCATATTGCTTTCAACCTTCTTGAGTGCTTTGATGATGAAACATTGTTTGACCATAATGTTGTTTCATATTTGGAACTTTTGAAGCTACCTTATACTGGTTGTAATCCCAAGGGACTCATTCTTTCCAGGGACAAGTCACTTTGCAAGAAAATCATGTATTATCACAGGATAAAAACACCACGGTTTGATGTGGCACTAATGGGGAAAAAATTCAAAAGATCGAGTAAGCTTGTCTTTCCACTGATAGTCAAGTCACTTACCGAGGAAGGCTCTGTGGGAATTTCTCAAAGTTCCGTTGTGGATAATGATGAAAAACTTCAGGAGAGGATCAGGTTTATTCATGACAAGGCACTTTCACATGCCTTGGTTGAAAGTTATATAGAGGGTAAGGATGTTTATGTGAGCATGATTGGGAACAAAAGGGTGGGGCAGTTTCCAATTTTGGAATTAAAATTCAAAAATGCGCCGGATAATATTCATCAAATTGCCACTTCCAGGGTGAAGTGGAATTCTGATTATAGAAAAAAACATGGAATTGATACCGAATTGGTAAAAAATTTCCCCCCTGAACTTTCAAAAAAGATTTTTACAACTTCCAGAAGAATTTACAAGGTTTTGAATTTTTCGGGTTATGCAAGGCTGGATCTTAGATTAACACCGTCAGGAAAAATTTTTTTTCTTGAGGCCAATCCGAATCCAGATATTGCCAGGACGGAGGATTTTGCTTATTCAGCGAAAAAAGCGGGACTTGATTATTCAATGCTTTTGGACAAGATTTTAAAATTGGGCCTTTCAAATTAATTTGAAATTTTTCATGATGTGTGTTGCGATCGGATTTTCGATTTTTCTTTGTGCTGTGACAAGCCAGTAGTCTGTTGTTACCTTTGGAAGGGTCCCGATCTCCACAAATTTTTTCAGATGTATGTATTCCCGGCCGGCAAATTGCGGGAGGACAACGAGCCCCATACCTGTGATGCCGAGAATCTTTTGAAGTGAACTGTCCTGGGTTTCAATTACTACATCAATTTCAATTTTCTTGTTATGAAAAAAAGCGTCAATATCAAGACGGATCTGACTATGTGCTGTGGGAAGGATCATCGGTTGTCCTTCCAGCGATTTTGGAAAATCCTTTTTCAGATGAGAAAATTCCCTGGTTCCAAAAACTGAAATTGGAATTCGGGATAGAAGTCTTGTTTCAATAGGTGATGAAACATTTGTGCTTGGCGGGGCGTCTGTAATCATCATGTCAATTTTGTGTGCCAGAAGTTCCTGAAGAAGAAAATTTGCAGAACCTTCAAGAACGGTTACTTTGCAATTTACTTCCTTTCTTGTTTGCTGGATTAGCTGATGTGTGAAGGATTTGGGTATGCATTGCAAGGTGCCGATATGAACCTGGCGTCTGCTGGCCAGTGTCTTGTCGTCTATGACCTCCATGAGTTCGTCACCAAGTTTGAAAATATGGTTGGCGTATTCAAGAACAATTTCCCCGGCCTCAGTCAAAAAAAGTGCACGATTTTTTCTCTCAAAGAGTTGTTCTCCAAGTGAATCTTCAAGAAGTTTCAATTGTGCCGAGAGCGCAGGCTGTCCAAGCCGGAGTTTTTTACTTGCGTTGGAGATACCTCCCTCATGGGCGATAACCTTGAAATAATATAAGTGATGATAATTTAACCAACGCATGTATGGTTTTTTATCAGAAGTTTTTGGAAGGATCAACTTCAACGCGGATATTATAACTGTAGGCAACTTCATTCAGGATTTTCATGACTATTTCCTGTGAAATGAGAATATTAATGATGTTGTATCGTGAACTTATAGAAACCTTGCATCCGTTTTCACAAACAAAATCACTGGAGGATAGCTGGACATCTTTGATTGGATCCTTGTTTTGAAATGATGAGTACCAGTTCATGAACTCATCAAACTTTTCCCTGATATTGTTGGCAATGACTTTCTCGTCATCCTTGACTGTGTTGAATAGGAATTGGCTGGATTGCATATGTTTATTGTTAATAGAGATATGAACCACGCCTCTTGGTGCAAGTTTAAGATGATTACCAAAACATTTCGGACAATAAAGCATTGAATTTCCTTAAAATAAGCTCTTGATTATAATAGCATCAAGTAAATTATTGATCAAGAATTTGGGAAATGAAGCGGTCCACAATTTTTATACCGTCGTTCAGGGCCAGAGGTATATTTTCCGGTCTTGTCATTTTTCCGGATGGCATGTGTTCTATAAAATCCGTGGAGGCCTCAGGATGGCCCTGAAAACTGATGAAGGGAAGCTCCCTGTGTGTGATGGCGTCATAGAAACAGTCGTTGGATGTACCAAGATGAATAAAATCACTTGATAGATTTTTTATCTCATATCCGTGAGATGCCACAATATGAAAACGTTCCCCCGACTTGTAACCAAAACCGTCTTTGATGATCTCAATTTCACGTGTGCCGGTGTTTTTGTGTCCGTCTGGATGGACTATATCAACCTTTGATCCTTGAAGATGTGCAAAAAGTTGATGTGCAAAACATATCCCAAAAACAGGAATGTTTTGCTCAAGTTTTTTTTGGATAATTTCACCGAGATCCTTATGCCATTTGAGTCCATCTGTAACATTTGTGGCACTCCCGAAAACAATCATTGCCTTTTGTTGCTGTTCGTCAAGGAAATCAAAATCAATCTCGTTGTATCTATGGTATGTAAACGGATTTTTCCATCTTCTTGTAATTCTATTAAAGCAATGGATTGAGCTTCTTTCGACGGCCCCGTCAATTACGACAATCGGTTTCATTATGATTATCCCCAATATGTTTCATGAGATTTTTGATTCGTTCCACGGCAGGAGGATGTGAATAATAAAAGCGACTAAAGAGCGGATCTGGTGTCAGAGTTGAGGCATTGTCACGGTACATTTTTTTCAGCGAATTAATCAGATCGGAGGCGTTTGAAAAACGTGCAGCAAAATCATCCGCCTCAAATTCGTGTCGTCTGGAAAACCATGCCTGTATTGGTGTTACAAAAAAAGTATATGGCGTGGAAATGAAGATAAAAAGGGCGAGAGCAATCCAGGTTGTCTGATATTCGCTTCCATGTCCGTGATAAAATACGGGCCAGGTGTATAAAAGTCCCAGGATGTAAAAAGCAAACAGGGAGAAGATAACAAGTGCGGCCATTTTTTTTATAACGTGCTTTTTTTTGTAGTGTCCAAGTTCATGTGCCAGAACGGCCTCAATTTCTGAAGGAATGAGTTTTTCAACCAATGTGTCAAAAAATACAATCCTTTTTTCTTTTCCAAAACCTGTGAAATATGCATTGCCATGACGGCTTCGTTTGGATGCATCCATGATAAAAAGTCCCCTGGCCTTGAAGCCGGTTCGTTTTAAAAGTTCTTTTATCCGTTTTTTGATTTCACCATCCGGAAGTGTGATGAATTTGTTGAACAGTGGGGCGATGACTCTAGGGTAGAGGATTAGCAGAAAAAGCTGGAAAATGTTCATAAAGATCCATGCCCATACCCACCATAGGGAACCGAGTTTTTCCATTATGAAAATGATTCCCGCGATAAGAGGGAGACCGATAGCGCCGGAAACGACAAGGCCCTTACACAGATCTATGATGAAAAGTTTTTTGGTTGTGTTGTTGAAACCGTATTGTTCTTCGATCACAAATGTGGACCAGATGCTTTGTGGAATTGCAACTATTGTGGAAATAACAAGTAGTACGGCAAAAAAACATGTTCCGTTGATGAAATATGATGAAGAAATGGTATTGGTCAGAAGATGAATTTGTTCAATTCCACCTCCAAGAGTCCACAACAACAGTATAATTTGATCATATGCACTAAAAAAGATTACCGCTTTTATTCTGGAGATACTGTAGCGGGCGGTTTTTTTATGATTCTCAATGGAAATAAGATCTGTAAAATGGTCTGGAACGCTGTTTGAATGAAGTGAAATATGTCTAATGTTGCGAATATTGAGCCATACCAAAACGATGTAACGCAATGCTAAGACGGTGAGAAAGATTGTTGTTATCATTTGTGTATTCATGTTTCATCACAGTTGCAAACTATCCAGATTGTTGTTTATCATATACGTTGTCGTTTGGATATTTCTTCTGGGGTGAAAAATGAAATTGTTTATTTGTGTTATGTCGCTTTTTTGGGCCGTGTATTCCAGTGCTGCAATGATCAGGTCGCTCGAAGTGATGTTTTATAATGTTGAAAATCTTTTTGATACCAGCCATGACAACGGAAAGGACGATTGGACTTTTGTTCCAAAGAAGAACAAAAATAAGCAAAATGCCTGCGACAGGATTAAAAATCCTTATTATAGAAGACTTTGTAATGAGGTGGATTGGAAACCGGAAAAGCTTGAGATAAAAATGAATCAGATCGGTGATGTTGTTAAAAATGGAAGAAATAACATTCCTGACGTTCTTGCTCTATGCGAAGTTGAAAATGAAAATGTTGTTCGTATGCTCGCAAAAAAGATCGGATATGAAAAAATTATTGTGGCCGATGGCCCGGATAGAAGAGGAATTGATGTTGCCCTCATGTATCGCGAATTGCCTGGAATGAAGTTTGTTTATAAAAAGGAGCATGTTCTTAAAGGTAGTTATTTCAAGAAAAAGCCGACGCGAACCATCTTGGAGGTGGAATTTCTTATAAATAAAAATCAAAGCGTTACGTTTCTTGTCAATCACTGGCCATCCCAGGCAAATCCGTCAGAGGTCAGGAAAATAGCTGCTCAAAAGGTTATTGAAATTGTCAAAGAAAAGACGAAAAAGAACTCGAAACATAATTTTATTGTCCTCGGGGATTTTAATACGATTCCAGAGGATCACCCACACCCATTCAAGGATGTAATTTTTAAAAGTGGACTCTTGAAGGATGTCCATAACGAGTATATGCGCAGTAAGAAGATTACAAAAGCTCAGAAGAAAACCATTCCGCTTGGAACATTTTTCTATTACAGGAATATGACATGGAATCTTCTGGATCGTATTTTTGTTTCGAATAATTTGATGAAAAAGAAAAAAGGAATGTACGTGGAACTGCCAAGTTACGAAATCTATACGCCTGATTTTATCATAAGGGATTATGTTTACGACAATTCAAGTTTTCACAGGGGAACCAAGGTGACTGGTGTACCGAAAGACTATAATTTCACTGCAACATCGAGAAATGGTGCCGGATATTCGGATCATTTTCCTGTGGTAGTGCGTTTTAATTTTAAGAATCAAAAATAATCTTATCTTCCATGATTTCGATGGGGGAGATTTGGCGCATCTCGTCGATCAGGTGTTGAATTTCGTTTTCGAGAGTAATGCTTCCTGTCATTAAGATGTCCCTGTGATTTGCATGCTTGTCTCCATCAAGTGTGGAATGGAATAAAAGGCCTTCGTGGGATTCCAACAGATAATAAATAAAATTGGCCTTATTTTTTGGAACCCTTATAACAAATTGATGTAGTTTTTCTTTTATCATTATATACCAAATATTGCGTTGACGTTACGGACTAATCATTTACAATAAAAACAGGGAGTAGTGTGATATTTTTTCCACTGTTATTACCCTGTTATATGTCACGGAGGACAATTTGTGAAAAAATTAATAATTTTTGTCCTGATTTTTACTATCTCCAGTTGTAGTTTTTTCTCAAGAAGAAAAAGTGTTTCGGACCAGAATGATACTGTGCCCAAGAAGCAGTACGATGAACTCATGGCAAAATATCAATCACTTCAAAACAATATGCAGCAAAAAAAAGCATCCTCCGGGTCTGTGGGAAATGGATTGATTACGGACCTGGAAAGCGCCACCAAGGCAGAACTTGTGGAGACAGTGGATGTTTTTTCAAAGGAAAAAAATGAACTACAACTGCCAACCGATGTTGTGATTGAAAATGACATTCCTGTGGCGGACCAGATTGTCGAATCACAAATTATAAAATTAAGAAAAGCCGAGGCCCTTATTGGAAAAAACCGCTTCAATGAAGCTCTTTCCCTTCTGAAGGAGGAGCTTGAAAATTCACCAGTAAAACAGATCAAGGTCAAGACAAAGTATCTTTTGGGTGAACTTCTTTTCAAACAGGGTGAATATGATCTGGCCATGCAGATTTTTGAAGAAATTATCACACAGTATGCATATTCAGGGATAGTTATAAAAACTCTTGGGAGGCTTATTGTTTGTTGTGAAAAATTAAAGTTATCCAAGAAGAAAGAGCAATACTATTCCATTCTCCATGATTTTTTTGAATCAACATAAAGCACGGGGATTTAATGATTTTAAAGAAAGTAATTATAATTTTTTCTTTATTTATGATGAGCACTTCACTGTTTGCTGATGAATTGGAGAAGCTGGAATTGCTTGATTTAAACGATTCGGAACTGTTGCAGGATATTGGTAAAAAGAGGGATTATGATCCGATGGGTGACTTAAATCTTTCCGATTTGGAGGAAATAGACGATCTTAACGCCCTCAAGCAGGATGTTGGCTCCATGATTATTGAAGACAAGGGAGCGGCCGGGAAAAAAACAATCACAGCGAAAAAAGGTGAAAAGGATTTAAAGAAAAAAGACGATGAAGGAGATCTTTCAGCAATAAAACTTGATGAACAAAAAGATGTCATCTTTGATGTTGGCATGGAAGAGAAAAAACTACTGGAACTTTCAAAATATGTTGAAGGGAAAATACCTTCAAGGGAATGGGATGAAATTGCAACTGCTGCAAAAAAGGAACAATATGTGATTCAAAAAGGTGACTGGTTATGGAAAATTTCCCAGAAACTTTTTGGTTCAGGTTTTTATTATTCTAAAATATGGTCCTTGAACTCACACATTACCAATCCACATGAAGTGGAACCGGGAATGACCCTGGTTTTTGACACAGGTGACATGGATACACTTCCTTCAGTTAAACTTGGTGAATTTGCCGAGCCGCTCACGATCGATAAAAATGACCGGAAAAAAAATGAAGAGGGATTTGATTTTGATTATTTTGGAGAGGAAGTGGAGCCGGAGTGGGTGGGACAGAGAAAGCGATTGAAGGAACAAGGGGTCTATTTTCAATCTGCTTCGCAGGTTTCATATAATGATATTTTTGATATTGACGGAAAACTTTCCCGTGAATATAAAAACTATATTCCGCCTGATTCAAGGTATATTTCTGCGGTTTTGGCCAAAAAGTATGACAGTACCGGATTTGATAAATCTTCAAGACTTGTTTTCAATTTCAAGGAAGGGTTTTATCTAAATTCTTTTGTAACCGTTAATCCTGTCATCGATTTTGGTTATATTGAGGCCTTGCAGGAGGCCCAAACCATTTTAAGAAAAATGAATCGGTTTTACATAAAATTCGATCCTGCAGTCAAGGTAAAGGCCGGTGACAGATATTCGGTTTATTCTGCTGATGGTAAGATGAGTCATCCTGTTTCGGACAGGGAGGGATACAGATATACCATTACGGGACAGCTAAAAACCATAAAAAGGATAAATCACGTTTGGGAATGCGAATTGCTTGAAACAACGGGAATTATTCAGCGTGGAGACAGGATTACCGCATATACTCCAAAGATTAACAGAATAATCAAAACATTCAATCAGCGAAGAATTGAGGCAGCATTCATAGGCTCACATGGTTCAAGTGCTGCCATTTCCTATGGAGATGTTGTGTTTCTCGATAGAGGACGTTCTGATGGAGTTGAACTTGGAAATGTTTTTGCGATTTACTCTTTTCATGATCGTGGGACAAACCGTAAAATAACTCCGGACCCGACTTATAAAATCGGTGAAATTACGGTTATAACTGTAACTGACAATTTTTCGACAGCGCTAATCACGAATAGCAAGCATGAAATGCAGTTGGGAGCGTTGGCGATAACAAAGTCGCCGGAGGAAGCTGCTGAGAGTCAAAAAGGAAAACTTCAAAGTAGGGTTAAAGATCTTGAAGATATGAAGGGTAAGGAGCTTGAGGAGCTTGACGTTGAACTTAATTTGGATGATATAAGTGATGATCTTATTGAGAAAGCTGATCAGATAAAACTTACTGAAGATGAACTTGAAGAGTTGGAGCGCCAGGAGAAGGAAAAGTCCATTATCAAGGACCATGAAAGGGATCTTAAGGAACTTGAAAGATTGGAACAGGATATAGTTGAAGCGGAGACCAAACTGAAAGAGATTCGTGTTGATGAGGATAAAATTCTTGAAGATCAGAATCTTGATGAAGTTGAGAAGAAGAAAACCAAAGCAGAAGAAAATGGATTTGAATCTCTTGACGAATTGGAGAAGAAACAAGGACGAAAATATATGGACGAGGATCTTAATTCCATGGAGAATCCCTACGGATTGACGGAATTTGATATTGAAGAAATTGATGAGTTGTTAAATACTGATTCCAAATGAGGAATCATTGGAAATTTCATAACACAGAGAGAGGGTTTAAATGACGGAGTTGGTTTTATCTGCCGCTGCTACTGCTCAAACAACTGGAACAGGGAAAGTAACCAAGAAAAAGACGAGTAAAGCTTCTTCGAAGAAGAAAAAGGTTTCAAAAAAGAAGGTTACAAAGAAGAAAGTCACAAAGAAAAAGGTCAAAAAAGATCGGATACCAAATGATTATCAGTTGGTTATTGTTGAGTCACCTTCAAAGGCAAAGACTATTAAGAAATACCTTGGACGGGATTATCAGGTTATTGCCTGTAACGGACACATCAAGGATCTTCCAAGATCCAAACTTGGTGTGGATGTTAAGAAAAATTTTAATATAGAATTGGTTCCAATCAGTGGAAAAAAAGACAAGATAGAAAGAATCCAACTCCTCTCCAAAAAGGCAAAAAAGATCTTTCTCGCTCCCGACCCTGACCGTGAAGGAGAGGCGATTGCGTTTCATCTGATAGAGGAAATTGGAAGAAAAAAGAATGTCTATCGTGTGCTTTTCAACGCTGTTACCAAAAAAAATGTCCAGGCCGCAATCGAGAATCCCACAGAGCTTGATGTCAGGAAATACGACTCACAGAAAACCAGAAGAATTTTGGACCGTCTGGTCGGCTATAAGATTTCTCCAATACTTTGGGATAAAGTTCAGCGTGGTCTTTCAGCTGGTAGGGTTCAGTCTGTTGCCTTGAGAATTATTGTTGAACGTGAGGACGAGGTTAGAGCGTTTGTCCCGGAACAGTGGTTTTCCATTTCTGCTGAACTTGAAAAGGATGAAAAAGCCTTCAAGGCCTTTTATCATGGTGAAACATCGGACAAGAAAGCTGATCTTGTGGAGGAAAAAGAAGTTAATAAAATTCTTGCGGATGTTTCGAACAAGGATTTTGTTGTTCAACAGATCAAAAAAAGAGAGAGAAGGCAATTACCAACTCCACCATTTACAACCTCCAAAATGCAACAGGAGGCCGCTAATAAACTTGGATTTACGGCAAAGAGAACCATGAGTGTGGCACAGCGTTTGTATGAAGGTATTAATCTTGCTTCAGGCGGTATGTCTGGTTTGATAACCTATATGCGTACTGATTCGGTAAGAACCGATGCTGAGGCCTTGGATGGTTTGCGCAATTATATACAGGACAGGTATGGCAAGGATTTTCTTTCCCCTGATCCAATCACTTACAAGAGAAAGAAGGGAGGTGGCAAGGTTCAGGATGCCCACGAGGCCATTCGACCGGCCAATCTTGAATTTTCTCCGGAAATTGTAAAGGATGATCTTAATTCGGATGAGTATAAGCTTTATCAGCTTATTTGGAATAAATTTATTTCTTCGCAGATGTCGCCAGCGGTTATTGATCAAACATCTGTCATGTTTGAATGTGGTGGACATTTTTTCAAGTCCACTGGTTCAATTGTTAAATTCAGCGGTTTTAGAACTGTTTATCTTGAATCCGCTGCTGAAAAGATTTCAAAAAAACGCGGCCTTGAGGATGATGCTGTTCAGCCAACCAAGGGGGACAATCTTCTTCCTGAGATTTTTGAGAGCGAACAGTTTTCGCCAAAGGAAGTACCTGCATCACTGGAGCATTGGACTTCACCTCCACCACGTTATTCTGAAGCGAGTCTTGTCAAGGAACTTGAAGAGAGGGGGATTGGCAGACCGTCAACATATGCTGCAATTATCTCCAATATTCAAGACCGTGGTTATGTTGAAAAAAATGAAACACGATTTTTTCCCACTGAGCTTGGTTCAGTGGTTTGTAAAATGCTTGTTGACAGTTTTCCAAAGATCATGAGTGTCGACTTCACTGCAAAGGTGGAGGAATATCTCGACCAGATAGAGGAAGGTGAAATCAAATGGAAAAAGGTGTTAAAGGATTTCTGGGGAGGATTTGAAAAGACGCTCGAAAAAGCAAAAACCGAGATGAAAAATCTCAAAAAGCAATTGATTGATACGGATATCAAATGCGATAAATGTGATACGGGCCATTATCAGATAAAATGGGGAAAAAATGGACAATTTCTTGCCTGTTCAAATTATCCTGAATGTAATATGACCCAGGATTTCAAAAAGCATCTTGATGGGAAGCTTGAAATTATTCCAAAGCAATATGCAAAGGAACCTTGTCCGGAGTGCGGTAAGCGTCTGGTGGTTAAAAAAGGTCGTTACGGTAGATTTCTCACATGTGAAACCTATCCTGAATGCAAAATTACTCTTCCGTATACCCTGGATGTAAATTGTCCAGAATGCAAGGTCGGGAAGTTTGCAGAAAAAAGAAGTCGTTTTGGTAAACC
>JAGLPP010000159.1 GCA_023137315.1 Bacteriovoracaceae bacterium
TTATCGCTTGATGTGAAAATATCTCCTTCTCGAGATGAACAAAAAAAAATAGGTGTTCTTTTTGAACGTTTCGACAACCTCCTTACCCTTCATCAGAGCAAGTATGACAAGCTGATAAATGTAAAAAAAGCAATGCTCGAAAAAATGTTTCCTAAAAATAGTGCAAATGTTCCCGAAATTCGTTTCAAAGGCTTTGCGGAAAATTGGGGACAGAGCGAGTTAGGGCAGATAGTTAAAATTACAATGGGTCAATCCCCGAATGGTGAAAATTATACAGATAATCCTGAAGATTATATTTTAGTTCAGGGTAATGCAGATATGAAAAATGAGATGGTAGTTCCTCGTGTATGGACGAAACAAGTAACTAAAACGGCAGATGCAGAAGATTTAATAATGAGTGTGCGTGCACCAGTCGGAGAAGTCGGTAAAACCTTATATGATGTAGTAATAGGGCGAGGTGTTGCTGCAATTAAAGGCAACGAATTTATATTTCAATCACTAAAAAGAATGAATGAGAGGGGTTATTGGAAACGATTTTCTGCAGGATCAACATTTGATTCTATTAATTCTAATGAATTATCAAAAGCAGTTATTTTAACGACCAAAGATTATGAACAATCAAAAATTGGATCTTTTTTCAAACATCTCGATAACCTTATTAGCCTTCACCTGCAAGAACTAGAAAAGTTGAAAAACATTAAAAAAGCATGTCTTGAAAAAATGTTTGTTTAAATATTTCAAATATTAAAGAGTTTAGATAAAATGACATTTACAAAAGAAACCGAATTTGAAGAAGCCTTGATTCTTGCCCTCTCAAAAAAAGGATGGGAAAAGGAAATCTTAAAAAATCCAACAGAAGAAGATTTGCTTAAGAACTGGGCTAACATTCTCTATGCAAATAACCGGGGGATTGACCGCCTGAACGACTTTCCTTTAACCGATGGAGAAATGCAGCAAATTATGGAGCAGATTACCAATTTAAGAACTCCACTCAAACTAAACGGCTTTATAAATGGTAAAACGGTTTCAATTACCAGAGATAATCCTGACGACACCCTGCATTTAGGAAAAGAAATCAGCCTAAAAATATACGATCGCCATGAGATAGCAGCAGGGCAAAGCCGTTATCAGATAGCTCAACAGCCACAATTCAAGAGTAAGTCAAAAATCTTGAATGATCGTCGTGGTGATTTAATGCTTTTAATCAACGGTATGCCCGTTATACATATCGAATTGAAAAAAAGTGGGGTGTCTGTTAGTCAGGCATACAATCAGATAGAAAAATATTCCCACGAAGGTATTTTTACAGGCTTATTTTCACTGGTTCAGATTTTTGTTGCCATGGAACCTGATGAAACAATTTACTTTGCCAACCCGGGAGCTGACGGGAAGTTCAATAAGGACTATTATTTCCATTGGGCCGACTTCAACAACGAACCCATAAATAATTGGAAAGATATTGCTTCCTCGCTAATCTCCATTCCTATGGCACATCAATTAATTGGCTTCTATACTGTTGCCGATGGTTCCGACGGGATTCTAAAAGTAATGCGTAGCTATCAATATTTTGCTGCCAATGAAATATCTGACCAGGTTTCAAAAACCGACTGGAAGAGTAAACATTTACTTGGTGGTTTTATTTGGCATACCACAGGCTCCGGAAAAACTATGACCAGTTTTAAGTCAGCACAATTAATTGCCAATTCCAAAGATGCTGACAAAGTCATTTTTTTAATGGACCGAATCGAACTTGGTACACAGTCTTT
>JAGLPP010000016.1 GCA_023137315.1 Bacteriovoracaceae bacterium
CAGAGAAGTTATTTCGGGAAGCTATAATGTAATGCTGGAAAGTTCAGTATCGAACACCGAAACCATGAAACTTGAGCTTGTAAAAGGCGGAAGCGTGACCACTTATAACGCTGTCAGGGCCAAGGAAATTGATCGTTTTGTTGTCAACCTCAACACAAGTGAACTGGAAGACGGTGTCTATGAGGCCCGTTCCGTTGCAGTTTACAAGGTTGGAAACAGCAGAAAGGAAAAGAAATCACAATTCAAACAATTTTTTGTTCTTAATTCCACTCCGACAATTGAAGTTGGTATTTCGCATCCAGAGAACAATGCCGAACTCAAAGAAAGGGTGATAGCGAGTATCAGTGTTAGTGGAAGTCCAATTCCTGTAATGAAGCTGGTTTTCAATATCAAGGATCAAAATGGCAACATAAAAAAGGTTGTAAACGAAAATCCAACATCAACGACTCTTATGAGTTGGAAGACACAGCATTCTGCAAATGGACGATATGAGATTTGGGTTGAAGGATTTACCGGAGAACACAAGGTTGAATCAACTCATTTTAATGTGACAGTTAATAATTAATTTTTTTCCAATGAGCAGCTGGCGTTTCTTGTAAAAGGATCGTCAGCTGTTTTTTTTTACGATGTCCCGATAACATTCATCTTCTCCCACTTTCCACTCCTGTAACGCAAGACAAAAGTTATTGTCGTGGAAATAACATAAGCCGTGGCGAATGCCCACATGGTTGTGACTTGTGACGGACTGATTGTTGAGAAGAAATAACTTGGAATAATGAGAACGCCCAATGAAATCCAAAGAGAACTCCACATAACGAATTTGGTATCACCTGCGGCCTTGATGACCGAGTTAAAAACAAGATTTACGGCATCAAACATGAGAAACAATGCCATATATCGCATAATAATGATCGAGAGGTTTTGAATGTCTGCGATATTGGATGAGGGGGCCCCTTTAAAAAGAGTCCATAAAGCTGTTTTTGGTATCAGGACAAAACAGCTGGAAATTGTTCCCATAAACAGTAGGATCATTACAAGGATATTCCAGATGGCGATTTTTGCGATATGAATTCTCTGTCTTCCGATTTCCTGTCCTACGATGGTGGAAACTGTAATTGAAAATCCAATCATTGGAAGATATGCGAGTAGGTGAAGGCTCCAGACGGCATTGCTTGCGGCCAGTGCGTTGCTGCCAAGTCTTCCAACCATTATTAAAAAGAAGGAAAATGCGAAGATGTTTATAAAAAACTGGATTCCATTTGGGAATCCGAAATTGACAAGTCTTTTGAAAATTATTTTATCAAAGCGCCAACCGGAAATGGTCGAAAAAATTTTATTGTTTTTTGCTGAAAAAACCATAAGTGAGAACATCACGGTTGTAAAACCTGTGGCAATAACTGTTGCCCATGCGGCCCCGATAATTCCCATTTGTGGAAAACCGAATTTTCCGAAAATCATGGCATAATCCAGTGGAACGTTGAGAACCAGGGAGATAATGCGTATCCACATTACGGTGTAGGTTTTTCCCCTGCCCGAAAAAAATGACGAGAGTGTGACGTTCAAAAGAACAAATCCCGATCCGATGGTCAGTATTCGGAAGTATTTTATTTCAAGATCGCAAACGGCCGGGGCGTGGGAGGCCATCTTGAAAATTGTAGGTGCCAGAAACCAGAAAGGCAGCATGATCATCCAGCCCATCAGACAAAAATAGATTGCCTGCCAAATGGCCTTGCCGACCATGTGGTTTTTTTTTGCTCCAACGTATTGGGCGACAAAGGTATTTATGTAGGTCGCTGTTCCGAAAAAAAAGGAGATAAGACAGAAGGATGCCATTCCCGCTGGAACTGCGGCGGCAAATGCGTTTTGGTCGTAGATGAGTAAAAATTTTCTGTCCACAAACTGCATGATCGTGAAGGACGATGTTGCCATGATTAGTGGAATTGCGATATTCAGGGCGTTTTTTGCCCCTCCATCTCCTTTCCAAAATCGATTAACGATTCTTTGAATCCATTCTCTCATGTATCTATAATCTCTGTGTGGTTTTCAACAATGGATAAATCATCTGAAAGAATATAATCCATGTGTTGTTTAACCCTTCCTTCTGCTTTGCCGACAAAGATTGTGCATACTTTTTCCTTCCTTTCGTCTTTTATGGCATCAATGCAGAGAAGATAGGAGATTATTGTATCGGTTGCCATTTCAACGATGCGTCTTGCATGAAATTCGCTGAAAATACTGTCATCTTTTTGTTTTATATGGCCGATTGCCATCTCAAGGTCGCCACGCAGTTTTTTGGCACGTCTGAAGATGGACTCAATTTTTTCAAAGTTGTGCGTGCTTTCATATTCGTTCAGGCGTTCAAATACCGTACCCTTTATCACTCCACCTGCACCGGCCACCACCTGCATTTGTGTGGTTCCCTCGTAGATATTTGTGATTCGCTGATCCCTGAAATGTCTTTCCACATTGAATTCCGTGGTAAATCCCACTCCGCCATGAATCTGGATGGCGTCATTACAAACCCTGTTTCCCATTTCCGAATTGAATGCCTTGACGAGAGGGGTGTATAGACCTGCAAGCTTGCTGTAGCGTGAAAGCTCATCGCGAAGATCTGATTTTCTTTCGGGATATTTTTCGATCCGTTCTTCCAGTCCTTCCTTGATATCAACGATACGTGAAGTTTCATAGAGAAGACTTCTGCCGGCCTCAATATTCACTTTCATATCTGTGAGCATTTCATAAACTGCGGAAAATTGTCTGATTGGTCTTTTAAACTGGGATCTGGCTTCGGCATAGTTTTTGGCCTCTCTGTATGCAGCTTCGGCGATACCAAGTGACTGTGCCCCGATTCCAAGCCTTGCACCATTCATCAGGCTCATTGTATAGCGGATAAGGCCCATTTTTCTTCTTCCAAGAAGTTCACATGGCGCTTTATTAAATTGTAATTCACAAGTAGGTGAGCCGTGGATGCCAAGCTTGTGTTCAATCCTTCTGATTTTCATGTTTTTATCACGTTCATAAATGAAAAGGGAGAGTCCTCTTCCGTCGGAGCTGCCCTCTTCACTTCGCGCAAGCACCAGATGAACATCGGCACAACCATTGGTGATAAATCGCTTTACCCCGTTCAAATACCAGTTGCCGTCTTTTTCCATGGATGCCTTTATCATAATGGCCTGAAGATCACTTCCGGCATCAGGTTCAGTGAGGTCCATGGCACCCGATAGCTTGCCCTTGGCAAAATCCGGAAGAAGTCTTTCTTTTTGTTCCTCGCTTCCAAATTTGCAAATGGTATCGGCAATATCCTGAAGTCCTACAAGATTCATAAGAGAGGCATCCGCACGTGAAATCATTTCGATTGCCATTGAGTAGACAATCTTTGGAAGATTCAAACCACCATATTTTCTCGGCAGTGTCATTCCCATAAGTTCAGATTTTGTGAGCACATCAATTGCTTCGCTGGTTCCCTTTGCATAATGAACTTCACCGTCTTTGAATGTTGCACCTTCGAGATCCACGTCAGTTGCCCGCGGAGCGATATGGTTTCCACAGATGTCGCCAACGATTGAAAGAACCTGCTTGTAGTTGTCTATTGTATCCGGTAAATCAACCGGGGCATAATCATGGGTTTTGTAATCTGAAAAATTGTCTTCTTTAAGCTCCACAATCCTGGATAGATCCATGTTTTTCAGATGAAAACCAATGTCCTGATTGTCATGGAAAAAATTATTTGAATTCATAAAAAGCTCCGCAGGTTACAGGGCGTGATATGCCTTGATCATTTTTGGAATTATTTCGTTTATATCACCAACTATGCCGTAATGTGCGATTTGAAAGATGGGTGCATCCGGATCGCTGTTGATGGCAATGATTCTTTTGGATTCCATCATGCCGGCCCTGTGTTGGATTTGTCCCGAGATACCGCAGGCAATATAAAGATTGGGCCTGACGGTGACTCCGGTTTGTCCGACCTGGTGGTCTTTTTCAAGAAGTCCGGCATCCACAACAGGTCTTGAAGAGCCAATTTCTCCGCCGAGAACGTGGGCAAGCTCTTTTATATTTGAAAGACTTTCGCTGCTGCTGGCACCCATTCCGGCCGCTACAATTATTTTGGCATTTTTAAGATTACAGTTTTTTTCCTTTCGGATTATCTCAATAACCTCTGTTAAAAAATCATCGTCATGAAGCGGACACGGTTCATCTGTTATTTCCACCGACTTTGATGTGTCTGGAACTGCAATCTTCATCACACCTTCACGGACTGTCGCCATTGATGGAAACGATTCCGGTGAAACGATTGTGGCCACAATATTTCCTCCAAAGGCAGGTCTGATTTGAAGCAGTGTGTTTTCGTAGGTTTTGTTCTTGATTTTATGACTTCCAATTTCAAGCTTGGTGCAGTCTGCAGTCAGTCCGCATCCCAGCTCACTGGCAATTCTCGGGGCAATGTCACGACCGGTGGTTGTGGCACCGTAAAGCACAATGGATGGTTCGTATTTTTTAATAATATTGACCATACATTTTGCGTAGGGGACAGAAGTAAAATGTGCAAGACGCCTGTCCTCGA
Organism: Bacteriovoracaceae bacterium; assembly: GCA_023137315.1. Taxonomy (GTDB): domain Bacteria; phylum Bdellovibrionota; class Bacteriovoracia; order Bacteriovoracales; family Bacteriovoracaceae; genus JAGLPP01. The sequence continues at coordinate 4,565 of JAGLPP010000016.1, forward strand.
TGTAGTGGATCTTGTCACAACCATAGTGGCCTGGTTTTTCCAGTTCATTTTTGAGTTCAAATCCGATGGCAATTCCAGACACGCAGGCACCAAGTTTGTCTGCAAGTAGTCTTGCTTCGCTTACAAGCTCAAGACTGACATCTGTGATTTTACCTTCGTTTTGTTCGATAAAGACCATGACTGGGCCGCTCATATTTATCTCCTATCCGATAATGTGTTCGTTTTTAAGTTCAGCAATGAGCTCCGAGATACCTGCATCACTGCCTTGAATGTGGTTGATTCCCGAGGTTGTAAGAACCACCTTTTCGATATGTTTTACTTTTGTTGGAGAACCGCCAAGGCCGCAACGTGCGACGTCGGCACCGATGTCGTCCACGTTCCATTCCTTGATGCTGGCAATTTTTTTGTTTTCACTTTCAATATATGCTTCATCATAGGATTCTTCGTTTTCAAGACGTCCCGTGTCCTTGTATGCCATCACTTTTTTGACGCTTGGAAATCTTGGTTCATTTGCATCTCCCGTAACAGTGATTAGTACGGGAAAATTAGAGCGTACGATCTGCTGTCCGTATTCGGTTTGTCTGCATACGGTGATGGAACTTGTGTCCACGTTTTTAACCGACATGATGCCTGAGAGCTGGTTTATACCAAGTTTTTCCGCAATTTGCGGGCCTACCTGGGCCGTATCCCCGTCGATGGCCTGTCGTCCACAAAAGATGAGCTGGTAACCACCGATTTTTTCTATCGCGCATTTTAATGCATAGCTTGTGGCAAGTGTGTCGGCACCTGCAAAACGTCGATCTGAAATCAGAATCACATCATCGGCACCACGAAAAAGGCATTCTTTCAAAACCTGGACGGCCTTCGGCGGGCCCATTGTTATTACGGTGATCTTACCTCCAAGAAGGTCCTTGATTTTCAGGGCCTCCTCCAGGGCGTTTAAATCCTCAGGATTCATAATTGCCGGTAGGACAGCACGGTTGACCGTTCCGTCTTCTTTCATGGCGTCCCCGGAAATATTATGGGTATCGGGAACTTGCTTTACGGTCACAATAATGTTCAGACCGGACATATAGACTCCTTTTTTACGTGTCCGGCGCATTGTAGCGGGCCTTTTAGCGAGAGTCCAGATTAAAGAAGATTCGCATATTCCTTGCAGAAAATGATAATAATTTACTTTGGTTCACTGGATACATCTGTTTTAGGAAGAGCATCTATCTTATCAATTTGCACTGCTCCTGGAAAGGTTCGATTGTAGATGGTGGATACTTTCTCTACTCCACTAATGAGTCTTATCCCTGGATCATTCGACCCACGAACAATTTTAGTTCGTCCTCTATTTATGTATGCCTCGATCTCATTAGAGCAACGCCCCTCCAGCATTGCGGTTATCATATTCATTACATCAAGTGGCATATTGTTAAGCATTGAAATATCCCTGCTGGAAATAATCCTATAATTTTCTCTCTTGTAGTTACTTAATAATATTGTTTTGAAAACGTCACTTGACTTGCAGGAATTGTAAAAAACCACTCCTGCTTTTGAATTGGTCATTTTTAATTTTAATTTTTGTGAGAACATATATATATAATCACTGTCGGCTTGCTGCATTGAGCTGCGCATGTGGCCGGCGTAAATTGATATATTTTCAGTACTCATACTCTTGGAGAATTTTTTAATCAACTGTCTTGAATGTTCCGTCATTTTTTTATCACAATATAACTCGAAGAGGCCGCATTTGGTTTTAGATTTAATCAGATTCAAACGCCACTTTTTAGGCACTCCCTTGTAGTAGACATCCAATTCATATGTAATATTGTTTTTCCCGTCTTTTACTTTTTTAAAACCGCTTTTAACCAATTTTTTTACGAAATCATTATACATTTTATCGCTAAAATGAGCGTCTCCAAATATGATTGTGTTATCAGTTTCCCCAAACAAAATCGTTCCCGTGACTGTTTCATTTTTATATAATTCGTCATAGAATTTCTCTTCTTTGGCGCATGGAATGATTATCCTGGCATTTTTGGCACAATTCATACAACGATCATAAGTGGATGTTGGCCCAAGAAGAGTTTTGTTGATTTCATTATCCAACATAATGGGCTTCATTGCTTTGATAATATCTTCCTCATAGTCTTTTGGAAGAGGAACTTTTAGAAACTCTCTTATTTCTTCAATGGATTGCCACAGAGGTTCCACCTCTATGAAATTTTCCTCTGAAGGCATATATTTAATTAAATATTTTTTTAAATGCTTATATTGATATCGATCATTTTGTTGTCCAAGAAAAATATATTCGATATTTTTATATTCAGGCATGTCTTTCATGTAGGGGAGTTGAGCTTTTATCAGACGATTTAATCCTCTTATACAAAAAATATCCGACATTAAGCAAAGAAAACTGATTCCTGTTTTCTTTTTTAGTCGTCCCTCCATTTCTTTTTTTAAAGCTTTTAACTTACCTTTCGACAATGTTGTGAAGTCAATTTTGTCAGTGCTGTCTTTCTCTTTAGTGTAAACACCAAAAGAAATACTGAGTAAAAAAACAAGAATTATTAAAAAATCTCTCACCCTAGGATTATCGGCTGTTTTTAATAATATCTAAAATGTCCTTGCTGAGACATGGGTAAACACTTTTTGTTTTTAATTTTGCGGAATAGATGGTTTGTTTAAAACAAAAAGTGCCACCCGACTTTGGTAAGACGGTATCCATTGTTTAGTTTTTTAACTCATGGTTTCTTCGCTGGAGAAGTGAATCAAATTTGAGATGACAGTATTTTTTTAAATTTTTTTTCAAACGATCGTTTGTCTTTTTAAAGCCTTAAAACAGAGTTTTTAATAAAAAAATCACATTTGCGTTTTTAGTTTATCCCAGGCCCGTTACTGCTTTTTAAAAG
>JAGLPP010000160.1 GCA_023137315.1 Bacteriovoracaceae bacterium
TGAAAGATGCTTGTCTTATGTATCAACGAATCAGTACGCGAATAAGTTCAACCATTAAGAATTATTATAATTAGGAGGAGACTGTGAGATTGAGAGATTCACTTATAGATATAGTCGTTTGGTTTTTTAGTTTTGTTGCATGTCTTTTTGGAAGCAATATTCTTGTTCCACAAAGGGCCTTTGCCTTTACGAAACTAAAAAATGGTTTTGAGATTATTACATCAACCTATCTTGTTCCTCTATCCTTGGCGGTAGCTGGGGCGGCCTTTATGGTTTACATCATCATGTCTTATTTTAAGCAGGATGAGTATCAGAAGAAGGTGGGTAATGTGATGATTCTTACAGGTATTGGTGCCGGAGGATTGGAGCTTTTGAAGAAAATATCACAAAGCTTTGGTTAAGGGGAAAAAATGAAAAATTCAGCGTTTCCAACCCTTTTGAATAAAAGGGCCAAGATTTTTGCGTCCTTAAATCGAGCAGACATGGCCGTTATGGGGATAGGCTTTTTGTTTATGTCTTGGATTGGTGTAGGAGGTATATCAGCAATTCTTATTGGAATTGGTCTTCTGGCCATTTCTAAACTGGTGCAAAGCAAACTACCAAAAGGTTATTTCAGGCATCTGATACCAGTAAGGATATTGAAGTGGAGCTATAAACTTGGAGGTATTTGTGGATAAAATTACTTTTCCAATATTTGAAACAAAGAAAAATCAGATTGTGGATTTAAATGGTGGAAAGAGTTATTTTTATGAGCTTGTTCCACCTGATCTTTGTCAAAAATCTTCAAGGGAAATTGATAATTTTATAGATGCTGTTGGCAGTAGGCTCAATATCTTTGATGAAGATGGTTTTTTCAAATTTTACTGGCTTGGAGGAAAAAGCTACCTAAATACCAATTACCAAGATGTCCATTTGCCGGAGACAGATTTTATTCCATGCAAGTCTGCATTGGAGCTATTTTTTGGAAGCTCGGATATATTTTCGGATGTTGGCATCCATGATGACTATATATCGTTAAATGGGAATTATAAAAGAGTCTTATCTGTTTTGGAGTTTTGTGGGGATGAGATAGATGTTAATTTTTTGCCAAAAAATGTTGATTATATTCTGTCTTTTCAAAAGAAGGCCAAAGATAAAGCACTGAGTAAACTGGAGCGGATTAGAAATTCTCATTTGTCGTCCTTTTTAAAACCCAAGAGGGATATTGAAAGCGAAGGGGCATATCAGCAGGCCGAAGGATTAATTGGAGATTTAACGAATGGATTTGAATCATTATTCAAAATAGAGCTTTATTTTCTTGTATCAGCATTTTCTTTGGATGATCTCAATCAAAAAACAATCAGCTTTATTGAAAATTGTCGATCAAGAGGAATAAAGCTTTTTATTGAGGGCCAGTCTTTCAGAAAGTTAAAAACGGGGCTGGCGACGATATTTTCGGAGCTTATTCCTGGAGTCAGGCCCTTTTTATCTATTCGGCAGCATACGGATAAGACCAGTCACCTTAAATATCTTTTGCCATTGCATAAAAGTCATCTGATGGATGAGGGAATTTCTTTATTGGACGAGGAAGGAAAAAGCATATTTTTTGATCCATTCTCCAGCGAAGTGCGAAACAGAAACATGCTGGTAACTGGTTCCAGCGGTAG
>JAGLPP010000161.1 GCA_023137315.1 Bacteriovoracaceae bacterium
GAATTACTGATAATACCAAAAGAACATATTGATGAATTTTGTGATCTATCTGATGAGATTTCCGGAAAAATAATCACACTTGCAAATAAACTTTCAAAAAACATTAAATTACATTTGAAACCAAAACGCGTAGGACTTGCTGTTCATGGTTTTGGTGTTCCTCACGCACATCTAATAGTTGTTCCACTTCATGAGCCAAATGATATTGTTTCATCCCGACATGCATATTTGGAAAATGGAGAAATTAAATTTAGTGAAGAACATTTACCAATAACTTCCAGAAATGAACTAAATAGATTGGCCAGGTTGATTAGTAACTAAAAGATTATCGATTTACTTAAATAAAAAAAAAGGCCCTTTCGTTCTGAGGGCCTTTTTTTTGTGTGTATGTAGGAGATTGCTAGAAATCAATAGATGGTCTTCTTGTTATGAAGCTTGGGTTCGTGTCTTTTTTCCCGTAGACAAATTCAATTTCTTCCGGGTAAAGAATTGTTCCGTCATGGGTTTCAATCAAGTCATTTTTCATAAGTTCATTTGTCTTTTGGTCTTTATCTGCGGAAAGAAAAATCTCACCGTAAAAAGTTTCCACGCCAGCGACCTTGATGTTATTTTTTACCGCGTTAGCGATACTCATTCTTTTAAGTGTCGCCGAATGTGCATCGTGAAAAGTTACCAGGCTCAATAATCCAATTAAAACTGCAAGTATCAGGGTTTTCATAAGTATTCCTTTCTCTAAAACATTACGTCCTGCAATGCTGTTTGGTTTCTATGCTGAAACATCCCTTTTTCAACACTCTTTTACGTTCTCTAAGTACAATATTGATGCCAAATGTTGCAGATACTAACTTGTTGTAATTACACAAAATCGTGGAGATACTTGGATGGACCATAGGAACCAGTGCATATTGTCACCTGAATGTAGTGTCGTAGGGGCGTTGAGGTGTATCAAGTCTGATGCTGGACCATACCATATGCTTCTTGGAATGCTGAGACGGCATCAGGATAAACATTTTGCGCCTCTTCGAGATGCCCATCGGCCGATGCTGACCAGACCCGGTTGAGCATTCTCTCACCGTACGCAATAGTGACAAGAACCTGTGCGCCTTTGCTCATACCCATCATATTAACAAGAGTCTGTCTTACTTCTGCGAACGGAAGGACGTAGTTGTCCAAAAGTTTGTCCACTTCCTGACAAAGTTCGTCGCTGTCAAGATTTCCAATTTTGGAGGTAAGATCAGTTAGATTTGGTTGCAATTTTTCAATCAGTGTTACCGGATTGTCATTTGATGATGCATCCTGTTGTTTGAGTTCCAGTTTGATCAGTTTTCTCACCATTGTATGCCAGATAAGGATACCAATTACGGCCAGTATAAAACCCGGGATGAAAATTCCCAACGTATCCGGGTATGTTGAACCCTCGGCCGGTATCTTCGAAGCGGATATTGTGGCGAGGATGGTTCCTCCGAGAAAAAATAAAATTCCAATCCATTTTGCAGTTTTCATATTTTTTTTCCTTATATTATATGTAGGCCTTTATTATTTCAAAAGCAGCATGCCCTATACCCATGATTGCCTCACCGATGATCAGACCGGCAGCAAGTGGAACCAATTTATGTTCACAGAAGGGAAGTCCTTTTTTCTTTTGAATCCACATTTGGAGCAGGCATCCCATGCCATAGGCTAATGTGATTGAAAATGGCAGATACATTGCGAGTCCTACGAGAACCCCTAGACCGCCAACCGGTGCCGCGGCTAAAAGTGCACCGATACCGCCGCCGAGAACATATTTATCAATTGGAATCTGGCCGGTTTTAAGGCCATTGATGATTCCCATTAAAACACCTGCTTGTGGTGCAGGAAGGGAGGTGCCTGGGCCGAAACCACCTTGGCCGCCTGGCCCTGATTTCCAAAGAACATAGATTGCGCCGACTGCGATAAGACCACCAATCCATGTGAAGGCAAACTGAACAATCTGTTGCTTCACCGGACGTCCTCCAATCATAAAGCCGGTTTTTAAATCTTGCATCATGTCAGCTGCCTGGCCGATGGCCACACAAACGGCAACACCAACTACCATGGCCGCAGCGATGTTTTTATTCAGAAGAAACATCATGATGGTTACCGAGATAAGTGCCATTCCACTCATTGGTGAGATATCTGTCATACCTGTTGCCTGGGCGACAATTAATGCGGCGAGACCAAGCCAGATTGTTCCGACTACGGATGCCACAAGTGCCTGTCCGACACTTACGTCTGGAGTGATGATGGAGGCAATGAAGAAAAGTAAAATGGCAACGATAAGGCCCACAATTAAAATCCAAAATGGCATCTCATCGGTTCCAACCTTGCTTTTACCTTCAGCACGATTTTTGGTTGCCTGCATCAATGAAATCAACGCTGATTTGATTGCCGGAAAGGTCATTACAACCCCCATGAGTGCCCCACCAATCAGTGCGCCGATTCCAAGAGGTCTCATCATTTTTCCATAAAGGAAGCCAACCTGGGCGCTGGCCCCGATTCCTTCAGGTGTCCATCCAAGATAAACGGCCATTGGTGAGATAACCCACCATGAAAGGATTCCTCCGGCCAGGAAAGGCAGACCACCTTTTCCTGCAAGAAGTCCGGCGGCCACATTCATTAGTGATAGATAAATGACCGGGGAAAGATAGGCCGGAATGACTCCGAAACCGAAATTGAATTCCTCGTGTTCAATGATTCCGGGAATATCCATCCATCCTGAAATCATGACAAGTTTCCATAGTGCGGAGATCAGAAAACCAAGTCCTAAAAGTTTTGCTTTTCCGATTCCGGTGGCGCCGGAACGGATGATTGTTGTGACTGCAACCCCGGAAGGGAAGCGAAGGCGGTCAAGATCAATCATCTGCTTGCGAAGTGGTATAATGAGAACCGTACCGAGAATTGCTCCGGCAATGGCGGCGATAATAAATGGACCAAAGGTAAAATTGAGTCCTGGATCACCTGCGGCACGCCAACTGGCATCTAACATAAAAAGTGCTGGAAGCGTAAAGACTATACCCGTTCCGGCCGTGTTGATACCGGATGCGATCGTTTGGTTGATGTTGTTTTCAACGCTGCTTCCTTTTTTCATGACTCCACGTAAAACGGCATATCCCATGATGGAGGCGACAGTGGATCCTCCGATGGAAAAACCAAGTTTTAATGCGGCATAAATGAAAGCAAGGTTTAAAATAATTCCCTGGAATAGTCCGAGAATCATGGCGGCAGGTGTAAGTTCCCTGTACCGTCCAAGTACAGCACTTTTTACTTCATGTGGATTGACTGACATTAGCCTTTACTCCTCGTAAATATTGGTAAATTTAAAAAACAGTAAAATAGTACATCAATGGTGAGGGCCTTGTCAGGGATAATTTGTATAGTAAGGAAGTTGCGAAAGACAATAAAAAGGAGTAATTTCAAAGAACAAATCTCAAATATCAGGTGGTGAATAAGTGAATGGTTTCGCGATGCTCGTTTTCGCAGGATTTGTTATTTTTTCCAAGTTTATCGTTATTGGTTGTCAAAAATTGCGTATTCCTCCGGTAATCGGGTTGATCTTTTTTGGGCTTCTTTGTGGCCCCTCCGTTTTTAATATTGCTCATGATAATGAAACTCATTTAATGATTGAACATTTTTCAGAAATAGGGGTGGTGATTCTTCTGTTTATTGTTGGTCTTGAAACAGACTTGGACCAACTTAAGAAGATGGGAAAAAATTCTTTTTGGATTGCTGTAGGTGGTGTTTTTATCCCGTTTTTTATGGGGGCCGGAGTCAGCTTTCTTTTTTTCAAGGACTGGCCCAGGGCGGTTTTATTGGGTTCCATCCTGACGGCCACCTCGGTAAGTATTTCAGTTTTGACTTTTGCCGATCTGAAAAAAATGAATTCTGTTGAAGCGAGAACGATTGTAACTTCAGCTATCATTGATGACATTATCGCCATCATCTTTCTTTCTGTTATTCTCGGTATGATTGGGGGAGGTGGACGGTCTATCGGCATGACTTTTGTCTGGATAATATCGTATTTTGTTGGAGCTACTGTCGTTGGCATGACTGTGGTTCCATGGCTCATCAATTTCGTCTCAAAATACAAGGTTCCCAATATCGTAACGGCATTGGCATTTGGATTTATGATTATTTATGCGTGGACTGCGCATCAAGTGGAATTGGCATCAATTACTGGTGCGTACGCTTGTGGTGTTTTTCTGGGACGAACCAAGCAGGCCCGCGAGATAATGCGTGATGTGGAAACGATTGGTTATACACTTTTTGTTCCAATCTTTTTTATTTTAACAGGAATGAATATTTCGCTGAAAAGTCAGCCGATCAGTGGGATGTTTATTCTGTTTGTAATGGTGTTTATTTTTGTTGGAATTTTTGGAAAAATTGGTGGCTGTGGTGCTGTTGCAAAAAAACTTGGGTTTGACTGGAATCGCTCTTTTGTGATTGGGGCGGGGATGGTTCCTCGTGGAGAGGTTGCCCTGGTTATTGTTTCCATCGCTTCAAGTGGTGGTCGTAATTTTTTAACCCAGGCCGACAAGACTTCTGTTATTTTTCTTGTTCTTGTTACGGCCATGCTGACTCCTTTCATGATAAAATGGGGATTTTCCCGCCTGTCTGATGATAAGACTTCTTCTTTAACCAAGGGGCCTTCCAATGCTTAGAGTTTATTTGAATAAAAAACTGATTTTTATTAATCCACCTGTGAAAGACAGGAATGAGTTGTTTGCTTTTCTCGGACTAAAGGTAAAAGAACAGGGATATATTGGAAGTGAAGAGGAATTTTCCGATGCGTTGGAAAAAAGAGAGCAAAAGGCATCCAATATTGTTCGTTCCAATATTGCCATGCCACATGCCCGCATAAAGGGAATTTCGCATCAGTTTGTTGCCATCTGTATTTTTTCGAATGGAATTGATTATACCGGCAACAAGGATGATGAAAAGATCAAGATTGTTTTTTGTGTTGGCTCCCGCAAGGAAGAACCGAATTATCTGGCACTTTTTGCGGATATCTCACTGCTTCTTATGAAGGATGATTTCAGGGAGCGTCTCTTTAACTCCAATGTGGTGGAGGATGTTCTGCACGCTGTTTCCACGCATTCAGTTGAGGAGTTTGTTATCAAAAACAAACAGATGGATAACTATAAGGTTGTTTTGGTTCTCAATGAAGATGTGAGTAATGAAGTTCTTTTGGAGATATTGTTGGAGTCAAGAATAAGATGTCTGACGGAAATACAATCTGAAAATTATTTTTCAAAACATATGAAAAAAATACCCTTTCTTATGGGTGTTGACAGTCTTGTTCTAAAGGATTCTGCAAGGTCCAGAATGATTATGGGGGTAAGCAGCGACAAGGAGGTCGGCAATAAATTATACCTGCTTTTAAAAAATCAGGGAATTGATCTTGATGAACCAGGAACAGGTGTCCTCTATATGTCAGAAATATTGTGCTCCTTTGGAGGTATCGACGAGGATGTTGATTTCTAATATTTCATTATCTGCATCTGCATCTGCATCTGCGGCAGCAGCAGAAAGCGGAAAGCGGAAAGCTGCTACTTGAAAAATTATAAATTTATTGTCGAATTCCTATCCCTTGCTGGTATGTGTATATGCCCCATCCCAATTCTCCGGAGGTGGGTTGTCGATAAAATTCATGCACATGTTAAACATTCTTGTGGATGATTTATCGTCCGGATATTTTTCCTTTAATTCCTTATAGTATTTTGCTGCTGACTTGAACTTTTTTTCCAGATAGAGTTTGAAGGCTCCATTATATTCTTCCCTGGCCTGTTCGTCCTTCATGAATGGATGAAATGAATGAAGAATTTCATAGATTGTGACGGCCTCCTTTTTACCCTTGACCCTTACCTTGTCCAGTATTCTCCACTTGAATTCGTTTTCAAATTCCTTTGGAATGGCGTTCAGGGTGTATTCGGAAACATTGAGCTGCACTCCATAGAACTTGCAAAGACTTTCCAGTCTGGCACCAAGATTCATTGAGTCACCAAGTGCGGTATACGCAAAAATCTTCTCCGATCCCATGTTTCCGACAGAACATTCTCCGGTGTTGAGTCCTATTCCGTGTTTAAATTCCGGCACTCCCCACTCGGTAAGTTGAACATTGATTTTCGGCAATATTTCAATCATTTCAAGTGATGCCTTGACTGCGTGGTAGGCATGGTTTTCTACAGGTAATGGTGCATTCCAGAAGGCCACAATGGCATCACCGATATATTTATCCAAGGTACCAAGGTTTTCAAATACGATATCTGTCATATGTCCCATATAATAGTTTAGTGACTTGGATAACATTTCAGGTGTCAGTTGCTCACTGATTGAAGTGAAATCCCTCACATCCGAAAAGAACACTGTCAGGTCTTTCTTTTCACCACCAACTTTGAGCTTTTCTGGATCAGAAAGCATTTCGTTGACAATTGCCGGAGAAACGTAACGAGAGAATGTTCCCTTTATCTGTTTTTTTTCTTTTGACGTTAAGTAGAAGTTCAGAAGGGTTGTCCACAGGTAACAAAGGGCAACTGAAAGAAGGCAGAAGAAAAGTTTGATTTCGTATCCGTTTGGAAGAAGGTATTGGTTATCGTAAACAATAAGTCCGGTACAGATGGTGATTACACCGAGGGTATCGAAAATGGCATGTCCGAAAATCTGAATGATTATCATTAGAAGACTGGCAGCGATAACTATGTACCAGGTGATTTTTGCTGAATCATCCTTTGATTGATAGTGAAAATTTTCCATGATCATATGCAGGACGTTCATGTGGGCATAAACTCCGGGAAGCTGTGAATCAACCGGTGTGTGCCGAAGATCATGGGCGCCGTATGCCGATGATCCGAGAAAAACAACATTGTTATTAAAAATTTTTTTAAGTTTTTGATCATTATCCGGAGCGTTTAGTATCGTGTGGATATTGACTCTTGGAAAATTGTTCACTCCTCCAAACCACCTTATTTTTGTTTCACCCATAAAATTAATACCAAGTTTAATATCCTTGTCTTCAAGTTTTATCGACATATTTCTCATGTCGAAAAATGATTTCTGTCCGGTATAAAGTTCGTATGAGAGCAGGGCCAGCGATGGGAAGTAGAGCTTTTCAACGTTTCCAACAAGAGGGTATCCCCTGAAAACCCCGTCAATATCAGCAGAGGCACCAATATGTCCAAGGGCCGGTTTTGCTTCAAGAAGGGTGTCAATAGGCCAGGCATTTTTTGATATTTTTGTTGGGTTTGTTTCAACTCCATCAATTTCGTGCGTGTTTAGTATAAAATCCAGTAGTGTATCGGGAAGCTCTTCGAAAGTTTGTCCTGACTTATTGTAAAAAGAGTATGGGAGAATGATGTGATTACCTGGAATTTCCTGGAATTCACGGATGGAATTTGCAAAATCTATATCCGGGGATGTCTGGTCTGCACAGGAGAGTGCCGCTTCAGGGAAAAATACATCAAATGAGACGATCTTTGCGCCGAAAGTTTTCATTTTTCGGATTAAATTTGCATAAACGGATCTGTGAAGTGGCCATTGTCCGAGCTTGTTCAGTGAGAAATCATCAATTTCGGCCAAAACGATTTTTTGGTTTATTATGTTGGAACTGCGGTGGATACGATAGTCGTAGAACATGTCTTCGATGACGGATGGGTATTTAAAAATTACGTGACTGGAGACACGATTTTGGGCATGGAATTGTGGTATGTCCTTAACCACCAGTGATAAAAAAATGCAGGTGAAGGTGATGGCGAGTATGGTGGCAAGGCCGGATATACGTATGATTCTGGAAATCATTTTAGTTTCCTTTAGTCGTCACAGATTATATATATTAAGTCTAAGTCCATTATGGCCTTTGGGATAAGGCTCAAATAGAGGCAAAAAATTCTGATATTGATGTGTGTTGTGGTCAGGTACTAAAAAATTGTCATACCCATGGCCATGAACAGGATATGGGATTTGATCTTTTCGTTGGTATCTTCGTGGGAAACGGTCTCAATTTCCGCCATATTGACTACATTGAGAAGTGATAGCCGTCTTGAAGCAAGGTAGGTGTAACCAATTTCAAAAAAAACCGGATGCATTTCCTTGAATTTAAGTATTTCCTCTGCTCCGATGGAGATGGTGAATCCCGTGGAGCGATATGAGATACGATTTTTTTCGGTATATGCTCCGCCGATAACCTGAAAATTTTCCATTTTTATGGTGTGTTGTGAAAAGGTTGGGCCGGCCATAAAATACGGATGCCAGACTTTTTTGAATGTGTAATCGAAAAGATATTTTACAGACGGAGTGAATGAGATGGCGCGAACATATCCCGTTCCACTTACGATGGTATTTTGTGTGATTGATGTTATGTTTTTGTTTTTACCGTAAAAAATATGGGATAGCATATTAAATTCCAGATTGGTAAAGCGGTATCCCACGCAGGAGTTAATTCCACCAGCAGAGTGGGTGTCTTTTGATTGTAAAAAGGATTTTGTTTCAATAACCGAGAAATTCCCTCCACCTTTTAGGGCAAATTCATTCTGGTAACAGAGTCCCTCGGGGATTGTAAGAATGAAAATAAAAATGGTGATTGCCATGTTTTTTATCATCAGTTAAAAATCCATCCTTAATACAACTCTTGTTTTGCCATTGCCGTCAAATGCAGGAGTGATTGTTATTTTTCCCTCATAAAACCAAAACAGTGTCGACGGATTAATTGTGTGTCCAAGGATTTTACCAATAAGATTACCCGTGTTCAGCAAATACATACTGAGACCTTCAATTCCAAGTCCTAAAATTGAACCCAATATCGGGGTTTGGTACAAGTCCTGGATGCTGGCCGGTTCCTGCCAGACCTCTACTGTGAATTCGAACAAGGCACTTGAGATGGCCGCCATTCCGAGAGAGCCGATTCTGCTGTAGCTGTTTGCTCTGTAATAAAGATAAAGTTGTCCACCTGAGATTGGATGAGCAAACCAATTCCAAAACGGCGCGTCCTGATCGAATACTATTTTCCCAAAATTATTTTTATAGTTTTCCCAAGAACCGTGTTTTCTGAAATAATCAGGTTGTGTGAGTGGGTAAAGTGCCCAGGTGATTCCGTAAGCCAGGCCTATATTTCGAAGTGATTCGTTTAGTGAATGTTTTCGTTCAAGATAACCGTAATGGTGTTTAGGGGTACGCTTTTTACTTTTTTTAATTTCTTCCTGTCTGAGTAAAAGTTCTCTTCTGGTTTCCGCTGAAAAAGTGGGAAACATCAGAAAAAATAAAACAATGAATATTAGAGTATTTTTGAAGATCACATCTACATCCTGCTTGGAGAGGTGATGCCCAAAAGTGCCATTCCCTGCTTCATTATAATGGCAACGCTCTTTGAAAGGGCCAGTCTTGCCAGTTTTAATTTTTCATCAGGGGCCTTCCCTATTGGGCAGGCGGCGTAAAAATTATTAAACAGTTTTCCAAGCTCATACAGGTAAGAGCATAGATTACTGGTTTTATGGGATTCAATACTTGTTTGGATAATGCTGTTAAATTGTATGAGCTTTAAAAAAACGGCCTCTTCTTGTGGCATGGTCAGTGCTGTCCAGTCAATGTTTGCACCACTGTCAAATGAGAATTTTTCGCACATTGAGTGAATTCTTGCATGAACGTATTGCAGGTACGGTCCTGTTTCACCATCAAGTTTCAGCCATTCATTCATGTCAAAGACAATTTTTCTCTGACTGTCCATTCGAAGCATTCCATATTTTATGGCACCACCTGCGATTATGTGGGCCGTGGAGTTAATTTCTCCGATGGACCAGTCATCCTTATATCTATTTAAAAATTGTGTTTTGATTGTGCTTTCCATCTGTTTGATGAGTGAGGAGAGAGGGACAATATTTCCATTCCTTGAACTCATGGCACCGTCTGGAAGTTCCACAAAGTCATATTGTAGATGATGACAGTTTTTTGCCTGTTGAAAACCGATTTTTTCGAGGACTTTGAAGACCTGTTTGAAATGAAATTCCTGTCTTTTATCAACGATATAATAGCTGATATCAGGATTAAACTCTTCAAATTTTTCCTTGGCAAGCTTGATGTCCTTTGTGGCGTACATGCCGGTTCCATCTGACTTGATCATTATGGCGAAGCCAAGTTTTTCTTTTGAAAGATCCATGCCGATTGCGCCCTCGGACTCAACATAAAAACCCTTTTTATATAGTTCGCGTGCCAGTTCCAGTGACGAGGAATCCACATCTGATTCATAGTAGTATTTGTCAAAAGGGGCATCAGCCCATTTGTATGCATCTTGAAAAAGATCCAGTGACCATTTTCTGGTTTGTTGCCAGAGCTCGTAAAATTCGCCGGACTTTGCCTCCAACTGTTTTAGTATGTCAGTTATCTGATTTTTAGCCGTTTCCTCCTCGGGGGTTCCCTTGATTTTTTCAAGTTTCCTGGTGGCCTCGGTATACATTTTTCCTATCCAGCTCCCTTTGTCAGTTTTGGGTGCATTTTCTTTGTTGTAGTATTTTAGAAACCATAAACATTTGGCCACGTGTGTGCCAACGTCTCCAATGTAGTTTGCTGCAATGACCTCATTTCCGCCATAACGGTTTAACTTTATGATGGATGTTCCAAGACAGACGTTTCTCATGTGTCCTACATGGAGTTCCTTGTGGGTGTTTGGTTGTGAATACTCAACCAGAAGTTTTTTATTTTTAGAGAGGATTTTCTGCTTAAAGAAATCACCGCTCAGAATCGACGGGACGATGATTTTGCAGGAATCTGGAAGATTTATAAAAAAGTTCAGATAAGGTCCTACCGGACGGGCCTCTTTGATTATTCCAGTGGCCTGGATTTTTTCTGCAAGTTCGATTGAAATCCTGTTAGGAGAATTTTTCATTATTTTTGCAAGCGGAAAGCACGGAAATGCGAAATGTCCCATTTTCAGGTTTGGCGGTTCTCCTATCTGTGTGTAGATGAATTCTGTGTCCATGTTGTGATCTTTTAGCAATTGATCCATGGCATCTTTGATTGTCAGTGCCAGGGCCTTCAAAATTGGATTGTGGAGAGTTTGCATACTGTGTTTCCTGTATTTATCGCATCATGATATACTCAAAGTGATTAGAAATAAAGAGTTGAGAATGTTTGAATTAAAACTGTTCATATGTATTGTCTTTTTTTTGCTTTATCAGGGGGAGGGTGTATCACAATCTGAAAATTCCCATGATGAGCATGAATTTGTGAAAAGTGTAAGAATTTCTGATAAGTATGATGCCGGAAATTACTTGATATATGACTGTATTGGTCGTCATTTTGCCTGTGTGAACGGTAAGAGTTTTCGGTGGTGCAAGCTAGCGCGTAAAAAATCGAAAATACTTGATAGGGCCGTCTTTGCCTGTGCCCCATTGAAGAAGTTTGAAAGTCTCAAGGAATGTTCCAAAAAACAGTACGAATTGATACATTCAATGCCGAGTAAGATTTTTTGCATCAATTCCATGTCGTCGCACTAGTGTGGCGTCAGATAAATTATTTCAAAAATTATGATGAGTAGTAAATATAAGTTATATGGCCAAACGAAGAAATTTTTTACTTTAAACCACGATTTTGAGTGAGACATACTGTATGGTATGTCGATTGAAAAAGCATGGTTTAAAGTAAAAAAGATCAAGTTTGGGCGGAAAAGATTTATCTGACGTTACACTAGTCAACACGACTTCCTGAAATTCTAAAAAGTTTTGTCATGGCCATTTTTGAAGCCGTTTTGACAAATAGTTCAAAAATCAGGTTTGGAAATGCACTTTTTTTGCCTTTCCAGTGCGCCTTTGTGAAGATCAGGCATTTATTACCTGTAGAGGAGACATGTATTTCCCCTACAAGGCCCTTAAGAAATCCACGGTCAAATGTGAAATGATAAAGTCCGGTTTTTTTTATCCGCGGAATTTTAAAACTCATAACGAAATGTGTTTTTAAAATGGGTGCCTCAAGAAGAATATAAATTTTTCCGGTCTTGTCGTTGTATGAACTCATTTTTACGATACCGATTTGATTTTTATAATCCTCGTAGTGGAAAAGTTTTGGTATGGCATGGTTGCAGGTGCGTTTGTGCAATCCAGCAATGGAAAGGTCCAGAATCTGTTTTTTTATTTTTTTGTCTCCAATTTTTTCGGTTGTGCCTGATACTGTTGTACTCGAAATAATGCGGTGTTTTTTTATTTCTTTGATGCTTGAGTTTGACATGGGAATGTCTTGCAGATTCTTGATTTGTTTGGACTTTGCTATTGCAAAAGTAGTGATGACAAATAGCGACAATATGGTGAGTGTAAGTACTCTCATTGATTCATTGTGTTGCACCGGGATTTACTGGTTATATAACTTATGGTAATAATAGCAGTTATGTGACAATTTTTAAAGTTTCAATCCTGAACAGTTGTAAAAAGAAAAGGATATGGAGTTCTATGGCCATTAAAAAAGTTAAAAGAAAAGGGAAAGCTCGCGAAGCGAAAATAGAAAGCAAGGATCAAAGGTGGCATTGTCGAAACAGAATAAGCCTTGTTTTTGGCAGTAATGAACTGGAGGAACTGGAAACATATATCTATGGAGAGCATTCCCTGGAATTTAAGATGGTGAAATTTCACCAGGCAAAATCCAAGGCCATTGAGGAGATTTTGGATAATTGCATTGATGAGCACTATCGTGGACATGTTACAGAAATTCATTGTGTTCTAACGGAAGACGGAAGAACCGCAATTGTTGAAGATAATGGTATCGGTTTTCCTCTTTCAAAGATTAAAGAGGTTTATAGTGAATTTAGAACTGGTTCCAAATTTCGGGACGAGGCGACCGACAAAAATGGATTTTTATACAGAACCCTTGGGCAAAATGGTCTTGGGGCGGCTGCAACTTGTCTGACTTCAGACACTTTCAAGGTCACAGTCAGACATTATAACTCCAAAAAAGAACAAACCTATACATTTATTGATGGTGCCTTGAAGGTAAAAAAGACCTCACAAAAGAGCTTTACAGGGCATTCCGGGGTCAGGGTTGAATTTGTTCTTTCCGAGGAAGTGTACAAGGATAATGTTATTGATGAGGATCTTCTGAGAAAGAGGATAATTGATCTTGCATATAATAATCCTGGCCTTGCTTTTTATTTCAACGGGGAAAAATATCTTTTTAAAAACGGTCTTTATGAGTTGGCACAGATGATCCACCCAGACAAGTCCAGTTCTTTCGGCCACGATAAGTATGTCTATGATGCCACTACAGTCAAAGGGAAAAAGGCAAAGGGACGTATAGACATTTCCCTTTCTTTTGTAATCGACAAATCCAGTGAATCAAGAGAGAGAATGATTTCTTTTGTGAATTCATCACCAACATTTGATGGTGGATTTCATCACGATCGTATCAAGAGAACTTTTATTAATTATGTAAAGGACAAGCTTGAACGGTTGGCCAAAAGACAGAAACTCAACATTGTTGATAATGATATTCTTACCGGACTCACGTTTATCATGGGTATTACCATGCCGAATCCCAGATTCGAGTCCCAGACAAAAAGAAAGCTGGTACGCGACAAGCAGCTCGACAATGTACTTGAAAATTTTATGACAAAATACATGGTTCGCTTCATGAAGCAAAACCAGAATTTTCTTGAATCAATACTTGAAAGGGCACAAACCCGCCACCGTTTTCAGGAACTGAAGGATGCCAGTAAACATGGTAAAAAGCAGCGAAAGCAGAGAGTGGAAAAACTTCTTGATGCCAACGAGAGAAAAAAGCGTGAGCTTTGTACGTTGTTTATTTGTGAAGGTGATTCAGCTATTGGAGGTTTAAGAAGTGCAAGGAACAAGCTTTACCAGGGGGGAATAGCACTCAAGGGAAAACCGATGAATGTTGCCCAGGCATCAATCAAGGATATTCTCGAGAATCAGGAATTTTCAGATATTATGGCCAGTATCGGGCTTACAATCGGGCAACCTGCGGAGCTGTCAAAACTAAGATATTCACAGATTGTTTTTCTTGCCGATTCCGATGTTGACGGTGGACATATCAATACTCTGCTTACAAATTTTTTCTTTACCTTCTGGCCGGAGTTGTTTGAAGGAGGGGTTATCCAGATTGCAAAAGCACCGCTGTTCGAGATCATTCTCGACAAGGGAGAGAAGATTTTTGCGGAAACTGACAAGGAGCTTGAGAAGTTCAGGAAAAAACATAAAAAAATTGTTGAAATTCAAAGAAACAAGGGACTTGGTGAAATGTCACCAGAGGCATTCAAGCATGTTCTTTCCAGGGAAATATTTACTAAAATTACAGTTGAGGATATGGAAACTGCCAAGGGAATGCTTTCGGTTTGTTTTGGCAAGGATTCAACTCCTAGAAAGGAGCTTTTGATGGATCATTCCCCTGAATCGGTTCGACCGATGGTCAGGACGACGGAAGTGTCGACGGGAGGCAGGAGCCGTAGTCGACCGATGGTCAGTGTGGGGATGGAACGTGAGTCTAAAAGTGTAAAAAAGAAAAAAATTGTCAAAAAGTCTGGAAAGAAAGTTACAAAGAAAAAAGCAGGCAAGAAGAAAGTTACAAAGAAGAAAATTACCAAGAAGAAAGTAAGTAAGAAAAAAGTTACGAAGAAAAAAGCAAGCAAGAAGTAGAGGTTGAGTGAATGGAAGAGAGATTTTTACATTCAATGGAATCTGTGCCGTTGTCTGAAATAGTTCGAGAGGAATATCGTACCTACCAAATTTATACGCTCATGGATCGGGCAATCCCTCATCTTCAGGATGGACTAAAACCAGGCCAGAGAAGGATTATGTATACGCTTTGGAAAAATCAGTCTAAAGGACTGATGAAGGTTTCCTCGGCGACAGGTCTTGTTTTGACTCTTCACCCGCATGGCCCACAATCTGTGGAATCCTCCATAGTGAATCTTGCCCAAGATTACACCTTTTCAAATAATTATCCATTGATCGATAAAAAGGGATATTTTGGCGAGAGAATGGAGACCCAGCCTGCGGCAAGTCGTTATATTGAATGTAAACTTGGAAAAATTGCCGAGATTTTACTTTTTGATGATATGAATCAAGTGGATATGATTCCCAATTATGATGAAAAGATAGTGGAGCCTCTGGCCTTTCTTCCCAAGCTTCCTATAATGCTTTTAAATGGGGCCGAGGGAATTGGAACTGGATTTTCTTCCGTAATTCCTGGATTTAATCATAAGGACATAGTTGATTCGATTATTGAGTGTATTAAAACCGGCAAGCCTAAAAGACTCAGGCCATATTATCACAATTTTAATAATAAAATTGAGTTTGAAAAATCCGGTAGAATAATCTTTCCAATGAAATTTGAACAGATTGGGGAGAAGATTTATATTACCGAACTTCCCAAGGGTTATGATGCCAAGAAGACATATCGCTATCTTGGAAAATTCATTGATAAGGGATTTTTAAAAGATTTTATTGATTCATCGGTTAATAATGATATAAAAATCGAACTTATTTTTAAAAGAGGACATCAACCGTCGTTACGGGATGTGGTTTCCAAGATTGGAACAGTAGGCTCCCTTGTTCCCAATTACACCATGATTTCAGAAAGAGGTGTCAGAATTTTTACTGCTCCGGAAGAGATTATTGAGATTTTTACGGAGAAGAGACTTGTTGTCGTCAAAAAACGATATGAGCTTTTGGCATCCGACTACGAAAGGAAAATCAGACAGAACAACGAAATTATACGTTTTATAAAGCAAAAGCATTATATTCAGGCGACTAAAAGTGCCAATAGAAAGACATTTGTTGAATATCTTGTCAGGAAGAAATTCACATTTAGTGATTATCTGGCCGATATGCCAATTTATCGAATGACCAGGGATGAAGTTTCAAAACGTGCCCTCATGGTTAAAGAAGATACAATCAAAATGAAAGAATGTGTGAAAATTGCAAAAAGTCGGAAGTTGATTGAGAAAAAACTTGTAGAGGAACTTTTGGATGTAAAAGAAAAACTTTCCAAATGGTTGAAGGACAGGGAAGTTCAAAGAAAGAAGACAACCAAAAAACTTGAAAAGAGTGTTAGGAAAAAAAGAGGTTAAAAGTGTACCAACATGCAAAATGTTGGCAGTGAATGTGTCAAATCAGCTAGTTAAAAAAAATCTTAAAATTGCTTTTGACGTTTTGCATGATGGAATGATACAAGACGTAAAATTTTTCAAGGTGTACTTCTTGTCACATTGAATCAATGGAGGAAAAATGAGTATTATTCTTAAGTCGCTTGTCATTGGTCTTGTTTTTAGTTTCTCAATATTTGCACATGCCGATGAAACAGGTGGAAATTATTATTTCAAGGGAAGAATTTATAAACTGTCTCCGTTTGTTGACGCGCCGCCTAAGAGTGTTTCAAAGAACAACACTCTTTCAGATTATGAATTAAAGATGAGCCTTCAATTGAACCAGACTCCTGTTAAAAACCAGGGAAATCGTGGAAGTTGTGCTTATTTTTCCGCAACCGCTCTTGTCGAGAGTTTGATCAAGAAAAAGGTTCAAGAGGATGTTAATATTTCTGAAGAATATCTTATATATCATGGTAAGGCGGTACATGGATATTACTCTGGAGGTGATGGTTCCTCCGCTTATGAAAATCTTCGGACAATGAGGGACGGATTTTTGTTGGAGCGCGATGCTCCTTATCAACCTTCATGGTTTGCCAAAGGGCTTCCTTGTGAGAATTATAAAAGCGGTTCGTCTGGAGTACCGGTTTATTGTTACGCTCACAGAAAACCAGCACCGCAAACAATGGCAAGGAAAATCAGTATTGGAAATATCAAAAGAATTTCAGTCAGTTCATTCTCCTCTGAATTTATTAGTGCCATGAATAAATATAAAACAGCTATTCTAGTTGGGCTTCCCGTTAATCACAAGGGATGGGACGGCGAAACAGGTTACGTTCATTATAACGAGGAAATGAGACGTGAGTGTCAGCAAAGCCCGTCAAGTTGTGGAGGACATTCTGTTTTGGTGACAGGGTATGATATTAAAAAGGAAATTTTTTATTTTAAAAACAGTTGGGGAAATGATTGGGGAAAGAGTGGTTACGGAACCATGCCTTTTAGCTATGTGGATAAGTACTCCAGCGGAAATTCAGTAACGGCTGCCTTATATGGTGATGTAAATTTACCATCTGACCATGATGTTTTTCCGACACCGAAAATTACAGGTGTTAAAATTAATGTTTACTATGGCGAAAAGCTCGGAATTTCTCTTCAAGCTAGTGTTAGTGGAATTCCAAACATGGCATTTTACACAAGTACTTTTATGGCATATCGGATAAGAGAAAATGAGGCTATTTCAGATAGGAATTCGGTGATGCTTAAGACACCTGAAAATAGTTATGTTATAGGTAAATTTTTCAAGATTGCAAAAGATAATGGATACTTGAATCTTACCACTTCAAATCCGGCAATGATGGATATCCCGTTTAGTGATATTGATACTTCACAGGCCAATGGAGGAGACATTTTTCTACGTGTTTCAGCCTATGTGTTTGATGATATAAATGGCTGGAAGAAACTCTGGAGAGTTTTCGATCCAGTGGATTTGTAACAATTATGTTATGAAGTCCTGATTATGTGGGCCTTTGGATTTGAAGATATATGATTTTTGGTTGTATATACCAGATGTGCAATTAGTAAGAAAAGCAACCAATACAATATAATGGCCACATATTTCGCTTCAGAACGCATGGTTTTTCCTTGCTGTAAAAATTTGTCTTTGATTATATATTAGTCAAACGATTTCTTCAAT
>JAGLPP010000162.1 GCA_023137315.1 Bacteriovoracaceae bacterium
TTTGATTAAAATTAACCGTGAAAGTGTTTTTTTATAGAAATCAAAAAAAAATATTGCTAACATATTAATAATGAAGGTTTTTTGCGAAACTAAGGACTTCACGGAGGAAGGATTATGAGTCTTACAAAGGCCGATATTGTTGAACGAGTATACAAGGAGGCTGGATTTTCAAAAAAAGAAGCTTCCGATATTGTGGAGCTTGTTTTTAAGATGATCAAGGAAACCCTGTCACGTGGCGAGAAGGTCAAAATTTCAGGTTTTGGCAATTTCTCAATTCGTGATAAGTCTACACGAGTTGGAAGGAATCCGCAGACAGGTGAGGCAATGGAGATATCCGCAAGGCGTGTCCTTACGTTTAAGCCGTCACAGGTTTTAAAAGAGGATATAACTGCCCGCTATGCTCACAGGCTTGATGGAAATGGGAATGAGGATACAAGTATTCCACCCAAGAATGGAGAGCCAAGAGCACTGAGCTCTTTTCAGCCATCTGATGAGCAATCGGAAATGTCAGAAAACTAAAAGTGATTTTTTTTTTCGGATGCGTGCAATGGATAAAGGTTTTGTTAACATACCTGATAAAGAGTTCTTCGGAATAGATGAAGTTTGTTCTATTACAGGTGTAAAGCAATACATCTTGAGATTTTGGGAAAAAGAATTTCCAAAGGAAGTTGTGTCGGAAAATCTTTGCACCAAAAAAGGTATTCAAAATATTCTGTATATCAAGAAACTTTTGTTTGATGAAAAGATGACCATGGATGAGGCAGTTGAACATGTGAGATTAAATCTTCAGACTGATGAAGATTTAAATTGTTCAGGTTGGCAAATTGAATCTGTACAGGAAGAGGAAGATGATTGTTACAGTGAAATGTTTGAGAACCTGCGTTTTGCAAGGAAAAAACTGGGTGATGTTGTTTGTTTTGTCGAACACCTCAAGGATTCTCATCACTGGCATTAAGTTTTGAGATAGATTCCAAATCAAAATCATGACATTTAACGGACTCAAGATGAAGGTGAATATTGTTTTCACCTTTTTTTATAATTGATTGCATTTTGGATAGATATTCATGGATGACAAATGAAAAGTTTTTTAGTTCGTATCGGTCGATAATTTTGTGAACTGTTGAAAGAGAATTGATGAGAGTATGGTAGGATTTTTTATTGTGATTAAGCCATGGATTGATTTTTCTTTCATGTGATTCAAGTTTTTCTTCTGCAAGTTCACTGAGATCGTCAATGAACTGGAATGCAAGTCCCATATGCAGGCCAAGTTTCATCAGATCAATCAGCGTTCTTCCTTGTGGTCTGTTCAGTAGAAGAAAGCTTCCCATGATGGACGTCTGAATGAGTCTGGCCGTTTTATACTCATGCATTTTTAGAAGCATTTCAAAGTCATTTGATGTATTTTCCAGAAGATCAATTACTTGCCCCTGTATCAAACCTGAAGGCCCTAAAAAACGTGACATGAGTTTGATAACTTGATTTGTTTGTGGCGATTTTGTCCTTGAAATCAGATAGTATGAGGCGTTCAAAAGTCCGTCGCCGGCAAGAAGTGCTTTCCATTGTCCAAATTTTTTATGAACCGATGGTTTTCCACGTCTCATATTATCGTTGTCCATACATGGTAGATCGTCGTGAATTAATGTATATGCATGGTGAATTTCCACGGAACTCATAAATAGTGCGTGATTCGAGTTTTTATCGAACGTATAAGTTGGGTCGGTTCCGGCCTCTCGTCGATTGGTATTGAAGTCATTGTAAATGGACGATACCAAAAGTGGACGAAAGAGCTTTCCTGGAGGGATGAGAGCGTAGTGATAGATTTCACGGAATTTATGATTTGGAGCAAAAAGATTCAGATGATATTTGAGATTATTTTCTATTGATGTTCTGCTTTCTTTCAAATTCATCGCTTACCCGTGGATAATATTATGAAGCTAAAATGAAAGTAGAGATTTTCCGTTTATCCTCGGATTGTCAAGTGTTCCTGTTAGTTTGAGTGGATAATATCCGTCGGGCCCCTCTCTTCCGAGTTTGGTCTTGATGATGATAAATTCGTTTAGAAGCTCCTTGTCGATACGTGCTTCTCCGGATATTTCCATGGATGACATTGAGGCATTGTCGTTTCTAATTCGGACTTTTCCTCCAAATCGGGCATGTAAAGGAGATGAATTGTCGCCAAGGATAAGTTGCCCTGGTTTAATTTTGAACTGCATATTCCTGTCAAGAACACCACGAAGAGAGAAAGGGCCAAGTGGTATTTTGGGTATTATAAAATCCTGTATGTTTTGTTGTGGAATATTAAGGTTTTTGGATTCGATCTTCACCTGGAGTTTATTTAATTTTTGTTTTTTTATAACTGCAGCTGCCTCCAGTGAAAAATCACCTTCAAAGTATTGGTTTCCGCCTGTGAGATAGGCCAGTAGTGAGGCATTAATATTGGACTTTGGTATTTTTATGTCGATCTGTCCCCATGACATGGATGGATATATTCCAATTGAGCTTTTATCATGTTTGATACTGGCGTACAGTCTGACTCCAGGCGGATAAAAGCTTGGAATGGAGGGGCGGATGATTACATCATTCAAATTCAGGTTTTTAGAGGCTGGTTTAAAGCAGATGCTTGAGATGGATGGTTTTTTTATAATAATCTTGGGAAGAAAAAATGAAACTTCAATATCCTCGTAAGAGATTGGACATGCCTTGAATGAGTTGATGCCTTTGATGAAAGAACCTCTTATTGTTTCCTTGATTGGGAAATTGAAAAAAAGGCCGGCGAAAACGAATAAAAGACATATTGAAATAATTCTCTTGGTGGGAAAATTAGATTGTTCATAAATTTCGTCAGGTAAGAAATTTTCGGGTACTTTTTTTTTCATTTTTTATTTTTTCCGTATTGCATGATATTGATGCTACCTTTCAGAAATTCCTTTTTTTTGTTTATCTCAAGATTGCTGATACGCATTTTTTGTTTGATAGTCAGACCTGTCAGGAGTTTTTCGAGTTCTTCCATGGTGAGGTCATTGAAGGTTACATTGGCCTCTATGCTGGTAATGTTTTTTGAGCTTGTGGATGCCGCTTTTTTAAAATTTTTAACAGTCAGTTTATTTTCGTTTACGCCGATACTTCTGATTTTTTTTTGTAAGTCGTTTGTGGAGGTTGGAGCAGATAGTGAAAACACCGTGTTGCCAATTCTCGTCAATCTGTCTTTTTGGTGCATGTAACTGTGAATATGGTCTAAAATTTCTTTTTTGGTTTGGACGCTGTTTTTGGCAAAATAAGTGTCTAATCCCAATAGAAGAAAAATTGCAATAGGTGGAATTACAATTAATACGGCCATCAGGTTGTATATCATCTTTTGTTGCGATTCCGTGAAAGAGGATACGAAATTGATTGTCTTTTGGTAGGCTTCGGATGACTTGAACGAATCCAGTTTTGCAAAAACAAACAGATCGATATTTTTGAGAAGTGTCATAATCTTGTTCACAGTTTTACTCCACTTGACTCATGGAAAGGTTTTTTCTTTTTTTATCCAATATGATTTTTGCGTTATTGAATTTGGATGATTCCAGCAAACTTTTCAGTTTTATGAGTTCTTCGTTTTTTTCGGATTTAAATGTGGCTGACAGGCTTTCCTTGCTGCTTTCATATGAAACCATTTCAACATTAATATCGCGGGTAATAATTTTGGAGAGATTCGAAAGAGGTTCCATGGCGTTGAGGGAAAGTGCCTCCATGACAGTTTCAATTTCACGTTTAATTTTATTATTTTTATTTTTCATCAATGTAAGAAGTTTTTCAGGGGATCGTTTCAGTAGATTTCGGTTTTTGACCGATATGCCGATAGCAGGTTTTTTCAGCATGACACGTAAATGATTTGAGAGTTGTTTGTCATCGCGTGATAAAATGGTTTTTTCCACGGCCATCGCGAGAATCAAAAGCAGGCAAACTGCGGCAATACGAACTCCAAGAAAAACCGCGGAGTGAAGCGGTAGAGTTGTTGATGATGATGGAGAGTAGGCCCCTTTCAAAAAATTGGCAGGTGGAATTTTTGAAGCAAGGGAGAATCCCATGAGAATGCAGATGTTTCCTGAAGCTTTTTTTTCCGGCGTAATTTCTATTTTTTGCTTTCTATTGAAGTCGAAAAGATTTAATTTGGTGACATTACATCCAACCGCTTCGGCAATAAAATTGTCAATGTTTTTGATATTGGATGTACCTCCGGTCAAATAAATCGTATTTAGAGATTCTCCCTGTTTGATACGGAAACCAAGAAGCCATCGTTTAAGATCCTGTAAAAGTGGTAACATGCCTTGTTTCATGAGTTTGGCAAATTCTTGTTGGTCTTCATTGACATCATCGTACTGTTTGGATGTCAAAAAGAAGCAATTTTTGTGCTTGTATTTGACTGCTTCTTCTTCGGAAATTCCATAGGTTTTGGCGATTATGTCGTTAATTTTTGAGCCGGCCACATTGCAAACATGATTGGAGACAACATTGCCCTTGTGGAAGAAGTATGCCTTTGTTGAATCATGTCCAATGTCCAGAACACAAAATGGACCTGTCATAAAACTTTTTCTTATTCCAAGGTTGTCTGCAAGTTTCAGGTATGAGTGAAGTGAAAAAAGTTCATTTGTAAGCACGTTTGGCAGAATATTTCTTGAAGAAAGTTCAGCGTAAAATGGATCAAAATCGTCAAGCTTTGAGATACCTATGATCGATGCCATTCCTTTTGGAGTCTTGTATATGATACCAGTATGATGCGCTTGTGATATTTGGAATGGGAGATTTTCATCCAATTGGAATGGAATCATCATCTCTGCCTTTTTTCTCTTTGTAACTGGTAATTGAATGTATCTTGTTGTGATAATTTTATCTGGAATTTGATAAATGACTCTTGCCGTGGAAGGCCTTTGTTCCATGAAATTTTTTATAATTTCAAGCTGTAGTTCCTGTATTGATTTGTCATCACTAAGGTGTTTTCTCGCGTGACTCAGTGGAATTTCGTGAAAGTAATTAAGGGAAATATTTTTTCTCTCATGGGTTAGTTCCAGAAATTTAACTGAGTAGTGGCCAAGATCAATTGATAATATATCCATATAAGGTAAATTTTATCAGAATGATTACATAATCTCAATAACTCTTGGTTCAAGAAGTTCTTGCGGGGGGGGAGTTTTTTCGGCATCAGGTGTGCTTACTTCTCCAGTTGTATCGGATTTTGCCGTTGTTTCCTTTGGTGGCGTCATTGGGGTTGGGGTAGGTGTTGGCGTAGGAACTGGTTTTAAAGGCAGATCCACATAGGCGTTGATGGTATGGACGGAATCATTAAAGGTTCCCATGGAACTTATTCTAAACAGCTTTCCTGCCACCCCAAGAACGAGTCCTGCCTTTTTTAGCTCTTCCATACGCGATGTATATCCCTGTTCATCTACGATTCCCAGGCGATCCACGATGAGTGCCTTGAAATCAGCCTCGGATTTGAAGGGGGCCGGGGTCAGGTCTTCAGGATTGTCCGGATCCTCATTTCCAGTCGGGGTACCGTCGCGATATTTAAAAAATTCCTTGATTTGCTCATCTTCAATCACCGGGAAAAGAATTTTAAGCTGGGATTCGGTTATTTTATTTAGTGGAATAATGGATACTTCGTGGACAGTTAAACGGTCTTTTATAAGTTCAACTAAATCATCTTTCCAACCTTCAAGTAAATAAAGCTCGGAGATGGAGGTTAATGGGCCGTGTTTGGGGGTTATCCCCTTTTGAAAATATATACCTTCAACTTCACCTCTTTCGGAATCTTTAAAGTCTTCCTTGTTTGTGACATAGTATTTTAACTCTTTTATCAGGATTTTTGGTTCAATGTCCCCATATAGTGAATTAAAATTCTCGTCTTTTTCTTTTTTTTCCTCGAAAGCATTTTCCATGGCCCTTAAAATCTCCTGCTCTACGTAGGAATGTAGTTTTTGGTCGTCTGTTTTGTTTTCATCTTCAGAGGTGTGGCCCGTTTCGTCCATATCGTCCGCTTTTTTGACGCGCATGTTGTTTGGATTCAGAAAGCCTGAAACAGGAGAGATTTCGACGGAAATTCCACCTTCGATAAGATTATTTTTTTCAAAATCCGCTATAGCATTTTTTTGAATCAAATTTGCATCTTTGGATAGCGGAATTGGATATACAAAAGGTGTTGTGATGATGGATTCGAGAATCTCCGGAGAAATCATATCCTTGATCTTTGTGTCTTTTTCAATCAAATTATACCCTTCGCGGTAGAGTTTGAGTTTAGCCATCGCAAATCTCAGTCCGGCCTCGGCATTCATACGTGCTTTGAGTTTGTGTTGCTGCCCTTTAATGCGGAAATTTGTAAGTTGTGACTCGAAAGCAAATTCGTATATTACAAAAGAAAGGATTGCAATTGAAGACAGGACCAGAATGGTTGCCACTCCACGGTTTTTTTTGCGGCAGGTTCTATTTTTCATCGTTATCTTCTTTTTCATTCATGTCCTTTTCGTCAACAATGGAGTTGAAAAATGGCCAGATTGAACGGAATATTCTTTCATGTTTGTATTCCGACTTGTTCTTGTAAATGAGGGTAAGTTTGATTTTGATACTCCTGAGAATATTTTTGTCATCCAGTTCCCGGAGTCTTTCCACAAATTTTTCCTTGGCCTCATCCCAGTAGAGGATTTCAAAAGATTTAATATCTCGAAGCATTATTGCCGGTTTTATGGAATCCCAGTCGAAATCAGGAGCATAAGGGTCTGCTGGTGAATAATATCTTATAAGTTCGTTAGGTCCGTGCGGGTTTTTATCATCATCAACGGCAGTAGAGCTTCGAAGCACGTATTTTATCCAGGAGTAACTGGACTGTTTGGAGTTTTGTGTTTTGCGTTTGTTTACTCCGCTCATGAAGATAAGTGTTTTTTTGTCAGGGTTGTCAATTATAGGAACCAGTAGTCCATCTTTTGTAATGAGTGGAAAGCGTTCGGTTGGTTCAAATCTGCTTTCAAATTCATCATCTGGAGTATCGCTGCTGATAGTCTGATTTTTTTTCTTTTTTAATGATGTATAAAAAAGTGGGTTGTAGATGTGGGTAAAATCCTGATCAATGCGGTATAGGGCAGCTTCCACCTGGAGTTTGTTTCTGTTGAACTTGATTGTACGGTTTTTAAGGTCAATTCCGGTATTTGTGAAGGTGTAAACTCCAACGATCAAAAAAGTCATTATAGTAATGGCAATAAGAATTTCCAGCAGGGTGAGACCATCCTGTGAGCGAAGGATTTGTTTTGAGCGGCCTTCGTTCATAATTTGCCTATTGTTACCTTTGCGTCATTATTCAGAATCCATGTTGATATTGAATAATGGTATTTCGTTTGTTTATTTGTAATAGTGACCCTTACCTGCCAGATGAGTTCTTTTAAATTCGAACTAATCTGTTCGTAGAGGATTTTCTCAAACGGTGAGCTTGGTTTTTCCTCATTTGATTCCTCGTTTCCCTTGATTTTTTCCATATCAGGGATTTCAAAATTTTTCCATTCAATCTTGTATTCGTAGTCAATGTAATTTTCGAAAGTTTTTATTTTTGCGGTCATGGTTAGTGACTTGGTCAGATCAGGCGGGTTCAGGATGATTTCATTCAGCTTCATCTGAGCAAGTTCCTTGAGTCTGACTTCATCATCAAGGCTGAGCGATATGTTGATATTGGTGCTTTGTGAATTTACAAAAACAGCGGCAAAAAGTGCAAAGAGCAAGGTTGCGATAAGAACTTCAAGAAGGGCAAAACCTCCGCTGTTTTGGTGATGGTTGGTATTTATTTTAACCATTCCTTGTATAACTCCTTGGCCAGTTCAACCTGTCTGGTTTCCAATTCCTCGTCTGCGACATCTTCTATTATCTTGTAATTTCTTTCAATCTCGTAGCCGAAAGGTGAGATGCCCAAGCTTATCACTTCTTCCCGGGAGGCAAGTATTATTATAGCACCGTCTTTTTCACCTGTGGGATAAACGTATACGGTTGCGTAGAAATTGGAAATAAGATGATTGATTAATGTTGTTCCTACGCCGATAATGCGAATGTTGTCTGAAAGCTGTATCGGGCCGTCGGAAAATTCAGGAATTGGATTGAAGTTTTTGCTTATATCTTTCAGTGATTTTTCATATTGTTCCTGTTCTTTGAGGCTTAATGAACTTTGGGTTAGAAGTTCAAGATCACTGATTGGTAAAACAAAAGAGTCATCCGGTCCGTACTCCACTGTGAGTTCCTGGGGTGTTTTGTCTAGACAGAATTGAATACGGGTGATCACGTTGCGGATGGATGCTTCGTCTGAAGCGTACCTGATGGCACGTTCGATATCCGTCAACGATTTTTCCATATCCCTTCTTGTGTCCATTATGGAGCTGATGACAAATGAAAAAAGAAAGGCGGCCAATACGACGGCCACCAGGATTTCAATCAGACTGAAGCCTGCATTGTTATTGGATTTATTTTCTTCGTTTTTCAGGAAAAATGATATCTGCTTCATCTCTTCCTTCGCCACCTTCAAGACCATCGGGGCCGAATGATTTGATGGAAAATTTTCTGCCATCTGATTCATATGTATACTCGTTATCCCACGGGTCAAGTGGTATTTCATTTTCAAGATAGCCATTTGGATTATAACGTTTGCATTCTTTTCCACCTGATGGTTTTTCAACAAGTGCCTGAAGTCCGTTTTCGCCAGTTGGATAGTGTCCACAATCGAGTCTGAATGCCTTTAATGATTGTGCTAATGTTCCCATCTGAGTCCTGGCAACATTGATTTTACCATCTCTTAAGCTGTCGAAAATCTTGCTGCCTACGAATGTTCCTATTAGTGCCAACAAAGTCAGGGCAATCAAGATTTCAATCAATGAAAAGCCTTGTTGATTCTTCATTTTTTCACTCCGAGTTATCTTATTGTGTTGAGTTCCATCATGGGCATTACAACCGAAAAAACAATAAATGCCACGGCACATCCCATCACTATGAGCATTATAG
Source organism: Bacteriovoracaceae bacterium (assembly GCA_023137315.1). Taxonomy (GTDB): domain Bacteria; phylum Bdellovibrionota; class Bacteriovoracia; order Bacteriovoracales; family Bacteriovoracaceae; genus JAGLPP01. Next base: position 9,007 of record JAGLPP010000162.1, read on the forward strand.
GCTCAAGGACCGAGGTTAGTCCAGAAAGTCTTGTGTTAACCTGATCTTCATAATTTTCTGCGATGATTTTCAGCATTGGTTCAAGTTCGCCGGATCGTTCCCCGAGTAGAATCATGTGAGTAACCATGGACGGGAAAAGTCCGCTTTTTACAAGCGGCCCAGTCATTGAGGCACCTTCGGCCACAGATAGTTTGGCATCACTGACTGCTGCTTTCATATGTACATTGGATATAAGATTTTGAATAATTTTTATTGATGTAAGGATCGGAACGCCGGAATTCAGGAGAGTGGCCAAAGTTGAGCAAAAGCGACTGACATTAATCATTGTTATCAGATTTCCCAATAACGGCGTGGCAAGAAGAAATTTGTGCCAGCGTTTTTCCCCGTTTTTTGAGTGGATATATTTTTTAAAAAGCCAATAAATCAAGAAGGCACCGATAATCAGAATATACCAGTATCCCTTTATGATATCGGAGATCAGTATTGCAATCTGAGTGGGGATTGGCAGGGTTCTTTTCATCTGGACAAATATTTTTGTAATTTTCGGTATGACAAATGTGAAAATGATGATCATCATGATCATGCCGAAAGTTGCCATAAGCAGCGGATAGATCATGGCGTTTTTGATACGGTTTTTTAGTTTTACCTGATTTTCCGTAAATTCAGCCAGTCTCAAAAGGACGATCTCCAGATTTGCTGAGGATTCACCTGCATCGACCATGTTGATATAGACGTTTGTGAATACGTTGGGATAGTCGGAGAAAGCCTTGGCGAGAGAGCTGCCCTCATTAACTTTTTGCTTGATCTCGGCAAGGACCGCTTTCATGTGTGGATTCTCTGTTTGATCGACCAGAGCGGAGAGTGCTTCGACAATCTGGATTTTTGCTTTTAAGAGTGTGGCAAGTTGGCGTGTCATTAAAGCGATATCTGAGATGGAAATTGATTTGATGATGGAGATTGTTGATTTTTTTTTGTGTGTGTCTGCTTTTTGTTCCTTTATCTCAATTAGCATGATCCCCTGGCCTCTAAGTTTATTCTTCGCCAGTGCCAGTGATTCGCTAGTGATGGTTGATTTGACTTCATTTCCCTGGGCGTTCATGCCCTTGTATTTAAAAAGTGCCATTTATTCCGTTGTCTCCGCGCTATCTTCTTCAACATTGATTGCAAATTGCATGGCCTCAATTGATGTAATTCCGCTGTATACTTTTTCGAGTGCGTCCTGTCGAAGTGTTTTCATTCCTGCAGCGATGGCCGCCTTTTTGATTTCAGTAGAATCAGCCTGTAGAACAATAAGCTTTCTTATTTCGTCGGTGATCAACAGGAGTTCGCAAACACTTGTTCTTCCACCGTAACCGTAATCGTTGCATTTAGGGCAGCCGACTGCCTTGAAGAGGGTGGCGTTTGGTGGAATTCGTGAAACTCCGAGAAGTTCTTTTTCGAGGTCGCCTGCTTCAATCGGCTCCTTGCAATTTTCACAAAGTGTTTGAATCAATCTTTGTGCTAAAACAGCAATCAGTGATGAGGAGATTAAGAATGGTTGCACCCCCATATCAATCAATCGTGTTGGAGCTGAGGTTGCATCGTTTGTATGAAGTGTGGAAAGTACAAAGTGACCAGTAAGTGATGCCTGGATTGCCATTTCTGCGGTTTCATAATCTCTTGTTTCACCAACCATTATGACATCGGGATTTTGACGTAAAATTGATCTTAGGGCCCTGGAAAAGGAGAGATCTATTTTATGATTTACCTGTATCTGTGAGATTCCAGGAAGCTCATATTCCACAGGATCTTCCACTGTGATGATCATTTTATCAGGAGTATTCATCTGGTCAAGCATGGCAAAAAGACTGGTTGATTTACCATGACCAGTTGGCCCGGTAACATAGACGATACCATGTTTTCTTTTACATAGTTCATCGAGTTCGTCGAGGACATCACCGCGAAAACCAAGTTTTGCAAGTTGAAGGACGGTATTGCTTTTTTCAAGAATTCTCATGACAATTCGTTCACCGTTTTGGATTGGAACGGTTGAAAGGCGGATATCAATATCCTTTCCGGCCATTTTTATGGGAATTCTTCCATCCTGGGGAAGTCTTTTTTCTGCGATGTCGAGTTTGGCCATAACCTTGATTCTTGAGGAAACTGCCATATGGGTTGCAAGAGGCTGACGGAGGATTTCTCTCATTACGCCGTTGATGCGGAAACGGTATACGACATCTTTTTCATAGGGCTCAATGTGGATGTCACCAGCTTTTTCCTTTACTGCGCGAAAAATGATGGAGTGGACGAATTTGATGACCGGGGCCTCATCTGCACCTGCATCAAGAATATCAATAGGTCCGTCCAAATCAAGATTTTCTCCGAATTCCTCTTCGAGGGAGTCAACCAGATTTTTATTTGCCTTTTCGTAGACCCTGTTAATGGCATCCATTACTTTAAGTGGGGATGAGACGAGTAGCTTGATCTCCTTTTTGAAAATGTCACGAAGATCATTGATTGAGTCAAAATTAAAGGGGTCTGTTGTGACAACTGTAACTGATTCATCAGTTTCAAGAATTGGCAAAATTTCGTGCATCTTGGCATAGTTGATGGGTATATCACCGGTTATATTCGGATTAATTTCATCAACCTTGATATCTGATACGTATGGGATTTCGACTTGGTGGCAGATGACTCTTACGATATCGTGTGGATGGATATAATTTTTCTTGATGAGGATTTCCCCAAGAAGCATGCCGGTTTCTTCCTGTTGCTTTACTGCACTTGCAAGTTGCTCTTCTGTAAGAGACGTGTGCTTTAGAAGAAGCTCTCCAATCTTTTCCCTTTGCCCTTCAAGTTTATTTAGAATTGGGTCGGTCAACTTCATTTTTTCTCCGTTTCT